>DASVEG010000001.1:0-4937 GCA_036380695.1 Acidimicrobiales bacterium
CGGCGGAACGGGCGGTGTCGGCGCGACGCGTCGCGGAACGGCGGCAGCGCGAAGCGGACAAGGCGGCGCGCATCGCGGACGCGTGGGAGGCGGGCAGCGCGGGCGAGGTACGGCTCGCGGCGGTCCTCGAAGAGCTCGTCGCCGACGAGTGCCGCCACCTCCCCGACCGGCGGCGACCCGGCTCGACCGGCAACGTCGACCACATCGTCGTGACGCCGTCGGCCGTCTTCGTCGTCGACGCGAAGAAGTGGACGGGCACGATCGACGTCGACGAGAACGGCGTCCTGCGCCAGGACGGCCGTTCACGCGCGCGGGAGCTGGAGGCGGCGCGCAACACGGCCGTCGCCGTCGCCACAGTGCTGGACCGCGTGCTGGGCGACCAGAAGGTCGACGTCCGGCCCGCGCTCTGCTTCGTCGGCGAGGCGCGCATCGGCGACGCTCGGTTCGTCGACAGGGTGAAGCTCGTCGACATCGACGACGTTCTCGGCTGGATCCGCGTGTGGCCGCGGAAGCTGAGCGCGGAACAGATGGAACGCGTGTGCGTGCAACTGCTGCACGACTTCCCGGCCAAGGTGTCGGACGACGTCGCCGACGTCCCCATCGTCGAGCCCGAAGAGCAGGTCGTGTACCTCAAGCCGTGGAAGCGCCAGCGCATGCATCGGCTCTACGTGCAGTCGAACGAGGGAGGCGACGTGGGCTACCTCGACCTCGCCAGCGGCCGGGTCGTGACCACGAGCGCCGAGTGGGACGACGTGCTCGCGCAACTGCTGCCCCACTACGCGTGGGGCGACTCGCCGGGCACGACGAAGGCGGACATGACCGCCGACGCGAAAGGCGCGCTGAGACGCTTCATCGACGCGTTGCTTCGGCGGCCGGCACCGACGCCCGAGCGATCGATCATCGCGTGCTACCGCTGGCGCGGCCACGGAAAGGATCGCCTCTACCTGAGCCGCATCCTGCCGGGCGGGCAGAAGCGCGAGCTGGGCTTCTTCGACCTCCACACGGGCAAGCTGCGACCGGACGACGATGCGCTCGGCTCGACCGCGGTCCTCGGGTACTGCGGTCAGCGCTTCCAGCAGCTCGAGCTCGAACACGAGCGGGCCGCGCTGCCCGACTGACGCACGGCCGGACACGCAGGCGACCGCCTCGCGGCCGACGGTCGCCTCACCGCCAGCGGCTCCCCTACAATCTTTCCTTCGCCTTGCAGGGCCAGCGTCGTCCCGGGCAGGCAGCACCGCACCAACAAGCCCGAGAAGGACGTCACGCGTGTCGACACCCGACCGCCCTGCCGCGCAGGGTCTCTACAACCCCGCCTTCGAGCACGACGCGTGTGGCGTCAGCTTCGTCGTCGACATGCACGGGCGCAGGTCGCACGACATCGTGCGCAAGGGCCTGCAGGCGTTGCGCAACCTCGACCATCGCGGCGCGAGCGGCAGCGAGGTGAACACCGGCGACGGCGCCGGCATCCTGCTGCAGCTGCCCGACTCGTTCTTCCGCGCCGTGACCGCGAGCGACTTCGAGTTGCCGCCCGAGGGCCAGTACGCGACGGGCATCGCGTTCCTGCCGACGGGCGAGGCGACCGCGGACGCGCGACACGCGATCGAGAAGGTCGTCGACAGCGAGGGTCTGCGCACGATCGGGTGGCGCGACCTTCCCATCGACGATTCGATGATCGGTGACAGCGCGCGGCGCGTGGAGCCCGTGTTCGAGCAACTCTTCGTCGCGGGCGGCAACGGCAATGCGTACGAAGGCATCGACCTTGAGCGGCGCGCGTTCATCCTTCGCAAGCGGATCGAGCACGAGGTCGAGGGCGTCTACTTCCCGAGCCTCAGCACCCGCACGTTCATCTACAAGGGCATGCTCACGACGCCCCAGCTGAACGAGTTCTTCCTCGACCTGGAGGACGTACGGGTCGAGTCCGCCCTCGCCCTCGTGCACTCCCGCTTCAGCACCAACACGTTCCCGAGCTGGCCGCTCGCGCACCCGTACCGCTACGTCGCGCACAACGGTGAGATCAACACCGTCCAGGGCAACCAGAACTGGATGCGCGCCCGCGAAGCGCTGCTCGAGTCCGACCTCCTCCCCGGCGACCTCGAGCGCATCTTCCCGATCTGCACACCAGGGGGATCGGACACGGCGCGGTTCGACGAAGCGCTCGAGCTCCTCCACCTCGGCGGCCGCAGCCTGCCGCACGCGGTGCTCATGATGATCCCCGAAGCGTGGGAGAACCATCAGTCGATGCCCGCGGACAAGCGGGCGTTCTACGAGTACCACTCGAGCCTGATGGAGCCGTGGGACGGCCCGGCGAGCGTGGCGTTCACCGACGGCGCGGTCATCGGCGCGGTGCTCGACCGCAACGGCCTCCGGCCCAGCCGTTACTGGGTCACGTCGGACGGCCTCGTCGTCATGGCGAGCGAGGTCGGCGTGCTCGACATCGAGCCGAGCAAGGTGGTGCAGAAGGGCCGGCTGCAGCCGGGCCGCATGTTCCTCGTCGACACCACCCAGGGCCGGATCATCGACGACGAGGAGATCAAGGCGTCGTTGAGCCAGGAGCACCCCTACGCGGACTGGCTGCACGACAACCTCGTCCACCTCGAAGACCTTCCGCCGCGCGACTTCCTGACGCCTCAGCACTCGAGCGTCGTCAAGCACCAGCGTCTCTTCGGCTACACGGTCGAGGAGAAGAAGATCATCCTCGCCCCGATGGCCAAGACCGGTGCGGAACCGATCGGCAGCATGGGCACCGACACGCCGATCGCCGTCCTGAGCGAGCGGCCGCGCTTGCTGTTCGACTACTTCCAGCAGCTCTTCGCGCAGGTCACCAACCCGCCGCTCGACGCCATCCGCGAGGAGCTGGTGACGAGCCTCGGCGCGACGGTCGGCCCCGAGGGCAACCTGCTCGACCCCCGCCCCGAGTCCTGCCACCAGATCCGGCTGCCGTTCCCGATCCTGTCGAACGACGAGCTGGCGAAGCTTCTCTACATCCACGAGGAGCCGGCGACTCCCGGCTTCAACGCCTTCGCGATCGACGGCTTGTACCCGGTGGCCGAGGGCGGCGCCGGCATCCAACGCGCGCTGGAGAGCATCTTCGCCAAGGTGAGCGAGGCGATCGCGCTCGGCTCGAACGTCATCGTGTTGAGCGATCGGCACTCGAGCCAGGACATGGCGCCGATCCCGAGCCTGCTCCTCACCAGCGCGGTGCACCATCACCTGATCCGCGAGAAGACGCGAACGCGCGTCGGCCTCGTCGTGGAAGCGGGCGACGCGCGCGAGGTGCATCACATGGCGTTGCTCATCGGGTACGGCGCCGCCGCGGTGAACCCGTACCTCGCGTTCGAGACGATCGACGACATGATCCGCGACGGGCTCATCGATGGGCTCACGCCCCGCAAGGCGCACCGCAACTACGTGAAGGCGTGCGGCAAGGGCGTGCTCAAGGTGATGTCGAAGATGGGCGTGTCGACGGTGGCGTCGTACACGGGGGCGCAGATCTTCGAGGCCATCGGCCTCGCGCAGGACATCGTCGACCAGTACTTCGCCGGCACGGTGTCGAGGCTCGGCGGCGTCGGCCTCGACGTGCTCGCGACCGAGGTCGCGTTTCGCCACGCGAAGGCGTATCCCACGCGCCCGACCGAGCTCGCGCACCGCGAGATCGACATGGGCGGCGAGTATCAGTGGCGCCGCGAGGGCGAGTACCACCTCTTCAACCCGGAGACAGTCTTCCGCTTGCAGCACGCGACGCGCACCAAGCGCTACGAGATCTTCAAGGAGTACACGAACCTCGTCGACGCGCAGGCGCAGAAGCTGGCGACGCTGCGCGGCCTGTTCCGCCTCAAGGACGGCGAGCGCCCGCCGGTTTCGATCGACGAGGTCGAGCCCGTCAACGAGATCGTCAAGCGCTTCAACACCGGCGCGATGTCGTACGGCTCGATCTCGATGGAGGCGCACCAGACGCTCGCCATCGCGATGAACCAGCTCGGCGCCCGCTCGAACACCGGCGAGGGAGGCGAGGACGCCGAACGCCTCTACGACCCCGAGCGGCGCAGCGCGATCAAGCAGGTGGCATCGGGGCGGTTCGGCGTGACGAGCGAGTACCTCGTCAACTCGAGCGACCTACAGATCAAGATGGCGCAGGGCGCGAAGCCCGGTGAAGGCGGGCAGCTCCCCGGCCACAAGGTCTACCCGTGGATCGCGAAGACGCGGTACTCGACGCCGGGCGTCGGCCTCATCAGCCCGCCCCCGCACCACGACATCTATTCGATCGAAGATCTCAAGCAGCTCATCCACGACCTCAAGAACTCCAACCCGGAGGCGCGAGTGCACGTGAAGCTCGTCGCCGAAGTCGGCGTCGGGACCGTCGCCGCTGGCGTGTCGAAAGCGCACGCGGACGTCGTGCTCATCAGCGGTCACGACGGGGGCACCGGCGCCAGCCCGCTCACGAGTCTCAAGCACGCGGGCGCGCCATGGGAGCTCGGCCTCGCGGAGACGCAGCAGACGCTGTTGTTGAACGGCCTGCGCGACCGCATCGTCGTGCAGGTCGACGGCCAGTTGAAGACCGGGCGTGACGTCGTGATCGCCGCGTTGCTCGGTGCGGAGGAGTACGGCTTCGCCACCGCACCTCTCGTCGTCAGCGGCTGCATCATGATGCGCGTCTGCCACCTCGACACGTGCCCTGTCGGCATCGCGACGCAGAACCCGGTGCTCCGTGAGCGCTTCACCGGCAAGCCCGAGTTCGTCGTCACCTTCTTCGAGTACATCGCCGAGGAGGTGCGGGAGATCCTCGCGTCGCTCGGCTTCCGGTCGCTCGAGGAGGCGATCGGCCACGCCGAGATGATCGACGTGGCCGAGGCCGTCGACCACTGGAAGGCGGAGGGCCTCGACCTGCGCCCGCTCCTGCATGTGCCAGAGCCGCCGATGCCGCAGTCGTTCTTCCAGAC
>DASVEG010000002.1:0-2569 GCA_036380695.1 Acidimicrobiales bacterium
TCTTCTGCGTTCTGGGTGCAGAAATGCGCCCCCTGGGCACATTTCTGCACCCAGAACGAGGTTGGGTGGGTCAGCCGGTGGCGAAGGTGAGGAGGGCGCCAAGCGGCGCGGCAGCCCATCCACCGCCGTCGCGTGGCGCGAGGCCGCCCCACACGACGAGCTCGTCGCCCGTCCACACGCCGACCGCGCCGCCTCGATCGAGATCGATCGGCGGCGCGGGGAGCTCGCGCCACTCGTTCGCCGCTATGTCGTAGATGCGACGGAGCGCGCGCACATCGGTCCACGGGCTGCTCGTACCGCCGAGGACGACCACCCCGCCAGGGACGGATGCCCACAGGCTGGTACGGGCCGCGGTCTTGTCCTCGAACGCCGCTGTGCCGCTCACCCAATTGCGGCCGTCGAGGTCGTAACGCTCGGTGAACGAACGGGGGCGGTCTCCGCTGAGCCGCCCTGACACGACGAGGTGGCCTGCGGCGAAGCCCGCGTGCGCGTCGATCTCTGACCCCGTTCCCGGCGGTCGCGGAATGGGCGTCATGCGCGGCGCCGCGCGCCGCCCCTCCGTGGTACCCCCAGCCGCCTCGGGTAGCTCGAGCGCAAAGCCGACCGTGGCCGCGTCCGGGGACCTCGATTCCAGGCTGACGAACAACGCACCGCGCTCGATCGCGAACGAGTCCCACGACCACGAGTCCCCCGTCATCGCGTGCGGAACCGTGATGTGCTCCACCCACGCGTCGCCAACGAGCTCGAGCACGGAAAATTCCGCCCGCGTGTCGTTGGTGAGCAGCAGAACGCGCTGTTCCACGACGACTGCCGCGACGCTGAAGCCACCACGCGGATCCGGCAGCTCACGCCACTGACCCGTGGCTAGATCAAGCGCGATCGGAGGACGAGGAGCGAAGGAGCTCGGTGTCTTCGCGACATCTTGCGGGAACGTTCCGGGGAACACGATTACCTCGCGACCGGTCCACACCGCAGGCGAACCCGGGCGAACGTCGGTAGGCGCGTCCGGCAGCTGCCGCCACGTGTCGCTCTCCGGGTCATACGCCGCGCCGTCACGGACCCAGCTGCCATCCGCCGCTTGACCGCCGATCACAACGAGCTCGTTGCCGGTCCAGACCCGCGCCGGGTGGGCACGCGCCTCGATCGGCGCCGAGGCCATCGAGCGCCACGACGCGTTCGCGTGCGGCAACTCGCCACCGCCGCCACCGAGGTTCGCGACGACGAGCCCGAGCACCAGCGCGATCGCCGCGGCAGCCACCCACCACGTCCGCTTCTCGAGACGCGACGCCCGCGGCACGCCGATCTCGACCGCCCCGGCAGGAGCGACGGCGGGCAACGGCGGCACCTGCTCCGGCCGCCCCCACTCGGCGATCCCCTGCAGCCCCGCGCGGAGACGGTCCTCGGTGAGCACGTCGTCGTTCACGAGATCTCCCTTCTCAGCTGCGCGAGGCCTCGCGAGATGTGCGACCGCACGGTGCCGACGCGGCACCCGAGGATCGCGGCCGTCTCCTCGTCGGGCAGGTCGGCCCAGTACCGCAGCACGATCGCGGTGCGCTGGTCGGACGACAGGTGGCGGAGCGCCTCCCGCAGCTCGACGAGATCAGCCGGCGCATCGGGCGGAACGGCCTCGATGAGGTGGCGCTCCTCGACGCGACTACGGCGCAGCCGTGCCCTGGCGCCGTTGACGACGGCTTGGCGGACGTAGCCGCCTGCACTCCTCTGCACGCGTTGCCACCGCTGGCGGACGGCAAGGAACGCGTCCTGGACCGTCTCTTCGGCCAGCGCGCGCGAGCCGAGCAGCAAGAACGCGAGCTGCACGAAGCCGACGTACTCCGCCTCGTACACGGCGACGAGGTCTGCGGGCCACGCGGCGGCGGCGTCGGCGTCCTTCACCATCACGTGACAACGACGCGCGACGAGCCCCGTCTGTTGCACGAAAGGCGCGAGTTCACCGGTCGGGTGTCAGCACCTCGTGCGCGCCGCTCACGGAGAGCCCTGGCGTCGGACCGCCCCCAATCACGTGGATCGCGTCGCCCACAGCAACAACGGCGAGCCCGTGACGCGGCGTCTCGAGCCGTGCCACGACCTCCCATCGCGCGTCGTCGCCCTCGACCACGAGGCACTCGACGGTTGCGATCGTCCCCGCCGGCTCCTCGCCGCCGGCGACGCACGTACCTGCCGCAGCCGTGCCGCCACGCGTGTCGTTCAACGGGGGTTCCTCGCGCCACGCCGCCTCGTCGCCGTCCCACGACTCGACGGTGCGCCGGTTCGTCTCCATCGCGCCCGCTCGCCCGGCAATGGCGTACACGCGTCCACCCACGCTCGTCGCCGCCAAGTGCTCGCGCACTTCGCGCATCGCGGGCGCAGGTTGCCACCGCGGCGCGCCGGCGCGTAGTTGCTCCGCGGTGGCTACGGGCGAGCCGCCTGCGACGCCACCGAACACGACGAGCGTGTCGCCCAACGCTGCCAGGCCGAGCGCACCACGGGCGGACTGCAGCGGAGGCTCCGCGCGCCACGCCGAGTCGCCGGGCCCAAGGCTCCACACGTCGGCCGACTCGCGCCAGCCGCC
>DASVEG010000003.1:0-7220 GCA_036380695.1 Acidimicrobiales bacterium
ACCGGACCGAAGGGGAGCGCGTCGCCGGCACCCTCGTGCGACACGCCGAGCGGCAGCTCGTCGACGCGGAACCCGTTCGCCTCGAACCACGCGACGTCGTGCGGCGTCTCGCCCTGGCGCTCGGGGTGACGGAAGCGGGCGGGGACGAACTGGTTCCCGTTCACGATCCCCGCGTTCGCGGTGAACACGAGGTCGGGGAGGCCGGGCACCGGGTCGAGCACGTCGACCTCTGCCCCCGCTTGCCGCAACGTCGCCACGAGCGCGTCCCACTGCTCGCGGGCGCGGTCGGGGTCGACCGGCACCTCGGTGTGCATCCACGTGTTGATCTCGTAGAGCACGCCGAAGTGCTCCGGCGGGCACATCAGGAACCGCCGCCCCCAGGCGAGCTCGGCCACGACGCTCAGGCGCCGAGCGCGTCGGCGAGCTGGTGCACGAACAAGCCGACGTCGGTGACGATGCCGAGCGCCTGGTGACTGCCGCGATCCGCGAGCTTGGTGACGACGGCCTGGTTGATATCCACGCAGAACGTCTCGACGTCGGCGGGCAGGATGTTCCCCGTCGCGATCGCGTGCAGCGTCGAGGCCAGCATCAACGCCACGCCGACGCCGGGCACGAGGTAGCGCATCGCGTCCGCGGCCTCGACCACGTTCGTGTACACGTCGGGCAGCGGCCCGTCGTCGCGGAGCGACCCGGCGAGCACGAACGGCACGCCCCGCTGCGCGCACTCGTACATCACGCCGCCGTCGATGTACCCGGCCTCTATCGCATTCGCGATCGACCCGTACCTCCGCACCTCGTTGATCACGCGCAGGTGGTTCGAGTGGCCGCCTTCGGTCGGCGCACCCTCGCCAACCGACACGCCGAGCGACGTGCCCATGACGTTCGACTCGATGTCGTGGGTCGCGAAGCCGTTGCCCGCGAAGAGCACGTCGACCCAGCCGGCCCGCACGAGCCGCGCCAGCGGCTCGCCGGCGCCGGTGTGGATGACGGCGGGGCCGCACACGGCGAGCACCCGGCGGTTGGCGTCCTTGGCCAGGCGGATGCGCGCCGCGACCTGCGCGACGAGCAACGCCTTGGGCTTCTCGGACGACACGTCCGAGCCCATGAACTCGAACGGGTTCGACCCGCGTGGCCGCTCCGGTGCCGTCACCCGCACGCCGTCGTGGCCGACGACCACGAGGTCGCCCTCCCGCACGCGATGCATCGGGACGGTGAGGACGCGGCCGTCGCCGACGACGATCGCGCAGTCCATCTCCGGGTTCTCGACCGGCACCCAGTGACCGTCGATGCGCACCGTCGTCGGCAGGTTCGTCGTCGAGTAGAAGCCCGCAGGGAGGACACCGTCGCGCTCGGCGGGGACGACCTGCGCGGGCGCGACGTTCATCGGGTTGGCGCCGTGCACCTGCAGCTCGGCGACGAGCACCGCAAGCGACTCCTCGTCTTCCGCCACGACCTCGAGCCGGGCCTTGCTCGTGTCGGTGTTGGTGCGCCCGATCTCGACGTCGAGCATGCGGTAGTCGGCACCCGCGCTCAGGATCACGTCCATCACCTTCGCCAGGATCAGCGAGTCGATGATGTGGCCTTCGATCTCGATCTGCTCGGTTGCCATCAGCTTCCCCCGTCCTCGTCCGCTTCGTCCGCCAGCGCCTGCGAGAGCGGCACCTCGTCGGTCCCTATCGTGGGCTCCGGCTTCAGGTGGCCGCGCCGCTCGTCGTACAGGTTGCGCACGATCACCTGCAGCACGCCGGCAACCGGGATCGCCAGCAGCGCTCCGAGGATGCCGAACAGCTCGACGCCGACGAGCACGCTCGTGAGCACGGCGAGCGGGTTCAGGTTGACCGTCTTCGACATCACGGTCGGCTGCAGCACGTGGTTCTCGAACTGCTGGTACGCGATGTAGAAGATCAGCGCGGCGATGCCGTCGCGGGGCGAGCTGAGGAACGAGACCGCCACCGTCGGGATGGCACCGAGCGTCGCGCCGACGAGCGGGATGAGATCCGCGAACGCGACCCACAGCCCGAGCACCCCTGCGAACGGGACGCCGAGCAGCGTAAGGAAGGCGAACGTCGCCACGCCGGCGATCATGCTGATGACGAGGTTCCCGGCCATGTAGCCCGTCACCGCTCTCGCACAGTCGCCCGCGACGTGGCGCAGGCGCTCGCGGCGGACGGGGTCGTCGACGAGGTCGAGCACGCCCTTCGTGAGCGCGGGGCCTTGCAAGATCATCAGGAACGTCAGCACGAGCACGGTCAGCAGGGCGAACAAGCCGTTGGCCACGCTGCGGGCGACGTCGAGCGCAGGGGCACCGGCCTGGCGCCAGCTGTTCGAGAGGCGCTCCTGGTTCTCTTCGATCCACGTGTCGATGTCGTAGCGCTGCACGAGGCGGCCGATAGGACCCCGGCCCTCCTTCGCGTCGTCGACGAACTCGGGGAAGTTGTCGATGAACTCGTTCACTTCCTCCACGATCGGGCGGACGAACGTCGCGATCATCAACGAAAAGACCAGCACCCCCGCGAGGAACACCACGATCGTCGCGAGCGAGCGGCGCATGCGGCGGTGCGCGAGGAAGTCGACGGCCGGCGTGAGCAGGATCGCGAAGAACCCCGCGACGACGAACAGCCCGATGATCCGCGCCAGGCGCTGCACGATCACCAGCGCGACGAGCGTCGCCAGCACCATCCCGATGGTCGCTGCGATCGTCCGCACCGGCACCGGCCGGCGGAGGGGTTCCAGCGACATCGGGGCGAATGGTAGGGCTTGGTCAGCGGCGCGGGCGGCGCATAGCCTCAGCGGGCCATGGGCCAACCGATCGCCGTCACCCGCAAGCCGACAGGGCGCCGCGGCGTCGTCCGGTTCGAGATCAACCGCACGCTCACGGGCATGGGCCACGAGCGCTACACGTCGCCGGACGACGTGCAGGGCGACCGACCGCCCGACGTGCTCGCGGCGCGGTTGTTCGAGACGGGCGCGGTGCAGTCGCTCCACATCTACTCGAACGTGGTCACCGTGCAACTGGTGCCCGGCCGCGACGGCGCCGAACTGGAGGACGTCGTGCGCGGGCTCTACATCCACTACAAGGAAGGCGTCACGCCGTCTTGCGCTGCGTGACGCGCGCCTTCGGTGCGTGACGCGCGCCTGGCGTCCACCTGACGCATGATGGATTCAGTGCACCGGTCCGATCCTTGGGGGGCGATCCTCGAACGGCTCGACGACGCAGCGAAGGTCGTCGGCCTCGATCCCGACATCCACCGCATGCTGCGCATCCCTCACCGGGTGCTCGAGGTGGCGGTGCCGGTGCGGATGGACGACGGTCGCATTGAGGTCTTCAAGGGCTGGCGCGTGCACCACGACACGACTCGGGGGCCGGCCAAGGGCGGCATCCGCTTCCATCCCGACGTCGACGCCGACGAGGTGTCCGCGCTGGCCGCGGGCATGACGTTCAAGACGGCGATAGCGAACCTTCCGTTCGGGGGCGGCAAGGGCGGCGTTCGCTGCGACCCCCGCACGCTGTCGCTGGGCGAGCTCGAGCGGCTCACTCGCCGGTACACGCTCGAGATCTCGCCGCTGCTCGGTCCCGACATGGACATCCCCGCGCCGGACGTCAACACGGACGGCCGAGTGATGGCGTGGCTCTACGACACCTTGTCGATGATGCAGGGCCGGAACCTCCCTGCGTCGGTGACCGGCAAGCCGTTGAGCGTCGGCGGCACGCGGGGCCACGCCGGCGCGACGTCGACGGGCGTGCTCGTGTCCGCGAGGGCCGCCTTCGCACAGCTCGAGCTGCCGTTCGCCGGATCGCGCGCAGTGATCCAGGGGTTCGGGAAGGTCGGCGGCCCGCTCGCGTTCCTCTTGTCGTCCGCCGGCATGCGGATCGTCGCGGTGAGCGACATCGGTGGCGCGGTCCACAACCAGGGCGGGCTCGACGTCGGGGCGCTCTCCGACCACGTCGCGGCGACGGGCACCGTTGCGGGCTTCGACCTCGCCGACCCCATCGCCGAGAGCGACATGTGGGCGATCGACTGCGAGCTCGTCGTGCCTGCCGCGCTCGAGGGTGCGATCACCGAGGCCGTCGCGGAGCGGTTGTGCACGAAGGTGATCGTCGAGGCGGCGAACGGTCCGACGCTGCCGGCGGCCGATCCGGCGCTCGACCGCAAGGGCATCGTCGTCGTCCCCGACATCCTCGCCAACGCCGGCGGGGTGACGGCGTCGTACTTCGAGTGGGTGCAGAGCCGGCAGGGGATGGCGTGGGACGAGGACGAGGTGGCCGTCCGCCTCCGTCGCTACATGGACGACGCGTTCACCGCGGTGTGGGCGCGGTCGGAGTCGCTCGGCGTGTCGTTGCGCCGGGGGGCGTTCGCGCTGGCCGTCGAGCGCCTCGCGGACGCGATCGCGACTCGCGGCCTGTTCCCGTAGCGGCCTGCGCCGCTACTCGCTGCCGGACTCGCCAGAGCCGCCGGAGCCGGGGCTGAAGTAGCCGAGGCCGGCGAGGACGACGACGAACACCGCCGCGGCGATGACGCCGATCGCGATCGCGAGGTCCTTGCCCTCCAGCCCCTTCACCTCGTGCTCCGTCGTCTCGGCGGCGGCGACGAGGGCGGTGGCGACAACGGCGAGCATGGCCGGTGATCGTACGCGTTCTCCGGTTTTGGGCGCGATTACTCCATATATGGCACTGAGCGCGCCCAAAACGGATGAGGTGGCGAACGGCGCGCGGTTGACAGAGACGAACAGGTGTTCGATAGTCGCGAGGTGGGGTTGGCCGGACGGGTGTCGGCCGGGACGGCGCGCACCGCGGGCCGTCGAGCGGCAGAGGTTCGCGAGCTGCGGGAGCTCGCAGGCAAGGTCGCGCCGGTCGTGCTGGCGGGCGAGCAGGTCCTCCCGGTCGACGACGCGCTGGCGCCGCTGCTGCCCGGCGGGGGCCTCCGGCGGGGGTCGGTGGTCGCCGTCGACGGGCCGCCGGGGTCGGGCGCGACGTCGCTCCTGCTGCGGCTGGTGGCCGGGCCATCCGCGGCCGGGTCGTGGGTCGCGCTCGTCGGCATGCCGTCGGTCGGGGCGGTCGCCGCGGCCGAGGCCGGTGTCGACCTCTCGCGGCTCGCACTGGTGCCAGCGCCCGGCGGTCACTGGCCGATGGTGACCGCCGCGCTGCTCGACGCGATCGACGTCGTCGTCGTCCGGCCGCCGACGAGGTTCCGGGCCGCCGACGCGAGACGGCTGGCGGCGAGGACACGCGAGCGGGGCGGCGTCCTCGTCGTCGTCGGCAACCACCCCGACGGTGCCGACGTGCGGCTGACGGCGACGGGCTCCACGTGGCGGGGGCTCGGTGCGGGGCACGGCGTGCTCGCGTCGCGGACCGTCGATGTCGTCGCCACTGGCCGGGGGGCGGCGGCGCGTGAACGGCGCCTGGCGATCACGTTATGAGCGTGAGCGCGCCCCGCACCGTCGTGGTGTGGTGCCCCGACTGGCCGATAGCGGCCGCCGGCGTCGACCCGGGCACGCCGGCCGCGGTGCTGCATGCGAACCGCGTCGTCGCGTGCTCCGCGGCTGCCCGGCACGAGGGGGTGACGCGCGGGCTCCGCAGGCGGGAGGCGCAGGCGAGGTGCCCCGAGCTGGTCGTGCTCGACGACGACCCCGCACGCGACGCCCGCGCGTTCGAACCGGTCGTCGCCGCGCTCGACGGGGTGTGCCCGCGGATCGAGATCGTCCGCCCTGGCGTGTGCGCCTTCCTCGCCCGCGGCCCGTCGCGGTACTTCGGCGGCGACGCGGCCGTTGCCGAAGTGACGCTCGAGCGGGCCGCGGGCGCGGCCCGGCCCGCGGCGTGCAGGGTCGGCATCGCGGAGGGGCGGTTCGCGGCAGGCCTCGCGGCCCGCAACGCCGACGCGCCGGCGCCGTGGGTCGCGGTGGCGCCCGGCGAGACGCGTGCGTTCCTCGCGCCCTTCCCGGTGCGAGTCCTCGACCGTCCCGAGCTCGCCGACCTGCTCGTGCGCCTCGGCATACGCACGCTCGGCGACCTCTCGGCGTTGCCGCCCGCGGCGGTACTCGCCCGCTTCGGCCACGACGGCGAGCTCGCGTGGCGCCTCGCCCGCGGTCAGGAAGAGCGCCCGCTCGCGGCGCGAACGCCGCCGGACGACCTCGCGCTCGCCGCCGAGCTCGACCCACCGGCCGACCGCGCCGACCGCGCCGCGTTCGTGGCGAAGTCGCTCGCCGACGAGTTGCACGCCGAGCTCGGGCGCCGCGGCCTCGCGTGCACGCGCATCGCGATCGAGGCGGAGACCGAACACGGCGAGCACCTCGTCCGGTTGTGGCGCCACGACGGCGCGTTGACCGCTGGCGCGATCGCCGAGCGGGTGCGCTGGCAGCTCGACGGCTGGCTCACCGCGACGGGCGCGACGGGTGCATCGGGCCGGCCGACGGCTGGCATCTCGCTCGTCCGCCTGGTTCCCGACGAGGTGCGCCCAGACGACGGTCGCCAGCTCGGGTTCTGGGGCGGGTCGACGTTGCACGACGAGCGGGCGGCGCGGGCCCTCGCCCGGGTGCAGGGGATGATCGGGCTCGACGGGGTGTGCACCGCGGTGGTGCAGGGCGGGCGGTCGCCGGCCGAGCGGGCGCGGCTCATCCCGTGGGGCGACGCCCGCGAGCCGGAGGCGTCGCCAGACACGCCATGGCCGGGGCAGGTCCCACGGCCCGCGCCGGCGATCGTCCACGCCGAGCCGCTCCCGTGCGAGGTGGCGGCGGCCGACGGCGGGTCCGTGCGGGTGACCGGCCGCGGCGGGTGCGACGGTGCGCCCGCGTATCTCGCAATCGGCGAAGGTGGCAACGGTGAGGTCGCCGAGGTCGTCGCGTGGGCGGGGCCATGGCCGGTCGACGAGCGGTGGTGGGACCCACCCGAGCACCGGAGGCGCGCCCGCTTCCAACTCCTCACCGCGGGCGGCGTCGCCCATCTCGCCGCGGTCGAGGGCGGCCGGTGGTGGA
This sequence comes from Acidimicrobiales bacterium, assembly GCA_036380695.1. Classification (GTDB taxonomy): domain Bacteria; phylum Actinomycetota; class Acidimicrobiia; order Acidimicrobiales; family CADCTF01; genus DASVEG01. The sequence continues at coordinate 6,970 of DASVEG010000003.1, forward strand.
TCGAGGCGACGTACGACTGACCCGCTTTCCGGAGGCAATAGAGGCGGTACAACCGCCTCTATTGCCTCCGGAATCACGAGAACTCGACGACCACCGACCTCGCGCCGTCGACGCGGGCCTTCCCCGGCCCCACGGGGAGGTCGACGCGGCGGCCGTCGGCGGTGGCGACGACCGACGGCGCGCCCGCACCGTCGGCCGACCCGACGATGAGGGTGAACGGACCGTCGCCGCGCGCGTCGATGGTGAGCCGG
>DASVEG010000004.1:0-9418 GCA_036380695.1 Acidimicrobiales bacterium
TACCGGCCCGCCGCAGCCACCGCCGCGACGCCAGCGCGTGCCGATGTGGGCGATGCCCGTCGTCGCGGTGCTGCCGTTCTGGGCGTTGCTCTACGCAGGGGCGTTCGGCGAGCGCAACGTCGAGGCCGTCGCCGGCCCCGCCGCGGTCGGGGCGCGGATCTACGGCCCGTCGTGCGGCGGGTGCCACGGCCCGAGCGGCGGTGGTGGCAGCGGCCCCGCGCTGGCCGACGTCACCAAGACCTTCCCGAACTTCGCCGACCACGTGGCGTGGGTGAAGACGGGCTCGGCGCCCGTCCGCGGGCAGGCGTACGGGGCGGGTTCACGCGTCGCCACGGGCAACATGCCTGGCTTCGAGAAGGAGCTCTCCGAGGAGGAGATCATCGGCGTCGTGTGCCACGAGCGCATGCGCTTCGGGGGCGCCGAGGACATCCCCGAGTGCGCGGAGGGCGCGTCGCCGGACGCGGGCGAGGGCGAAGGCGGCGAGACCGGCACCGAAGAGACCGAGAACGGGACCGAGACCGCCGGCGGCGAGGCGGGCGGCTGACCGCCGCGGCGGGCCCGATGCCGACCGACCACACCACCGACGTTCTCGTCATCGGCGGCGGCCCGTCCGGAGCCGCGACGGCGTACTGGCTCGCCGAGGCAGGGCACGACGTCGTCCTCGTCGAGAAGAAGCGCTACCCGCGGGAGAAGACCTGCGGCGACGGGCTGACCCCGCGCTCGGTAAAGCAGCTCGAGGACATGGGCCTCGCCGACGCGCTGACCCGTCACCACAAGTTCAGCGGGCTTCGCTCGATCGCGTTCGGACGCACGCTCGAGATGCGGTGGCCCCCGCACCCCGAGCTGCCCGACTACGGCTACGTCGTCACCCGCCACGACCTCGACGCGCTCGTCGCGGAGCGGGCGGAGAAGGCGGGCGCTTCCGTCTGGCAGGAGTCCGAGGCCCTCGGGCCGCTGGTCGATGGCGGGCTGGTCAGGGGCGCGACGGTCAAGCGAAAGGCAGCGGACGTCGCGGCGACGGTCGAGGTGCGGGCTCGTTACGTCGTCGTCAGCGACGGTGCCAACAGCCGCTTCGGGCGGGCGCTCGGCACGTCGCGCAATCGCGACTACCCGCTCGGCATGGCGATCCGCGGCTACTTCACGTCGCCCCGTCACGACGAGCCGTGGATCGAGAGCCACCTCGACATCCGTGACAAGGGCGGCCACGTGCTCCCGGGCTACGGCTGGATCTTCCCGGTCGGCGACGGGCGCGTGAACGTCGGCGTCGGCCTACTGTCGACGTTCAACCAGTGGAAGGCCGTCAACACCACGCACCTCATGGAGGCGTTCGTCGGGCAGGCTCCGGCGTCGTGGGAGATCTCCCCGGAGACGTCGTGCGGCCCGGCGACCGGCGGGCGGCTACCGATGGGGTTCTCCGTGGGGCCGCAAGCCGGGCCGACGTGGTTGGTGACGGGCGACGCCGCCGGCTCGATCAACCCGTTCAACGGCGAGGGGATCGCGTACGCGTACGAGACCGGGCGGCTGGCCGCGTCGGTGCTCGACGTCGCGCTGCGCACGGGCAACGGGCTCGCGTTGCAGGACTACGAGCGGACGCTGCAGGAGACGTACGGGCTCTACTACAAGGTCGCCCGGGCCTTCGTCCGAATCATCGGCCACCCCGAGCTCATGCGGATGCTGGTGTCCACCGGCATGCACTCCAAGACGCTCATGGAGTGGGTGCTGAAGATCATGGCGAACCTGCTGCGCCCCGACGAGCTCGGCCCCGCCGAGTTGGTCTACAAGAGCGTCGCCGCCATCGCTCGCCTCGCCCCCGAGCCCTAGCCCACTCGCGTTCTGGGTGGATGAGTCCGGCGTATAGCCGGACTCATCCACCCAGAACGAGGGGTGGACTAGGGCGAACGGGTCGGGAGAACCATCCGAACGGGGCAGGTTCGGCGCGCGGGGCACGGGTACGTGCGCTCCCGATGAACGTGCCGATCCGTCTCACGCCCCGCTGCACCGCCTCGATCCTGTGCGACCAGTGCGGCGGGCTGATGGACCTCGAAGAGGTCCGCAAGGTCGGCTACGACCGCGAGATCCGCTGCGAGTCGTGCGGCATCCTCCACCGCTGGAGCGTCGCCGCGCGCCTACGGCACGCCGCCCCCCACCACCCGACGAGTCGCGTTTAGCGAAAAGCGACGGCGGCGGCCGCGCGGGCGAGGTCGGCCGTCCGCTCCAGGTCGTCGCGCGTGTGGGCGAGGCTCGGGAACGCTGCCTCGTACGCACCGGGCGCGAAGGCCACGCCCCGTTCGAGCATCGCCCGGAAGAACCCGGCGTACCGACCGGTCTGCGCGGCAGTCTTCGCCGCGGCGTAATCGGTGACCGGCGCGTCGGCGAAGAACACGCCGAGCAGGGGGCCAACCTGCGGCACCTGGGCAGGCACCACTTCGTTGAGCACGTCGCGCAGCATGGTCGCGAGCTCCGTCGCCCTGCCCTCGAGCATCGTGTAGGCGTTGTCGTCGAGCTCGGCGAGCACCGCGAGGCCGGCGGCGGTCGCGAGCGGGTTCCCGCTGAGCGTGCCCGCTTGGTAGACGGGGCCGAGCGGCGCGAGCACCTCCATCACGTCACGGCGGCCGGCGAACGCTGCGAGGGGTAGCCCGCCGCCGATCACCTTGCCGAACGTCCACAGGTCGGGGCGCACGCCCGTGAGCTCGACCGCGCCCCCTCGGCGGACGCGGAAGCCGGTGATCACCTCGTCGAAGATCAGCAGCGCGCCGGCGCGATCGCACGCGGCGCGCACGCCTTCGAGGAAGCCGGGCTGCGGCGGGACGAGGCCCATGTTCGCGGCAATGGGCTCGACGATCACGCACGCGACGTCGTCGCCGATCTCGGGGACGACGCTGTACGGCACGACGACCGTGTCGGCGACCGCGCCCTTCGGCACGCCCGCGGACGCGGGCAGCCCGAGCGTCGCCATCCCGCTCCCGCCCGCGGCGAGCAACCCGTCGGCGTGGCCGTGGTAGCAGCCCTCGAACATGACCACGCGGTCGCGCCCGGTGAAGCCACGTGCCACGCGCACCGCGGACATGGTCGCCTCGGTGCCGCTCGACACCAGCCGCACGAGGTCGCACCCGGCGCCAACACGGTCGGCAAGCGTCTCCGCGAGGAGAACCTCGCGCTCGGTCGGCGCGCCGTACGTCGTGCCGTCGTCGGCCGCGCGCTTGATCGCCTCGACGACCTTCGGGTGCGCGTGCCCGAGGATCGACGCGCCGTACGACTGCACGTAGTCGACGTACTTCCGCCCCTCGACGTCCCACACGTACGCGCCCTTCGCCCTGGCGACGAAGTACGGCGTGCCCCCGACGCTGCGGAAGGCACGCACCGGCGAGTTCACACCGCCGGGGATCACCTCGCCCGCGCGTTTGAACAGCGCCTCGTTCGTGGACGCCGCCGGCTCCGTCGGCTCAACCATTGAGGCGCTCGGCGAGCTCGCGCGCGAAGTACGTCAGGACGAAGTCGGCGCCCGCCCGCTTGATGGCGGTGAGGTGCTCGAGCGCGACCGCGTCGCCGTCGATCCACCCACGTTCGGCGGCTGCCTTGATCATCGAGTACTCGCCGCTGACGTGATACGCCGCGACCGGCACGTCGACCTCGGCCCGCACGTCGCTGATCACGTCGAGGTACGCCAGCGCGGGCTTCACCATCACCATGTCCGCACCCTCGTCGACGTCGGCGAGCACCTCCGTCAACGCCTCACGACGGTTCGCCGGATCCTGCTGGTAGCCCTTGCGGTCGCCGCCGCCGGCGATCTCCACCTGCACCGCGTCGCGGAACGGGCCGTACAACGCCGAGGCGTACTTCGCCGCGTAAGCGAGGATCGCCACGGCGTCGTGGCCCGCGGCGTCGAGCTCGTCTCGGATGGCCGCGACCTGCCCGTCCATCATCCCGCTGGGGGCGACGACGTGCGCGCCCGCCTCCGCCTGCGCGACGGCAACCCGCGCGTACAACTCGACCGTCGCGTCGTTGTCGACCTCGCCGGCAGCCGTCAGGACGCCGCAGTGGCCGTGGTCGGTGTATTCGTCGAGGCACAGGTCGGCGATGAGCACGATCGAGTCGCCGAGCTCGTCGCGCAGGTCGGAGAGCGCGACCTGAGTGATGCCGTCGCGAGCCCACGCGCCGCTGCCGGTCGCGTCCTTGCGCTCGGGCACGCCGAACAACACGAGGCCGGGGACACCGAGGTACGCGAGCGCCCGAGCTTCCTTCACCAACGACTCGCGCGTGTGCTGGACGACGCCGGGAAGCGACGCGATCGGCTGCGGCTCGTCGATCCCCTCTCGAACGAACAGCGGGGCGACGAGGTCGTCGGGGCCCAGCCTCGTCTCGGCGACGAGCCGGCGGATGGCGGGCGTCCGCCGCAGCCGCCTCATGCGACGCTCGGGGAAGGTCACGGCGCCCAAGCCTACGGGACCTGCGCTTTTGTGCACCGATGACGCCATATATGGCGTCATCGGTGCACAAAAGCATCCGCGACGGCGTCGACGAGGCCGTCGAGGGTGTGAGGGTCGGCGACCGAGGCGACGGTGAGGCCGGCGGCGCGGGCGGTCTCGGCGGTGACGGGGCCGATGGCGACGACGACGGGCGGGATGGCGTCGACGCCGACGGCGGCGACGAGGTGCTCGACGGTCGACGACGACGTGAACGCGACGGCGTCTGCGGACGCGCACGAGCCCGCGGCCCTCGCGTCGACGGCCGCGGCGACCGTGCGGTACGCGGCGACGACGTCGACGGCCCACCCCTTCGCCCGCAACGCCTCCGCCAGCGCGGGCCGCGCGATCGCCGACTGCGGCAGCAGCACCCGACCGCCGCCGTCCGGCGCAGGAGGAAACGCGTCGCCGAGTGCGTCGGCGGTCGCGACCGCCGGGACGAGGTCGGCGACGACGCCCCGCTCCGACAGCGCGCCGGCCGTCCCCGGGCCGACCGCGGCGACCCGCGCACCACCGAGGGCCCGCGCGTCGCGCAGCCCGGCGAACAACGCGCCGACCGCGTTGGTCGACGTGACGACGACCCACTGGTAGTGGCCTGCCGGCACCACGACGGGCTCGCCCGGTTCGATGCGGATGGCCGCGACCTCGACCACGTCTGCGCCGAGGGCGCGGAGCCGCGCCGACAACGTGCCGGCTTGTGCCTCGGCGCGGGGCACGACGACGCGGCGGCCGAAGAGCGGCCTCGTCTCGAACCAGCGCAGGTCGAGGGCGGCGACGTCGCCGATGACGATGACCGCGGGCGACTCCACCGGCGTCATCCCGAGCTCGCCGAGCGTGGTGCGGACCGTGCGCTGCTCGGCACGCGTACCCCACTGGATCGCGACCGCCGGCGTTGCCGGCGCGAGGCCCGCGCCGACGAGCTTGCGCGCGATCTCGCCGCGCGTCGCCACGCCCATGAGCACGACGATCGTGCCGCCGACGCTGGCGACGCCGTCCCAGTCGGTCTCCGTCGCGGCCCACGGGTCTTCGTGGCCGGTCACGACGGTGAACGACGTCGCGACGCCCCGGTGGGTGACGGGCACACCGGCGTACGCGGGCACCGCGATCGCCGACGTGATCCCCGGTACGACTTCGAACGGCACGCCTGCGGCCGCGAGCGCGGCGGCCTCCTCTCCCCCGCGTGCGAACACGAACGGGTCGCCGCCCTTCAGCCGCACCACGGTCGAGCCAGTGCGGCCGCGCTCGACGAGCAGCGCGTTGATCTCCTCCTGCGGCGTACTCGGCCCGCGCGGCGTCTTGCCGACGCTGATGCGCTCGGCACCCGACGGAGCGAGGTCGAGCAGCGACGCCACGGACAAGCGGTCGAACACCACGACGTCCGCGCGCGCCAGCACCTCGGCGCCCCGCACGGTGATCAGCCCGGGATCGCCGGGGCCGGCGCCGACGAGGTAGACGGTCACGCGGTCACCGGGTCACGCGACGAAGCTGCGGCCGCCGCACCCGTCGAGCAGGTACGACGCCATCTCCGCCCCGAGCGCCGCGGGGTCGGTGCCGTCGCGAGTGGCGCGGACCACCGACCGCCCGTCGAAGGTGGCGAGCAGCGCGGTCATCGCGATCGTCACCCCGTCGCTCGCCACCTCGGCGAGCGCGCCCACCGGCAGGTCGCACCCGCCCCCGAGCGTCGCGAGGAAGGCACGTTCGGCATCGACGGCGCGGCGCGACGGGCCGTGCTCGATGGCGCGCAGCAGTTCGATCGTGCCGGCGTCGTCGGCCCTGCACTCGACGGCGAGCGCGCCCTGCGCCACCTGAGGCAACAGCACCGACGGCGAGAGCACCTCCGCCACCGCGTCGGTGCGGCCGAGGCGTTCGAGCGCGGCCAGCGCGACGACGATGGCGTCGAACTGGGAGGCCTTGTCGAGCCGCGTGCCGATGTTGCCGCGGAGGTCGGCGAACGTCAGGTCGGGCCGCGCGTACGCGAGCTGGGCGCGGCGGCGAACGGACCCCGTCGCCACCAGCGCGCCGGGAGGGAGGTCGGCCAGGGCGCAGCCGACCATGGCGTCGCGCGGGTCGCCCCGCTTCGGCACCGCCGCGATCACGAGCCCTTCGGGTTGCAGCGACGGGGCCGACGGCAAGTCCTTCGCGGAGTGCACGGCGATGTCGGCGCGACCGTCGACGACCGCGGCCTGCACCTCCTTGACGAACACGCCGCGCCCGCCGATCTGGTCGAGCGAGACGTCCTGGCGGCGGTCGCCCTCCGTCTGCACCACGACGACCTCGACGACGACGCCGTCGCCGTGCGACGCGCGCAGCAAGGAGGCGACGTGGTCGGTCTGCCAGCGCGCCAACGCGCTGCCGCGCGTCGCCGCACGGACGACCCGGGTCACAGGTCGAAGAGGTGACGGAGGGCGTCGGCCAGTCGCTCCCCGCGAGCGGTTGCCGCCTCCTCCTTGAGCCGGACCGTCGGCTCGTGCAGCAGCTTGTTGACGACCCCGCGCGTCACCGCGTCGAGCGTCTCGCGCTCTGGCGCGTCGGCCGCGAGACCGAGCCGTGCCGCGTGGCGCTCGACCTCCGCGAGGCGGATCTCCTCGGCGCGCCTGCGCAGGTCGACGACGAGGGGCGCTACCTCGCGGGCCGACACCCGTTCCTGCCAGCGCGACACCTCGTTGACGACAATCGTCTGCACGCGCGGGATCTCCCGCCTGCGCTCGGCCAGCGACGAGTCCGCGAAGGCGCGCAGGTCGTCCATGTCGAGCAGCGTGACGCCGTCGATCCCCGCGGCCGACGGGTCGACGTCGCGGGGCACGGCGACGTCGACGATGAGCAGCGGCCGGCCGCCGCGCTCGGCCATGACCGCGGCGACGTCGTCGGCGTCGACGATCATCGACGGCGCGCCGGTCGACGTGAGCACGACGTCGACCTCGACGACGGCGGAGGCGAGCTCGCCGAAGTCGACGACGCGGCCGCCGATGCGGCGGGCCAGCTCGACGGCGCGCGACCTCGTGCGGTTGGCGACGACGACCTCGGCGAGGCCTTGCGTCGCGGCCAGCGCAGCCGCCATGCCCGCGCCGATCTCCCCCGCGCCGAGGACGAGGATGCGACGGCCCTCGAGGGTGCCGAGCCGGTCGGCGGCCATGGCGACCGCTGCCTGCGACACCGACGTCGTACCGCGACCGATGCCCGTCTCGGCGCGCGCACGGCGCCCGGCGCGCAACGCCGCCGCGAACAGGCGGGCCATCTCCGCGCCTGCGGCGCCTTCGGCCTCGGCCGTCTCCAGCGCGGTTCGCACCTGCCCGAGGATCTCGCTCTCGCCGACGACCGCGGAGTCGAGGCCGGCCGCAACCTTGAACAGGTGACCGACCGCGGTCTCGTCGTGGTAGGCGTACAGGTGGTCGCTGAACGCATCGACGTTGAGGCCGGACACGTCGGTCAGGAACGACCGCACGTCGTCGAGCGCCCCGTGGTACCGCTCCGCGACCGCGTAGATCTCGGTGCGGTTGCAGGTCGACAGCACGACCGCTTCGCTCAGGTGGGGCCGGGAGCGGAGGTCGTGGAGCGCCTTGGGGAGCCTGCGTCCGTCGACCGTCATGCGCTCGAGGACGTCGAGCGGGACGGTCCGATGGTTCAGGCCTACGACGACGACAGACACGAGCGGAGGCGCTCCCTTGCCTCGGTGACCAGACCGGCCCTGATCAACTCCAGCATTTCGGAGTCCAGTGCCTTGTGCCAATCGACGCCCTCGGTCGACCGGCCCGACGCGCGGATCTCGTTGCGGGCGTCCGACAGCAACTCCACGAGCGTCTCGTACTCGGGGCCGAGCCTCGAGGCGATGTCGTCCCGCAGCCACGTCGCGAGCGCGGGGCTGTGCCCGCCCGTCGACACCGTCACGAGCACTGGCCCCCGCCTCACGGTGGCAGGCAACGTGAACGAGCAGCGATCGGGGTCGTCCGCGCTGTTCACCCACACCCCGGCCCGCTCGGCGTCGTCGAACACCTGCTGGTCGACGGCCGGGTCGCCGGTGGCCGTGACGACCAGGCGGTAGCCGTCGGCGTCGCCGGCCGCGTACGGCCGCTCGTCCCACGTCACCCCCGGCAACGCTTTGACCGCGGCGCCGACGTCGGGGGCGATCACGTGCACGATGGCGCCGCACGACCGCAACCCGTCGACCTTCCTGGCCGCGATGCGGCCACCGCCGACGACGAGGCAGCGGCGGCCGTCGACCACCAGGCCGACCGGATAGAGGGGTGCCCGGACCGGCATGCGATCAGGCGACGGGCTCCTCCGCCGCGTCGGGGAACCCGGCGGCGCGCTGCTGGTAGAAGCTGAGGATCTGCAGCTCGATCGACAGGTCGACCTTCCGGAGCGACACGTGCACGGGCACGTTGAGCACCGTCGGGGCGAAGTTGAGGACGCTGGTGACCCCGGCCTCGACCAGCCGGTCGGCGACGTCCTGGGCCGCCGCGGCAGGCGTGGCGATGATGCCGATGGCGACGCGGTGCTCGGCGGCGATTTCCGCGAGGTCGTCGAGCGGCCGCACCGCGAGGTCGCCCACCCGTTCGCCCACCTTCGAGGGGTCGGCGTCGAACAGCGCGACGACCCGGAAGCCCCTCGCGCCGAAGTTGCGATAGTTCGCCAGCGCGTGGCCGAGGTTGCCGATCCCGACGATCACGACGGGCCAGTCCTGTGTCAGGCCCAGCTCGCGGCTGATCTGGTACAGCAGGTACTCGACGTCGTAGCCGACGCCCCTCGTCCCGTACGACCCGAGGTACGACAGGTCCTTGCGCACCTTGGCGGCGTTGACGCCTGCCAGCTCGGCGAGGCGCTCGGACGAGATCGTCGTGGTCTTCGACTCGGCCACCTCGAGCAACCCCCGCAGGTACACCGGAAGGCGCGCGACCGTCGCCTCGGGGATGCGCCTCGGGATGTCCACCACGCCCTGATGCTACCGGTTTCCGCCG
>DASVEG010000005.1:0-14562 GCA_036380695.1 Acidimicrobiales bacterium
GCTTCGTGCCCGAGTTCGAGACGGCGCTCGATCGGCTCCAGCCCGGCCAGACGAGCGACCCGGTGCAGACCCAGTTCGGCTGGCACCTCATCAAGGTCGACTCGCGGCAGCCGCAGCCGCTGGAAGAGGTGACCGACGCGATCCGCGAGCAGCTGCTCGGTGAAGCGCAGCAGGGCTTCGGAACGTTCCTCTCCGAAGCGTTGACCGGCGCGGAGATCACGATCAACCCGAGGTACGGCCGGTTCTCGAAGGAGGGCGAGCAGCCCGGGGTCGTGGGGCCGAGCTCGCCGACGACGCCCGACGTCGGCGGCCCGACGGGAGCGCCCGAGGGCGAGCCGCTCCCCATCGACCTCGGCGGATAGCCCGCATGGCCGGGCGCGTCGTCGTCGTCGGTCTCGGCCCGGCCGGGCCCGACCTCGTGACCCCGGAGACGCTGGCGGCCGTCGAGCGCGTGGCGGTGCGGTTCGTGCGGACGACGCGCCACCCGTCGGCGTCGGTGATGCCGGCCGGCACCCGTTCGTTCGACGACCTGTACGAGGGCGCGGACGCGTTCGCCGACGTCTACCGCGGCATCGCCGACGAGCTGGCCGACGCAGCGGCGCGCTACGGCGAGGTGCTGTACGCGGTCCCGGGGTCGCCACGGGTGCTGGAGAGGTCGGTCGAGCTGCTGCTCGGTGACGACCGCGTCGAGGTCGACGTGCTCCCCGCGGTGTCGTTCCTCGACCTCGTGTGGGCGCGGCTCGGCGTCGACCCGTTCGAGGACGGCGTGCGCCTCGTCGACGCGCACCGTTTCGCCGAGCGGGCCGCGGGCGAGCGCGGGCCGCTGCTCGTCGCGCACTGCCACGCCAACTGGGTGCTGTCGGACGTGAAGCTGGCGTTCGAGCGCGAGACGCCCGAGCGCGCGGTCGTGCTGCAGCGGTTGGGCCTGCCGGACGAGCGGGTGGTCGAGGTGGCGTGGGACGAGCTCGACCGTGGCGTCGAGGCGGACCACCTCACGACGGTGTGGGTGCCGACGGCGGCGGCGCCGGTCGGGGCCGAGCTCGTGCGCTTCGCCGAGGTCGTCCGCCGGTTACGCGAGGAGTGCCCTTGGGACCGGCAACAGACCCACCAGTCGCTCGCGCGTTACGCGATCGAGGAGACGTACGAAGTCGTGGAGGCGATCGCGCAGGTCGACGAAGACCCCGGCGCGGCGTCGTACTCCGCGTTGGAGGAGGAGCTGGGCGACCTGTTGCTGCAGGTGTTCCTGCACGCCGCGGTCGCTGCGCAGGCCGGGGAGTTCACCATCGCCGACGTCGCCAACGCGATCACCGAGAAGATGATCCGGCGGCATCCCCACGTGTTCGGCGACGTCGCGGTCGACGACGCCGCGCACGTGGCGCGCAACTGGGACGAGATCAAGGCCGCGGAGAAGGGCCGCGACGGGGGCGGGGATGCGCGGAAGGGCGCGCTCGACGGCGTGCCCGGCGCGCTGCCCGCGCTCACGTACGCGGCAGAGCTCGGCCGCAAGGCGGCGAAGGTCGGGTTCGACTGGACCGATCCGGACGGCGTCTGGGCGAAGGTCGCCGAAGAGCTCGACGAGCTGCGCGCGGAGCCGGGGTCCGCGGCCGAGCTGGGCGACGTGCTGTTCGCGGTCACGAACCTGGCGCGGCATCTGGGCCACGACCCAGAGGCGGCGCTCCGGGGCGCCGCAGCCAAGTTCCGGCACCGGTTCGAGGTCGTCGAGCGGCTGGCGGGCGAGCGGGGGATCGAGTTGGCGGGTGCGGGCCTCGCCGCGCTCGACGAGCTGTGGGACGAAGCCAAGTCGTTACGCTCGGGCGCGTGACCGACCGCGACCAGGCCAAGGCTTACGCAGGCGCACGCCTCGTTTTCGGCGTGCTGTTCCTCCTCTTCCCGCGGCTGATGCTTCGCGACATCCTCGGGGGGAGGGAGGGTGACCGCAGGGTCAAGGCCGCAGGTCGCATGATCGGCGTGCGCGACGCGGTGATCGGCGTCGGTGGGCTCGTCGCCCTGCAGAACGAGGATGGCAAGGCGCCCGTACGCCCGTGGATCACCTACGGCGCCATCTCCGACGCCGTAGACGCGCTCGCGCTGCTGCTTGCGTGGCGCGACCTCCCTCGCCGGCGCCGTGCCCTCCTCGTGCTCATGGCCATGGGCGGGGCCGGCACCGGCGGCTACCTCGTCACCCGCATCGACGATTAACCCGCCTGCGGGCCGTCGCGCCCGCCCGGCTGTCTCGTTCCGGAGGCAATAGGGGCGGTGGTACCGCCTCTATTGCCTCCGGAACGAGCTTCGTCCGGTACTTTGTCAACACCAGCCACAGGAGCAACGCACACACCATGTCGCAGATCGAGCACGTCGTCGGACGGGAAGTCCTCGACTCACGCGGGAACCCGACCGTCGAGGTCGAGGTGTTCCTCGAGACGGGGGCGAAGGGGAGGGCGATCGTCCCCTCCGGCGCGTCGACCGGCCAGTTCGAGGCCGTCGAACTGCGCGACGGCGACGACCGGTTCGGCGGCAAGGGCGTGCTCGACGCGGTCGACAACGTCAACGGCGAGATCCTCGACGCGATCGTCGGGATCGAGGCCCTCGACCAACGCATGGTCGACCACGAGTTGCTGTCGCTCGACGGCACGGACAACAAGGCGCGTCTCGGCGCCAACGCGATGCTCGGCGTCTCGCTCGCGGTGGCCAAGGCCGCGGCCGACGAGCTCGAGCTGCCGCTCTACCGCTACGTCGGCGGGGCCAACGCGCACGTGCTGCCGGTGCCCATGCTCAATGTGATCAACGGCGGCGCCCACGCCAACAACTCGATCGACCTGCAGGAGTTCATGCTCATGCCGATCGGCGCGGCGTCGTTCAGCGAGGCGTTGCGTTGGGGCGCGGAGATGTACCACGTGCTGCGGAAGATCCTCGACGACCGAGGGTTCCCGACGACCGTCGGCGACGAGGGCGGGTTCGCCCCCGACCTCGGGACCAACGAAGACGCGGTCCGCCTCCTCGTCGAGGCGATCGAGGCGTCGGGGCGGGTGCCCGGCACCGACGTAGCCATAGCGCTCGACCCCGCGACCACCGAGCTGTGGCGCGAAGGCGCGTACCACCTCGAGGGCGAGAAGCGCGTGCTGTCGAGCGACGACATGGTCGCCTACTGGGTCGACCTGTGCGACCGCTACCCGATCGTGTCGATCGAGGACGGCATGGCCGAGGAGGACTGGGACGGTTGGGCCGCGCTCACGTCCGCGCTCGGCGACCGCGTGCAGCTCGTCGGTGACGACCTGTTCGTCACCAACAGCGAGCGGCTGCAGTCCGGCATCGACCGCAACGTGGCGAACGCCATCCTCGTCAAGGTCAACCAGATCGGCACCCTCACCGAGACGCTCGACACCGTCGCCCTCGCGACCCGCTCGCGTTACGCGTCGGTGATGTCGCACCGTTCGGGCGAGACGGAGGACACGACCATCGCCGACCTCGCGGTGGCGACCAACTGCGGTCAGATCAAGACGGGCGCGCCGGCGCGATCCGATCGCGTCGCCAAGTACAACCAGCTCATGCGGATCGAGTACGACCTCGGCGAGTCGGCCGCGTTCGCGGGCGCAGCCGCGCTCGCCGCCCGCGCCGCAGGCGGCGCGTGATCCTGCGCCCGCCGCGGCTGCCGCGCGCCGTCTGGCTCGTCGTCGGTTCGACGATCCTCGCGGCCGTGTTGCTGCTCGGCGTGTTCCCGACGCGGTCGTACCTCAGCCAGCGGGACGCGATCGACCGCGAGAAGACGAAGGTCGCGGTCCTCGATCGCGAGAACCAGCGGCTCGCCGCACGCGTGACCGAGTTGCAGACCGACGCGGAGATCGAGCGGCTCGCCCGCGAGCAGTACAACCTCGTGAAGCCCGGCGAGGAGGCCTACGCCATCCTCCCTGCGCCAGAGGATGCGGAGACCGGTCACCGCGACCTCCCGCCCCCACCCCCCGACCCCTCCTTCTGGGAGCAGGTCGTGGACACCGTCACCTTCTGGAACTGACCGCCCGGTCGCTTCTGTGTGCGAATGGCGCAACATGATGCGCCATTCGCACACAAAACGAAGCCGAGCGCGGGCAGGTAGGTTCGGCGCACCATGTCGATCCTCGGTAACCGGGTGCTCCGCAAGGAGGACCCCAAGTTCCTGACCTCGGGCGGGCAGTACGTCGACGACCTCCCGCTGCCCGGTGCCGCCTACGTCACGTACGTGCGCAGCACCATCGCCCACGCGCGCATCACCCAGATCGACGTCGACGAGGCGCGGCGCGCCGACGGCGTCGTCGCCGTCTTCACGGGGCCGGACGTCGACCTCGACCCGATCGCGCCAGGGCTCGGGTTCATCAACCAGGCGTTCGTCCGCCCGTGGCTCGCGAGCGAGACGGTGCGCTTCGTCGGCGAGCCGATCGTCGCCATCGTCACCGAGGAGCGCTACCAGGGCGCCGACGCGGCCGAGCTCGTCTCTGTCGACTACGACCCGCTGCCCGTCGTCGTCGACACGGAGGACGCGGTGCGCGACGAGGTCGTCCTCTTCCCGTCCGCGGGCACCAACCTCGCGCTCGAGTTCAACTTCGGTCGCGACGAGTCGCTGTTCGACGGGTGCGACGTGGTCGTGCGCCAGCGCATCGTGAACCAGCGGGTCGCGCCGTGCCCCCTCGAGGTGCGCAGCGACGCGGTGCAGTGGGGCGACGACGGCCGGTTGACGTGGTGGGTCAGCACGCAGGCGGCCCACTTCGCGAAGGGCGACATCTGCAAGCACCTCGGTCTGGAGGAAGACCAGGTGCGCGTGATCGCGCCGGACGTCGGCGGCGGGTTCGGCGCCAAGATCGGCGTGTACCCCGAGGAGCTGCTGCTCGCGTGGATGTCGAAGCGGGTCGGGCGGCCGCTGAAGTGGACGGAGACGCGGACCGAATCGATGCTCAACCTCGGGCACGGCCGCGGGCAGACGCAGTACGCCGAGATGGGCGGCATGCGCGACGGCCGCATCGCCGCGTACCGACTGACCGTGCTGCAGGACGGCGGCGCCTACCCCGCGAACGGCACCGCGCTCCCGTTCATGACGCGGACGATGCTCACCGGCGTCTACGACATCGCGAAGGCGGAGTTCAACAGCCGCAGCGTCGTCACCAACGCGACGCCCACCGTCGCCTACAGGGGTGCCGGCCGCCCCGAAGCGACTGCGGCGATCGAGCGCACGCTCGACCTGTTCGCGGAGGAGATCGGCGTCGACCCGTCCGAGGTGCGCCGCAAGAACCTGATCCCCGAGGACAAGTTCCCGTTCACGACGCCGGTCGGTACGACGTACGACATCGGCGACTACGAACGGGCCCTCGACCTCGCGCTCGACGCCGCGGGGTACGACGCGTTGCGCGCCGAGCAGCAGGCGCGCCGCGACCGGGGCGACCGGCACCAACTGGGCATCGGCATGTCGGTGTACGTGGAGATCACCGCGGGGCCGGGCGCGCCGAGCGAGTTCGGCGCCGTGGAGGTCAAGCCCGACGGCAAGGTCGTCGTCCGCACGGGCGTATCGCCCCACGGCCAGGGTCACCACACCGCGCTGGCGATGATCGTCGCCGACAAGCTCGGCGTCGACATCGACGACGTCACGGTGATCCACGGCGACACCGACCTCGTGCCGCGTGGTCAAGGCACGATGGGCTCTCGTTCGTTGCAGGCCGGCGGTGTCGCGGTGAGCAGGGCAGCCGACGGCGTCATCGACCGGGCGCGCTCGATCGCCGCGGATCTCCTCGAAGCCAGCGAGGACGACGTGCAGTACGACGCGGTCGCGCGTGCCTTCCACGTCGCGGGCACGCCTGCGGTGTCGAAGTCGTGGGCCGAGGTCGTCGGCGCGGCGGGCGGCGAGGGGCTCGAGGTCGAGCACGACTTCAAGGGAACGGGTCCGACGTTCCCGTTCGGCGCGCACGTCGTGGTCGTCGACGTCGACACCGACACCGGCCGTGTCTCGGTCGAACGCATCGTCGCGGTCGACGACGCCGGTCGCATCCTCAATCCGCTGCTCGCGGACGGGCAGATCCACGGCGGCCTCGCGCAAGGCGTCGCGCAGGCGCTGCTCGAAGAGGTGCGATACGACCCAGACGGCAACCCCATCACCGCCAACCTGTCCGACTACGCGTTCATCTCCGCCGCGGAGCTGCCGAGCTTCGAGCGCATCGCGATGGAGACGCCGACGCCGGTGAATGAGCTCGGAGCGAAGGGCATCGGCGAGTCGGGCTCGATCGGTTCGACGCCCGCCGTGCAGAACGCGGTGGTCGACGCGCTCCGCCCCTTCGGTGTGCGCCACCTCGACATGCCGGCCACGCCGGAGAAGGTGTGGCGCGCGATCCACGGCGAGCGCGAGCCGGAGAAGTGGAACGCGCCGGCGGCGTCCGGTCTCGGCTCGGCGGCACCGGCTGCTCCTCCGTCCGACGACGACATCCCGACGCTCTGAGCCGGCGCCGGACCGACACCAGCTAGAAAGGCATCCGTGCGCGTCTCCGTCACCGTCAACGGCACACCTCAGGAACACGACGTGGAGCCCCGGCTCCTGCTCGTCCACTACATCCGCGAGACCGTTGGGCTCAAGGGCACGAACATCGGGTGCGACACGTCGTCGTGCGGTGCGTGCACGGTGTTGCTCGACGGCGAGTCGGTGAAGTCGTGCACGCTGCTCGCGGCGCAGGCCGACGGCAGCGAGATCACGACCATCGAAGGGCTTGCCCCGTCCGCGGAGGAGATGCATCCGATCCAGCAGGCGTTCCGCGAGCACCACGGCCTGCAGTGCGGGTTCTGCACGCCCGGCATGGTGATGGCCGCGGTGTCGCTGCTGGAGGAGAACCCGAAGCCCACCGAGCACGACGTGCGCCACGGGCTCGAAGGCAACCTCTGCCGTTGCACCGGCTACCACAACATCGTGAAGGCGGTGCTCGCCGCCGCGGGCACGCTGCCCGCGACCGGGGCGATGTCGAAGTGATCCCGGCAAAGTTCGACTACGAGAGGGCGGGCTCGGTCGACGAGGCGATCGCGTTGCTCGCCGAGCACGGCGACGAGGCCAAGCTGCTCGCGGGCGGCCATTCGCTGCTGCCCTTGATGAAGCTGCGTCTCGCGACGCCGGCCGTGCTCGTCGACATCGGCCGGTTGCGCGACCTGTCGTACGTCAGGGTCGAGGGCGGCGAGATCGCGGTCGGCGCGCTCACCAGGCACCGCGACCTGGAGACCTCCGACGTGCTCCTCTCGGACGCGCCGCTCCTCGCCTTCACCGCTTCGCTCGTCGGCGACCCGCAGGTGCGCCATCGCGGCACGCTCGGCGGCTCGCTCGTCCACGGCGATCCGGCGTCCGACCTGCCGGCCGCGATCCTCGCGATGGGGGCGCGGATGGTGATCGCCGGCGCGGGAGGCGCGCGTCGCGAGGTGGGCGCGGCCGACTTCTTCACCGGGTTCCTCGAGACCGCGGTCGGCCCCGACGAGCTGCTCGTCGAGGTGCGCTTCCCGCGCGCCGCGGGCAAGGGCTGGTCGTATCAGAAGTTCAACCGGCGAGCGCAGGACTGGGCCATCGTCGGGGCCGCGTACCAAGAGGGCGGCGGCGTGGGTCTCGTGAACATGGCGTCGAAGCCCGTTCGCGCCGCCGGCGTCGAGGAGGCGCTCGCGTCCGGCGCTTCGGCCGAGGACGCGGCCGCCCGAGCCGACGACGGGCTCGACCCGCCTGCCGATCTGAACGCATCGCCCGAGTACCGCAGGCACCTGGCGCGGGTGCTCACGCGACGGGCGCTCGAGGAAGCCGCGACACGAGCCGGCTGATCCGGCCCCCCCTCCAACGACGGCCGCCCGCCCCCCAACGACGGCGCTATTTCGCAGAAAGTCCGCGCTATGCGCGGTGGCGGTGGGGGAAAGCGCGCTCGACGAACCCCTGCGGTCCCGTTGCGTGCCCGTCGACGCTTACGCGTCGACGACGACGACCTCGCCTTCCATGCCGTACGCGAGGTGGCCGGGGAGGTGGCACGCAAAGCGGAAGGTGCCGGCACGGTCGAACGTGAACGAGGTGGACGCCTTCGCCTTCGGGGGCACGGACACCTCGCCCGGCACCGGCGGGTGCGACGCCTCCTTGCCGGTGGCGTGACGGCGGTGGACGTCGTCGTCGCCGACGATGAGCTCGTGGTGGATCGGGTCCGCGTTGCCGACGAGGAACTCGACGGTGGTGCCTCGCCGCACGCGGATGCGGTCGACGGAGAAGCGGCTGTGCTCGATCCCGACGTCGACCTGGACGACGCCGGGACCGAGCATTCCCCCACCCTCTGAACCGGAGGCGCTTCCCGCGCTTCCCGCACCGAAACCGGCGACGAGCGCACCGGCGACGAGCGCACCCGCGGCCACCACCGCGGCAGCGGCACCTGCCGCGACCGGGCGTCGCCTCATGCCGCGACCGCGCCTGCTCGCCGGCGGGACGACGACAACGCGTGCCAGCCGACGATCACCGCGAGCCCCGCAGCCACGCCGGCAACCGGCCACAACCAACCGAACCCGCGGCTGCCGTCGCCGATCGCCACCGCTTCCGACGCGAGCACGCCGGTGTCGACAGCCGCCGGGACGACGCCCGGCTTCGTCGAGATCGCGAGGTCGTAGTCGAGGTCGCCCGCGGGTGTCGCGACCTGCAGGTGGCTCAACCACATGTCGCCCGGCACCCACTCCATCCCCTTGTCGGACCGCAGGTCGTCGAGCAGCGACCGCGTCGCGGCCGTGCTGCGAGAGACGGTTACGCCAGGGCCGCCGGTGAGCAACCGCGGCTCGTCGTCCGTGAGCAAGAACACGTCGGCTTCGACGAACTGCGACTCGTCGAGGCCGAGGGCGAGGATGCGCAACGGCACCCACGGCTCGTTGGTCGGGATCGTCAACATGATCGGCGTGCCGTCGCCCGCGCGCTGCCCGAGCGCGGCCGCACGAGATGCGTCGAACTTGGCGGCCATGAAGATCTGGCTGCGGTGGGCGTAGAAGTCGAGCACCTCGGGCGCGTCGGGCGTGAGGAAGAAGCCGTTCTCGACCGCCCACCTCCCGACCTCGTCGCCGCCGCCCTCGAGGATCGTGATGTCGAGCGCGTCGATCTTCGCTTCCTGCAACACGCGGGCGCTCGCGACGGAGGCACCAGCGGTCGCGAAGGCGTCCTCCTCCGACCCCGTGCGAACGGGCGTGACCTCCTGCACGAGGCGTTGCAGGGTCCAGTCGCCCCCGCGCTTCACGTCGGTCGGCACGCCGGGGAGGGGCACGATCGAACCGACCGACTCGCCGGAACCCGTGAACTGGAACGACGTGACGTAGCGCTCGACTCCGTCGTGGAAGGCAGCCAACGTCGTCGTCTTCACGAGACGGATGGTGCCGTTCTCGCCCACGAGCCCGCCGCACGCGAGCGCAGGCGCGGCCGCCACGATCGAAGCGAGGATGGCGAGCGACAGCGAAACGAACGACAGGCCACAGCGGCGCAGGAACATCGGAGGTCCTCCCCTCGCCGGCAGAGCTCGGCGGATGTCGACGGGCTAGTCACCCGTTGATCAGTCAGACGACGCGCACCACGAGCGCGGTTCCCGCAACGAGGCGACCATCCGTTTCCGCGACGGATACGAACGGCATCCTGGTGGCGTGGAGACCACACCTGACATCGACCGCGCGGCGCCATGGCGACGCTTGCTCCGGGCCGCGTTGATCTTGCTGATCCTCGTCGCCGTCATCGTCACGGCGTACGTGCAGACGATCATCCCGCCGATCCTCGTGTTCGCGGTGCTGTTCGTCGTGGCGTTGTTCCTGCTCTCGCGCGCGGGCACGCCGCGGACGGTCGGGACGGTCATCGGCGGCATCGGGTCGTTGCTGTTCATGCTCGGCAACCTCCCGTTCGTCATCGAAGACCTGCAGCATCCCGAATCGTTCCTGCCGTTCCTGGCGACGGGCATGGGAGTCGTCGGTGCGATCCTCGGCTTCGTCGCGATGCTCGGCGCGTTGTTCAAGTGGAGCGGTGCGCCGACGCGGGCGCTCATGGCGATAGGGGGCGCCGCGGTCGTGCTGTTCGCCGCGGTCGGGCTCGTGTCGACCCTCGGCGTCGAGAGCGACGAGAGGGAGGACGGCGACATCGTCGTGGTCGCGGAGAAGGTCGACTTCTTCCTCGAAGGCGACGACCCCGAGCGCAGCGCGGACGCCGAGGTGACCCTCGGTGCCGGGGCCGCGGTGTTCGTCGACAACAAGGACTTGTTCGGGCACAACTTCACGGTCGAGGCGCTCGACATCGAGGTCGACCTGCCCGCGAACACGGCGCGACGCATCGTCGTCGACGCAGACCCGGGCGAGTACGAGTTCGTGTGCACGATCGAGGGCCACGAAGAAGACATGGCGGGCACGCTCGTCGTGGAGTAACCCGTGCGTCGGAGGCCGGCGGCGCTGACCTCGGCGCCGCCTGCAGTCCGCGTGGCAGCGTACGGGCATGGACTTCGTAGATCTCTTCGACCGGAGCTCGGCGTGGGCCGCGCGCAAGATGCCGTCGTCGACCGACGCGCTCGACGGCTCGACACCGTGCGAGGAATGGAACGTGCGCGCCCTCGTCAATCACATGATCGAGGTGCAGCACTGGCTTCGCGGTGCGGCCACCGAAGGTGCGTCCGGCGGCCCTGCCGACCCGCCCCCCGATCGCGTCGGAACCGACGCGGCCGCCGACTACGAGGCGGCGCGGCAAGGAACGCTCGCGGTGTTGCGTGAACCGGGTGCGGCCGAGAAGGCGGGCATGTTCCTCGGCATCTGCTTCGTCGACCAGCTCATGCACGGGTGGGACGTCGCCAAGGCGACCGGCCAGGACGCGACCATGCCGGAAGACCTCGCGGCGACGGCGTTCTCCGTCATCGACGGCCGCATGGACGATCCCAGCATGCGCGGCAAGAACTTCAAGCCCCGCATCGAGGTGCCGGACGACGCGCCGGTGCAACACAAGCTTCTCGCCTACGGCGGCCGGGGCCCTCAGTGACCCAAGCCAGGATTTCGTCGGCAGCTCGACGGCCACCAGCGCAGCTCGCGGCGTTCTCGGACTCGGGCGCCTCGTGACCGCCGTCGGCGTCGAGGTCGAGGGCGTCGAGCGGCCCGTCGACATCGTTCGCGACGGCTACGGCGTCCCGCACTGCTTCGCGGCGACGGAGCGCGATGCGTTCTTCGCGCAGGGGTGGGTCCACGCTGCCGACCGCCTCTGGCAGATGGAGTACGACCGCCGCCGCGCCCTCGGTCGTTGGGCGGAGGTCGTCGGGGAGCGCGCCATCGCCGCCGACTCCTTCTACCGGCGCGTTGCGTTGGAACGCGCCGTGCTTCGCGATCTCGACGCGCTCGCCCCCGAGACCGTCGCGATGCTCGAGGCGTACACCGCTGGCGTCAACGCAGCGATCGCGGCATTGCCGCGCACGAGCGAGTTCGTGCTCACGGGCGTAACGCCGGAGCCGTGGCAGCCGTGGCACTGCATGCTCGTGTATCGAGTCCGCCATCTGTTGATGGGCTCGGCACGATCGAAGTTGTGGCGCTCGGTCGTCGCCCAGACGCTCGGCGCCGACGTGGCCAAGACGATGGTCGCCGGTTGGGGCGAGGATCACATCGCGTCCGTGCCTCCCGGTGCGCCGTGCACCGGTGTCTCGGGGCTCGGCGACGAGGTCGGTGGGAGCAACAACTGGGTCGTCGCGGGGTCTCGCACGGCAAGCGGTGCGCCCTTGCTCGCCGGCGACCCGCACCGCGAGCTCGAAGCACCGAACGTGTACGTGCAGGGTCACGTGGCCTGCCCCGAGTTCGACGTGCTCGGGTTCGCGATTCCCGGCGTGCCCGGCTTCTCGCACTTCGGCCACAACGAGCGCGTCGCGTGGTCGATCACCCATGCGATGCCCGACGACCAAGACCTCTACGAATTCGGCGACGGCGTCCCAGTCAGCCGCACCGAGACGATCTCGGTCCGCGATGGCGACGACGTGACGATCGAGGTGGCCGACACGCGGCGCGGTCCGATCGTTGGGGCGAACATCGCGCTCTGCTGGACCGCCACCGCGGACGTGAACGACGGCTTCGACGTGATCCTCCCGATGCTCCGCGCGCGATCGGTCGACGAGTTGTTCGACACGATGCGCGCCTGGGTCGAGCCGGTGAACAGCCTGCTCGCCGCAGACGTCGACGGGAACATCGGCTACCTGACGCGTGGACGCTTGCCCCGGCGCAGCCGCATGGAAGGCGCGTGGTTGCCCGTGCCAGGCGACGACGCGTCGTACGCGTGGGATGGATGGGTCGCGTTCGAGGACATGCCGCGCGTCGTCAACCCCGGCAACGGGTTCCTGTTCAGTGCCAACAACCGGATCGCGGCCGATCCCGACGCTCCCTACATCGGGGTCGATGCCGCCTCGCCCTGGCGCGCGCACCGCATCTTCGAGACGCTGACCTCGACAGAGAATGCGACCGTGGCCGACATGGAAGCGTTGCACCGAGACGTGGTGTCGATCCCCGCGTCGAGGTTTGCGACACGGCTGGCGGAGTGGGCGCCGCTCGGCGGGTGGGACGGGTCGATGGACCGCGAGTCGACGGCGGCCGCGGCGTACTCCGTCGCGCGCCGCGAGCTGTTGTTGTTGGTGTTGGAACGGTCGGGGCTCGGCGACGCGCTCGATGCGCCGCACAACCGCCTGTTGCCCGGCGTCGTGCCGGAGTCGGTGCTCTGGCGCGTCACGGAGCAACACCTGTCCGCAGGCGACGTGTCCCTGCTCGGTGGATGGACATGGGACGACGCGCTCGGCGAGGCGATCGCCCGCGCCGAGAAGGTGTGGGCAGGCGAACGCTGGGGTGAGTTGCACACGACCCTCACCCGCCACCCACTCGGCCATCGCCCGTTCGACCCACCGCGCGTGGAGATGAGCGGCGATCTCGACACGGTGCAGGCCGCGTCGTACATCCCGACCCACGGCTTCGCGATGCGCGCCGGGTCGGTGGCCCGCTACGCGTTCGACGTGGCCGACTGGGACAACTCCGGGTGGGTCGTCCCGCTCGGCGCCGCGGGGGAGCCGGGAGCTCCGCACGCCGCCGACCAGCAACGCGCGTGGGCCGACGGGCGGCTCGTCGCCGCGTCCTACACGCGTGCCGCGGTCGAAGCCGAGGCCACCGAGACGACGAGGCTCACGCCCGGCTGACGTCGCGCGCTGCGACCACGACCCGCGTGCGCGCCGGGTCGTCGAGGTCGAGCTCGAGCCGCATGCCTCCCGCCGAGTCCCCGATGGCGTCGATCGCGAGCACGAGGGGAGGGTCGGGCAGCCGGACGCCGAAGTGCTGGCGCACGAACCGGTTGAAGCTCCACCCGTTCCATTCGGCGAGCAGGAGCGGTGCCTCGACATCGTCGTCGACGGCACCGCCGTCGCCCGCTGTCGCGCCCGCACGCTGCGGCGCGGGGCGACCAGGCGTGTCCGGCATCGGGTAGTCGTCACCGCCCCAGCCGTCGGTCGCGCCGGCGGGGGCGTCACCCGGCGCCCCCACCTCGACGACGGTGAAGGCGAGCAGTTGTCGCACCCACTCGGAGCGCACGCTCGCCTCGAACGCGGCGTACGAACGAACCGCCCGTTCGGTCCACGCGGGAACGCGCGTCACGAAGGCGGGCGCGACGCGCGTGAGTTGTTTGCCCTGTTCGAGCTCGTCGAGCTGGTCGCCCCACAACACGACGAGAAGGTTGCGGAGCAGGAGGCGAGCGGCCTCGTCGAACACCGCATCGCCCATCTCGTCGCGGCGCGCGGCCAACGCGTCGTCGAACCGCGCGTGCAGCGCGCGCCTGCGCTTGCCGCCGAACCTGGGCAGCGCGTCGCGTGTCACACCCGCGAACGCCACACCACGCTCGTCCGCGGCCGACACGGCTTGCGCGACGGCCTTCCGCAGCTCCTCTCCGACGTCCCCTGTCGCCGCTACCTCCCGCCACCGATGCAGGTGCGCTTGCAGCCGGTCGACCAGGCCTTCGAGCTCGCGCACCTCGTCGCGCAGTTCGCGGTCGAGCTCTTCGGCCGCGTGCTGGCCGGCATCCGCGGCTTCCTCGTCGGGCGTGTTCGGTGGCGCGAGCCGCACGAGGTCGTCGTCCATCGCCGACGCGAACCGCGTCTCGCCGGGGTCGCCCTGGCGGCCGGCGCGACCACGCAACTGCATGTCGAGCCGGTGGGCGGGGTGGTGTCCGAGCCCCCACACCATCAGGCCGCCGAGGCGGCACACGTCCTGGTGGTCCGCGTCCGTCGCGCCGGCGCCGCCGAGCACGATGTCGACACCGCGACCCGCCATTTGCGTGGCGACGGTGACCTGGCCGCGACGCCCGGCGCCCGCGACGATCTCCGCTTCCTGCCCGTCGTTCTCGGCGGTGAGCGTCACGTGCGGTACGCCGCGTTCCGCGAGCGCGCCGGCGACCGCCATGGTGTCGTCGATCGACGTCGTGCCGATCAGCACCGGCTGGCCCGCTCGGTGGCGGGTGGCCACGTCGTCCACGAGCGCAGCGACCGCGGACGCGTGATCGTCGAACGTCGCGTCGTCGTGGTCGACGCGTACGACGGGCTT
>DASVEG010000006.1:0-3139 GCA_036380695.1 Acidimicrobiales bacterium
GCTTCGAGCTTCCCGCCCGCCCCGACCGCGCCTACGCCGTGCTCTCCGCGGTCGCGGCCGCCGTCGCGTCCGACCCGACCGAGGCGCGATGGCTGGCCGGGTGGCGGGTGCTGGCTAGGGCAGGCGAGCAGGCGCCGGACGTCGCCGCGGTCGCGGCTCGCGTGCTCGCCGCGTGCCGCCCGCCGGGAGCCGCAGCGCCGGCCGAGGCGCGCGTCTTCCTCCCGCTCCTGCGCGACGCGGGCCTGCTCGGCTGACGGCGCCGTGAGCGACGACGTGCTCGACGCGCACGCGCTGGCCGCGGGCCGGGTGTGGGCCGCGACCACGTTCCCGTACCTCGCGTCCGCGTTGTTCGCGACGACGGTCGTGCCCGCGAGCGGCGTCCCCGGCGGCGCCGCGGTCGACGAGGGTTGGCGGCTGTACGTCGACCCCGTCGCCGTCGCCGGGTGGACGCCGCAGCAGCTCGGCGCGCTCCTCGTGCACCACGCCGGTCACCTCGTCCGCGACCACGCAGGCCGGGCGCGGGGCGCAGGCGTCGACGAGGAGACCGCGCACCGGTGGACGCTCGCGTGCGACGCCGAGCTCAACGACGACCTCGCGGCGGTTGGCGTCGTCCCGCCCGACCCCGTCGTGATGCCGGAGACGCTGGGTGGCCGCCGCAACCGCATGGCCGAGGAGTACTTCGGTCTCGGCGCGGACGCCGCGGGCGCAACCGAGGTCGAGGCGCACGACCACGGCAGCGGCACCCACGGCATCCGCCGCCCGTGGGAGGCCGACGGCGATGGCGCGGAGCGCTCCTTGCCACCGGAGCAGGCCGACCTCGTGCGCAGGCGCGTCGCGGTCGCCGTCGCCGCCGCCGAGCGCGCCGACGTGCCCGGCGGTTGGCGCAGGTGGGCCGACGCGCTGCTGCGCCCCGCCGTCGACTGGCGCCGCGCGCTGGCCGCCGAGATCCGGCGGGGCGTCAGCCGGGAGGCCGGTCGCGTCGACTACAGCTACCGGCGGCCGTCCCGCCGCGCCACGGTCGCGGGCCCGGTCGTGCTGCCGGCCATGGAGCGGCCTTCGCCCGCGGTCGCCGTCGTCGTCGACACGTCGGGCTCGATGGCCGACGCGCACCTCCTGCGGGCGATGAGCGAGATCGACGGGCTCCTGCGTAGTGTCGGCGTCCGCGACGGCGTCACCGTCCTGGCGGTCGACGCGGCGGTGCACGAGGTCCGTCGCGTGCACAACGCGCGGCAGGTCGCGCTCACCGGCGGCGGGGGGACCGACATGGCGGAGGGCATCGCCGCGGCGATGCGTCTGCGACCGCGGCCGTCGGTCGTCGTCGTGCTGACCGACGGGTTGACGCCGTGGCCCGCCGAGGGGCCGCGCGGCGCGTCCGTCGTCGTCGCCCTGGTCGACAAGCCGCGTCACAAGTGGCCGCCGCCCCCGTGGGCTCGCGTCGTCCTGGTCGACGCCGACGAACCGGCGGCGTGACCGCGGTCCGCTGGTTCGAGGGCGTCGACGGCGTCGACGGCGTCGAGACGCTCGTTGCCTGTTCCGGGTCGCAGCACCGGATCACCTGGCACCACGGCAAGGTCGTCCTCCACGATCACCGCCTCGGCGAGGAGGAGGTGTTGCTCGCGCTGGGTGGGGCGCCGCCCCCGTGCGTCGCCGCGCTGCTGGCGTGGCGCGACCGTCGTGGTTGGGCGGCGAGCACGCGCCCCGACGCGCCGGGGTTCACCCGCCGCACGCCACCGCCCGCCGTGCCGCCCGCGCTTGTCGACGTCCGCCAGCTCGGCGTGGTCCGCGCGTGGGAGCGCGCGTGGGGCCGCGACCGCGGCGTCGACGAGGCCGAGGACCTGTACCGCTTGTTGCGGCGTCGCGCGTTGCGGCCGCTCACCGCCGCGCTCGAGACGGCACGCCGCGACCTCGGTGGCGGGAGGGCGACGTTCGTCGAGGTGCGTCTGGCCGCGTCGCCCGATGCCGCGCCCGATGCGACGGGGCGTATCGATGCCAGGCGCTCCGCGCTCGTCGTCACCCTCGCGCCCCGCTGGCTGTACCGGGTGGGCGCGGCAGGCGCGCTCGACGCGCGCGGCGCGTTCGTGGTGGCTCCGGGCAAGGTCGTCGGCTGGCGCCGCGTGTCCGGCTCGAAGGTCGACCGATGGGAGCCGGCGATCCGCCCGTCAGCCGAGCTGGCGGAGGATGCCGGCGGTGTCGTGGTAGGCGACGCGTTCGACGATGCGCCCGTCGGCGACGCGGGTGACATGGCACATGCGCAGCTCGACCCGCCTGCGGGTCGGTGACAACCCGGCGAAGTCGCCGAGGTGCGTGCCCTCCATCACCTCTTCGGTGACGACCGTCCCGCCGTCGACGATCCAGCGTTCGATGCGCATGCGCATGTCGGGGAACGCCGCGACCGTGTCGCTCAGGAGCTGACCCATCCCCCCGAGGTTGAGGACGCGACCCGTTGCCGTGACGAACCTCGCGTCGTCCGCGAACAATGCCCGCCCCGCGGCGGGGTCGTGGGCATTGATGGAGTCGTTGAGCCGCTCGACCACGCGGCGCGGGTCGTCGGTCATGGTCGGCCTCGCACGGCACCAGGCTCGCGCGTCAGCGAGGCGGGCCGATCGACAACCCGGTCGCCGACGTGATGGGGGTGCCGCGGTAGCAACCGACGAGGTAGGGGAAGTCGGCCGTGGCGACGTAGTGGTACATGGTCGCCTTCGTGCCACGCCACGAGATCTCGCTCGTGCGGCCGTGGCACTCGTCGAGGTCGGCGGTGGTGAGCAGCTCGCCGTTGGCGTCGCGCTCGACGTAGATGCCGAAGCCGTCGAGCGCGTAGCCGAACAGCCCGTCGTCGCGCGTGGCGGCGCCCTCGTCGTCGTCGCCGCCAAGGCAGTCGGACAGCGAGTGGAAGTGGTACTGCCCGGTGCGCTCCGGATGGCCGTCGCACCCGTCTTGCACCTCGTGGGCCGCCGCGTCCCGTCCCAGCGCGTCGAACGCGCTGTAGATCGGCGCGCCGAGCACGCTCACGCCGATGGTGCCGCCGACGCACGTCGGCGGTGCCGCCGTCTTCGGCGACGCGGGCAGCTCGACGTCGAGCTCGTACGGCTCGATCGTGTTCGGGTTGCGGTCGAACTGGTAGGCGGGGTCGGACGTCGAG
>DASVEG010000007.1:0-3577 GCA_036380695.1 Acidimicrobiales bacterium
ATTCTCGCCCTGCGGCCGCTGTTGGCAGAAACCGAGGGGTGTTTGTCATTGCGGCCACACGCCACCAGAGCGCACGATGAACCGGTGAGACGGGTGGTGGTCGTCGCGTTCGACGGGTTCCAGTCGCTCGACGTCAGCGGGCCAGTCGAGGTCATGGCGCGAGCGGGCGAGTTGGCGGCCGACCCGTACGCGCTCACGATCGTCACCGCCACCGGCGCACCTGCGACCGCCTCGCCGAGCGGGATGCGGCTCATCCCCGATGCGGCGATCGCCAACGTACGGTCGCCGATCGACACGCTGGTGGTCGCGGGCGGCGACGGCACTGCGGACGCTATGCGCGACCGCCGGCTCGTGACGGGGGTCCGGCGGCTCGCCCGCGGCGCCCGGCGCGTCACGTCCGTGTGCACGGGGGCGTTCCTGCTCGCGGAGGCCGGGGTGCTCGACGGCAAGCGCGCCACGACCCACTGGCAGGCGCTCGACCTGCTCGCGCGCAACTACCCGGCGATCACCGTCGAGCGCGATCCCATCTTCGTGCGCTACGGCAACGTGTGGACGTCGGCAGGCGTGACCGCGGGGATGGATCTCGCCCTCGCGCTGGTCGAGGACGACCACGGTCGCGACATCGCCTTGCAGACCGCGCGCCGGCTCGTGATGTACGTGCAACGGCCGGGTGGGCAGTCGCAGTTCTCGGCGGCGATGCGTGCGCAGGCGGCAGAACGCGAGCCCCTGCGCGACGTGCAGGCGTGGGTCACCGAGCACCTCGCTACCGACCTCTCCGTCAGCCGCCTCGCGTCGCGGGCGGGGATGTCGCCGCGGAACTTCGCGCGCGCCTTCACGCGCGAGGTGGGCACGACGCCGGCGCGGTACGTCGAGAGCGTGCGCATCGAAGCGGCGCGGCGGCTCCTCGAGACGACCGGGCGGTCGGTCGAGGACATCGCGGCCACGTGCGGGTTCGGCACCGCAGAGACGATGCGCCGGGCGTTCGTGCGAACGGTGCGAGTCGCGCCAAACGACTATCGCAAACGCTTCAGGAAGGAGTCCGCATGAACAGGACCATCGGCGTCGTGCTCTTCGACGACGCGGAAGAGCTCGACTTCGCCGGCCCGTGGGAGGTGCTCACGTCGGCGTGCAAGGACGGCGATCGGGTGGTGACCGTGGCGGAGCGGGCCGCGCCCGTCCGGTGCGCGAAGGGTCTTCGCGTGGTGCCCGACCACACCTTCGACGATTGCCCCGCGCTCGACGTGCTGCTCGTCCCTGGCGGGCGGGGCACGCGCGTCGAGATGAAGAACGACGCGATGACGTCATTCGTCGCGAAGGTCGGCGCGCAGGCGGAGTGGACCACGTCGGTCTGTACGGGTTCGTTCGTGTTGTTCGCCGCTGGCCTGCTCGATGGCAAGCTCGCGACGACGCACTGGGCTGCCATCGACGAGTTGCGGTCGCACGCGCCCGCCCTCGACGTCGATAGCGACGCTCGATGGGTCGTCGCCGGCAACGTCGTGACCGCCGCAGGTGTGTCTGCCGGCATCGACATGGCGTTGTGGCTCGTCGGTCAGCTCTACGACGTGAAGCACGCTCGCGACGTGCAGCGGTACATCCAGTACGACCCCGCGCCGCCGTACCAGGACTGACGTCGGGCAGCGCCTACAAGGGGGTCGGGGGCGCGGCGGCGAAAGAACAACGATGGACCGCCGCCAGTTCCTCACCGCCGCGCTCGCGAGCGGCGCCGGCCTCGCCCTCGGCCCCGCCGTGTGGCGCGCCGCCATCGCCGACCCGATCCTCACGGCAACCGACGGGCCTTACGGCCCGCTGCTCGCACCGGACGCCAACGGCGTGCGGTTGCCGGCAGGGTTCACCTCGAAGGTCATCGCACGGAGCGAGCAGGTCGTGGCGGGGACGGCGTACGTGTGGCACCACGCCCCCGACGGCGGCGCCACGTTCCCCACGCAGGATGGCGGCTGGATCTACGTGTCGAACAGCGAGGTGCCGAGCGCGACCGGTGGCGGCGCGAGCGCGATCCGGTTCGCCGCCGACGGCACGATCGTCGACGCGTACCGCATCCTCGCGGGCACGTCGCTCAACTGCGCGGGCGGTGCCGTCGGCCGCGAGTGGCTGTCGTGCGAGGAGCACGAAGGTGGGCTCGTGTGGCGGTGCGACCCGACGAAGCCGGGGACGGGGACGCCACTCCCTGCGCTGGGCACGTTCGCCCACGAGGCGGTCGCCGCCGATCGAGACGGCCGGCTGTACCTGACGGAAGACGAGCCGGACGGGCTGTTCTACCGCTTCACGCCTGCGGTGCCTGGCAACTTCTCGGCGGGGACGCTGGAAGCGGCGAAGTGGCTCCCCAGCGGGCACGTCGAATGGCTCGCGGTCCCTCGCCCCAACCTCGTGCCGGGGACGACTGCTACGCGCCACCAGGTGCCAGGAGCGACGGTCTTTCGCGGCGGCGAGGGTTGCTACTACCACGACGCGGCCGCGCGTGGCGGTGTCGTCTACATCACGACGAAGGGCGACAACCGCGTGTGGGCGTACAAGCCGGCGCAGCGGCTGCTCGAAGTCGTCTACGACGCGGGGACGATCGCGAACGCACCATTGCGGGGCGTCGACAACGTGACCGTGACGCAGAGCGGCGACGTCGTCGTCGCGGAGGATGGCGACGACCTCCAGATCTGCGTGCTGTCGGGGACGACGGTGTATCCGTTGCTCCAGGTCGTCGGCCACGAGCGGTCGGAGATCGCGGGCCCGGCGTTCAGCCCCGACGGCACGCGCCTCTACTTCAGCTCGCAACGGGGGCCGGCGATCGCGACGGCACCGTTCGAGGATGGCGCGGGCCAGGCGAACCCGGTGCGCCCCGGGGTGACGTTCGAGGTGACCGGACCCTTCTGACCGCGCTGGTCAGGACGTGCCGGCGAGGCCCTCCGCCGCGAGCTCGTCCATCGCCTGCCGCACGAAGGCGCGCAGCTCGTCGTTCGCCGCGAACGGCGCCTCGTCGGCGTCGGCGCGGGCAAGCACGTCGTCCGCCGAGGCACCCGCCTTCACGCCGGCGTAGGCGTACACGAACGCGGACGAACGCGGCCCTGCGCGACAGGTCACGAGCGTCGGCCGCGGCATGCGGTCGAGCGCCTCGGCCGCCTTGCGCACCTTGTCGACGTCGAGCGGTCGCGGTGGGTCGGACACGATGTTCTCCGCCACGGGAACCGCCGCCCGCACCTGGTCGAAGGAAATGCCGCCTTCCATCGCCGCGAACTCGTCGCCGCAGAGGAACAACCAGGAAGCCGCACCCGCGTCCTCGGCGAACGCCTTCGGGTCGGCGACCGGCCCCCGGTTGAACGACAGGCCGTCTGGTAGCTCGAAGGCGGTCACGTCGCGACCGTAGCGCCGCCCGTCAACCACCCGCCCGCGCGAGCAGGTCGGTGAGTTCGTCGATCGCGACGTCGCGCAGGTGCTGCGCGAAGTACCACTCGTGGCCCTCGGGGTCGCGGGCGAGGTAGATCCGGTCGCCGAACGGCTGGTCGGCTGGCTCCTCCACGATCTCTGCACCCGCGCGGCGCGCCGCGTCGCAGTGCGCGTCGACGTCGTC
>DASVEG010000008.1:0-3177 GCA_036380695.1 Acidimicrobiales bacterium
TCGCGATCGCGCGAGTGACCGCAGCCGAAGCCCAAGACGGGCAGGCGAAGGTGTCGTTCACGGTCTCCAATCGGGGAGCGACGCGCTCGCGAAGGGCGGTCGTGCGCGTGACCATCGGACGCGTGGCCGCAAGCGTCGCGCAGCGGCCGCTGCGCCCGGGCGCGCGAGCCCGGCGTGAGCTGCGGGTCGGTCGCTTGGTGCCGGGCTCGTGGCGCGTCCTCGCGTGTGTGCGCCCGCGCGCTGAGCGGGTGCACGGGAACGATTGCGCGCGGGCGCCGCGGCCGCTGACGGTGCTTGCGCCGGCCTTCGCTTCGCCGACGTCGGCGGGCACGGCGACGCCGAGCTCGCCGGCCGCCCCGAGTCCCTCGCCGTCGTCCTCCGCCACTCCGATTCCGGTGCCGACGCTGTGGCCCACGCCGTCACCGAGTCCGTCGCCGGCGCCGAGCGCGTCGCCCGCTCCCACCGCGACCGCGTCTCCCGGGCCGGGCATTCCGGTCGAGCCGGTGGATCCGCGTGAAGCGGCGACGAGCTACCAGCAGAACGCCGCTCATGACGGGCGGGCGTCCGGAACGGTGCCAATGCCGCCGCTCGCACGCGCGTGGAGCAAGCCGCTGTCGGGGGCGGCCGCGTCGTATCCGGTGATCGCAGGCGGGCGGGCGTTCGTGCTGACCGGCGACAACATCCTCTACGCGCTGGACATGCGCAACGGCGCGACACTGTGGTCGCGCGCGCACGGCAGCTACGGCGGGACGCTCTCCTACGACGGTGGGCGCCTCTACGTCACCGACGACCACGGGTTCATGCTGGCCGCAGATGCGGCGACCGGGCGCCCACTGTTCGGGAAATTCGTGTCCGAGGACGGGCCGCCCGTGGCGACCGGAGGGCGTGTCTTCGCGGCGTACGGGATGGTGTTCGACGGGGCGACCGGGACGAAACTCACGAACGACTTCACGATGCCACGGATGGGCGGCGCACTGCCGACCGTGGACGCCGAACGCGTCTATATCTCGACGCGCTGCAAGGGCGCGGCCGCCCTCAATCGCGCGTTGCTGACGCTCGCGTGGCGCGGCCCGAGCGGCGGGTGCACGACCGACTACGGCGGTGAGCCGAGCCCGGTCTACGCGAACCGCTATTACAACTCGAGCCCGGACGACGAAGGCGACGTCCACGACGCGCAGACCGGCACGATCACGGGCCATTTCCCGAACGTCGAGACGCCGGCGTTCGCCGGCGAACTCGGGCTGTTCGTCAGTAACGGCCGGCTCACCGCAAGGGACGTCCAGACCGACCAGCCGGTCTGGACGTTCGCGGCGGACGACAACATCCACGTCGCCCCCGTCGTCGCGGGGAACTACGCCTACGTCACCACGAGGCTCGGCAACCTGTTCGTCGTCGACTTGCGTACCGGCGCCGAGGTCTGGCGCACGTCGCTGCCGGCAGCGAGCCCGATCGGGCGCACGAACCTCCCGGGCATGGCGATCGCCCAGGGTACGCTGCTCGTAGCGTCGGGTACCTCCCTGATCGCCTTCCGCAACGCGCAGGAACCGCCACAGCCCGGCGAAATCGATCGCGGCGCGGCTCCCGTCGAACTCGGTCCGCAGACGACCGCGCAGACGACCAACCTGCAACTCGACGCCACCCACTCCGGCGGCGTCAACGCCACGACGCCCACGCCGCCGCTACAGGAACGTTGGCGTGTACCCGTCCGCGCACGCAACGTCCTGATGGCGAGCGGCCGAGTCTTCGTCAGCCTCGACGACGGCACGACCCGTGCGCTGGACCCCGTCACCGGCGCGACGCTCTGGAACCAGCCCGGGGCAGGCGGCAGCATCGCCTACGACCGCAACCGGGTGTTCGCGGTGAACACGCAGCGGCTCGCCGCGCTCGACGCCGCCACAGGCGCGATCGTCTGGCAAGTGCCCAGCGGCCGGGAGGGTTGGCCCGCCCTGGTCACCGCCTCCGATGGCGAGCTCTACGTCAACTACCTCGGCTGGATCGTCCGCCACGACCCGGCGACCGGCGCGCGCACGTGGAGCTACGGCACCCACAACACCGGCAACCGCGCGGTCACGCTCGAGGGCCCGCGGGTGTGGGTCGGCGGAGCGTGCGCCCCGCTGGACCGCGCCACGGGCCAGCCGACGCGCGAGGACGACTACGACCTGTGCGCCGACAGCACGTTCGCGGTCGCGCCGTTCTCCCAAGGCCACCTGATCGAGAACAACGGGTTCTACGCGATGTACGACATCGACACCCAGCGCGAGATCCGCTCCGGGTCCACCTCATCGGCGGCGCCGCCGGCGATCCTCGGCAACGTCGCGGTGACCGGCGCCGGCGGCTACCTCAGCGCTTGGGAGTTCCCGAGCTGGACGCCGCGCTGGCGATTCCGCGACACCGCATTCCAGGACGAGACACATTTCGGCGCGCCACCGCTGATCGTCGGCCGGACGCTCTACTACCTCAACCGCGGCTCACTGCGAGCCTTCGACGTCGAGACCGGCGCCCTGCTGCAGCAGACCCACGGGATCGGCTATCTGGAGAACTACGACGACACCGGCACGTCGATGGCCGTCGGAGATGGCCTGCTGCTCGTCCCAGGCGAGACCCATCTCATCGCCTACGAATCGGCATGAAGCGATTCTCCGCGTTGGCCGCCGCAGTCCTGTTCGTCTGCGCCGGAACGCCTGCGCCGGCGCTAGCTCAGGGCGAGCAGGATGAATGGGCGGCGTCCTCGACCGGCCACCTCGCTTTCATCAACCGCGACGACGGGACGTCCGTCCTGCGCGTGCTCGACCCTGAAGGCCGGCACGCACCGCCCGAGGTCGTGACGACGACCACGAGCGAGCCGCTCGTGGCCATGGGCCCGCGCGGCGACGCGATCGTCGTCTGGTACGACAACGACGAGATGCTGTGGGCGCGCTATCGCCCGGCGGCCGGCCCGCTCGGCCCGCCGGAGCGGGTCTCCGACCAGCCGGTCGACTTCGGTCCCGAGTCCGTCGACGTCGGGCTCGACGCATCGGGCAACGCCACCGTCGTCTGGCCTCCGGCGAACCCGCGCCCTGGCGCCGAGCTGCTGGTGCGCACGCGAACCGAGACCGGCACGTGGAGCGCACCGCAGACCTTCGGAGCGCTCAACGTCTACAGCGCGGATCTCGCGGTCAGCGACAACGGCGGCGCGGT
>DASVEG010000009.1:0-5693 GCA_036380695.1 Acidimicrobiales bacterium
GTTGGCGACCGTGAGGTCGAGGGTGCGGCCGAGGGCTCGCTTCCAGTTGTCCGACGGCGCGTGCTTGTACGCCGCCCACACCTGGTACGGGAACAGCCGGGCGCGCGCGACCTCGCTCGCGTCGGTGATCTTGGCGATGACCACGTCGATGACTGCGTCCAAGATGCCGGCCTGGTCGAAGTTGCGCAGGTTGCGCACCAGGGCCATCACGCCCATCGACGGGATGACCGCCTCCCACGCCTCCGCGTCCATGCCGCCCGGCAGCCAGCCCGACAGGCGCTCCCACGAGAAGCCCGCGCCGGCAAGCGCGACCGCGCCGCGCTCGCGCAGCACCGCACGGCGCGCGCCGGGCGGGACCGCGTCGAGATCGGCCGCGGCCGCAAGCATCGGGAGCACGGCAGGGTCCGCAACGGCGTCGTCGCGATGGCGACGGTCGAGCAGGTACTTGAACAGCGCCGACTGCGGCTCGTCGCGCGGCGACGGGTGGGTGAGCTCGACGACGTCGGCCATGCGGATCTGTCGCGACAGACCGTCGTAGCGCAGCGCGGCGCGCTCGGTGTAGAGACGCCGGACGGCGTCGGCGACGCCGCGCTTGACCGGCATCGGGAGGTTGCGGCCGTAGTTGTTGAACCAGTAGCCGACGAGCTCGGCCGGCTCGTCCGCGCGCTGCAGGGCGCGCGCCACGACCGACCGGCCACCCGGGCCGCCCGCGGCGACGTACTCGGCGGCCATCACGACCGCGGCCGACCGCATGAGCATCGTCTCGCGCAGGTACTGGGCGAGGCCGACCTTGCCGTTGTCGGGATCGGCGCCCGCGATGAACGCCGGGTCGGACGCGGTCACGTCGTGCACGAGGTCGCGGAAGCGAGCGTCGCGCTTGCCGGCGCGCTCGTAGAACGTGTCCTCGCCGACCATGTTGGTCGCGGCCAGGAGGAACAGCTCCGACGCGGCGTCGCGCACGAACGCGTCGCCGCCCTCGAAGGTGAACGTGCGCCGGTTCGTCGTGCGAACGGGCGCGGACGGGTTGGTACGCAGCGGGCGCCGCTTGGTGCCAGAGAACTTCGGCATGACGCCCTCCTCTCTTGTCTCTTGTTGGTTGGTGGGTCCGGTCAGAGGACTCGGTGGACGAGCGGGTGCCGATTCGAACGGCGACGCCGCGAACGGCGCTTCATGCCAGCGAAGTACGCCCGTCCTTCGCAGCTGACCGGTAGCGATGGGGTCGGCCTGGGAACCAAGGCGGTAGAGGACGCTGTCCTGCGCTCTGCCCGTGAGCTACGTCCGAAGGACGGCGGGACTCGAACCCGCAACCTCAGGATCCCGAAGGAACCCCTACCTGCGCAGCAGGCCGACTCGACTCTCAAGGAGCGAGACAACCGCAGAGGCATCGTCGGGCTGCCCCGCCCGCCCCGCCCGGCGCGGCCCGGGCGGGGCATCGTCGTGCTGCCTCAGGTGCCCTTGTAGTTGAGGACCTGATGCAGCGTGTGGAGGACCTCGACGAGGTCGGCCTGGTCGGCCATGACCTGATCGATGTCCTTGTAGGCGGCCGGGATCTCGTCCACCAACGACTCGGCCCGCGTGGCGAGCCAGACCTTGCCCTTCATCTGCTCGGCAAGGTCTGCGCTGGTGAAGAGCTTCTTGGCCTGGGTGCGCGAGTGGCGACGGCCGGCGCCGTGCGAGCACGACGTCCAGCTCGCCGGGTTGCCCTTCCCGCGGACGATGTAGCTGCGCGTGCCCATCGACCCCGGGATGACGCCCAGGTCGCCCGTGTCCGCCTTGATCGCACCCTTGCGGGTGATCCACAGCTCGTTGCCGGCGTGGACCTCGCGCTGGGTGAAGTTGTGATGGCAGTTGATGCGCTGCGTCTCCCGGCCGAAGCCGAGGAACGCGAACACCTCACGCATCGCGTTGTCCATCATCTGGTCGCGGTTGGCGCGGGCGTAGTCCTGGGCCCACAACATGTCGCCGATGTAGGCCGCGAACTCTGGCGTGCCCTCCATGAAGTACGCGAGGTCGGGGTCCTCGAGCCGGAGCTCGAGGTCCTTCGCCAGCTTCCGTGCCTTGCCGATGTGGGCCTGGGCAAGCTGGTTGCCGATCCCGCGCGATCCCGAGTGCAGCACCACCCACACCCGGCGCCGCTCGTCGACGCACAGCTCGAAGAAGTGGTTGCCCGAGCCGAGCGTGCCGAACTGCTTGAGCGCCTTGGTCGCCCGA
Source organism: Acidimicrobiales bacterium (assembly GCA_036380695.1). Lineage (GTDB taxonomy): Bacteria > Actinomycetota > Acidimicrobiia > Acidimicrobiales > CADCTF01 > DASVEG01. The sequence goes on from DASVEG010000009.1 coordinate 2,212, forward strand.
TCCGCGGCGAGCTCGGTCGCCGGCTTGTTCGCCGCCAGCCACCCCTCGGCGTTGCGCGCCGCGCGGTCGTGGCCCCGGCCGACGCCGGCAGGGATCGCACGCTCGATGCGACCGAGCAGCGGCTCGAGCCCGTCGGGGAGCTGGTCCTCGGTGATGTCGAGCTCGGCGGCGATCATGCCGCAGCCGATGTCGACCCCGACGGCCGAAGGGATCACCGCGTTCTTGGTCGGGATCACGGAACCCACGGTGGCGCCGATGCCCACGTGGGCATCGGGCATGAGGGCGACGTGGCCCTCGACGATCGGGAGTCGCGCGGCCTTCTCGGCCTGCCGGATCGCCTGGTCGTCGATCTCCGAAGCCCAGGAGATCAGCTTGTCGTTGATGTTGGTGGGCATGTCACCTCCTCGAGGTGTGTAGTGGTTGTCGTTGGGTGGTGGTCGTTGGTGTCGCGGGAGTCTCTTCCCCCGCGGTGGTTGCTGGGTGTTGGTGCCTCTGCCTCGCCGGCACGAGTCGAACGTGCGACCCCCGCCTTCGGAGGGCGGTGCTCTCGTCCACTGAGCTACGGCGAGGTGTGCGTCGACGGCAGGGGTCGAACCTGCACTCTCCGGTTTCGTAGACCGGTGCCTTGTCCATTCGGCCACGTCGACGTGGGGCGGCGATGGTGGGCCGGGAGGGAATCGAACCCCCGGTGTCTCGTATGACGGCTGGTCTACAGCCAGCTGCGCCCCATGGCGCGACCGACCCGAGCAGGCCGGTGTGGCGACCGGCCTCGTGATCGCCTCGGACGCATGCAGGCCGCGCATGCTCCGAGGCTCGGATGCCTCTGCAGTTGTCAAGGTGCACGTGCCCCCGGCTGGTTGCCGGGCGCGGCGAAGCGGGCTCGGATGGAGTCGAACCGTCGGTCATCGGGTTTGGAAGCCGTGACACCACCGGGTCGAGCCCGTGAGGGAACGAGGCGCGCATGACGTAGTGCGCGTCGTGTGCGGAGCGCTGGCGAGTCGGCGAGAGTGTCGCGACTACCAGCGCACGACGGGCCTGCCGGCTTCGGCAGTATCCCGTCGTCCCGGCTTCGACCCACACAGGGGTTCGCAGCCAGGCCGGCACGCGTACGCGCCGAAGCTCGACAGGGCGGTGCCCTGGAGCGTTCGTTCGGCGGTGAAGGTGCGTGCCATAGGAAGGGTGATGGTGAGCGAATCGCGCGCGGCTGTCAACGGTTTTTCGTTGGCGTCGTGGGCGGGAGGGATCGGGGCGGCGATGTGCGCCACGCGAGTACGCGCCGCGTCTGCCCGCCGACAAATGCCCGACGGGCAGACACGTCAGTTCTGCGGAAGCGGGCTCCGACTAGCAGCTGTATGGCGCTCCGTTCCACGGATTGTCGCAGAAGAACCGCCACGTGTTGTTGGACCGGAGACCATGGGTGGTGCTCACGGTATTGCCGTAGCCTTCCACCTGCGCGCCGAAGCAGTAGCACTCGTTCTGTGCGGAATACTGCGTCCCGAGGAGGTCGAAGACGAGGTAGACCCAATACGCTTGACACGTGGCGTTGTACAAGTAGGTCTCGCCCATGGCGATGTTGTAGTTCGTCCCGGACTGGTGGTAGTTGCCCCAGCCCACGTAGGCAGTGCAGCCGTTGCTGACGAGCGCGGTCGCACCAGCGTTGTGTCCTGCGTTTGCGGGTGTTGCGCCGAGGAGTAGAGCCGCGGTCACAAATGTCGCGACAGTTATATGCCTTATTCGCTTCATTCCGAGTCCCTTCTGGGCGCATCGAATTCGGCGGCGCCCGCCGTCGCCGTGGGTGGCTCCTAATGGCAAGGTACGCCCAACAGAGTGCCGTGACCGGAGCCAATCGCAGAATGAGCGGGTTCGGCTAGTCACTTGATCTACACTGCGGCATCCGCTTCCGACTCCTTGCAATTGCGCTCGGCTGCGCGGCAATGGCAGTTGCTGCAGCATGCAGCGACAGCGACGAAGCGGTCTCCGGGGGCTTCAAGGCACTCGTCGACGACAGCTGCCGCAAGCACCTCACGCAGAGTCGACCCGTCGTGGACACGGGCGACGTCGCGGCGAAGGCGGCGTCGTTCCGCGACCTGGCTGAACGCGTCGGACGTGTCGAAGCCGACGTTGCCGCGGCCACGACGAACAACGACGCCGACGAGGCGTCCAGGACGGCGATCGTTGGGCACTTGCGATCCGCTCGGGCCGACCTGACGAAAGCCGCCGCCGCCGGCGAGGTTGGGGATTCGGGTGCAGAGCGCGAGGCCCTGCTCGCGGTGACCGAAGCGCAGCATCGGCTCATCGAGATGGAGCCGTTCGACTTCGAGGACTGCTTCCGCTCTCAGGCGTCGCCGACTTCGCCGGTGCGACCGTCCGATCCGTAGTTCCGCGATGACTGACGAGCAGATCGCGCGGTCGGGTCTCCGCGCGCAACGTCGGGTCCGGCTCGACGGCGTCCCGCGTGACAGTCGGTGAGCTGACTCGAGCGAGGCGTCGCGACTCCCATGGAAGCCGACCCCGCCGTGCCGACCTAGCCTCGGACCCAGCACGCAGCCCCCGAAGGGAGTGCCTGTGGCGGCCACCGCCGCCGTCAATAGGCAAAGTAGCGACCCGATCGACGCTTTGATGAGTAGGCGCGGCGAGGCCCCGCTACGTGTGGGGGTTTCCGTCCAGTCGAGGATCGTCCGCGAACGGCTCCTTCGTCGTTGGTTCGAACATGGGCAGCAGGAGTGTCCATGTCGCTTGGTCACACGCCGTCTCGACGGTGATCTGCCTTGAGACGTCGACGTACTTACGCGTCGGGTTGACAAGAGTCCGTCCCTTGACGGACGCGCGCCACCCGCGATCGGTAACGGGCCCGGGACACTTGTCTGGCCGTTCACCCGTTTCGAGGTAGTGCATCGCGTCGGGCGTCGCCACGGCGGTAACGCACGCCCAATGAGCCGGCTCCCCGGCGAGATAGCCGGTGCCACTGTTCCCACCGCCGCATCGCAGCGTCGCCGAGCGAGTCTCACCCTGGGACGACACCACGGTGATCTCGAACTCGCCGAGCAGGTCCGGCCCGCGTGCGACCTCGTTCAAGACCTCGTCGTCCTTGGACGGCCGCTGCTGCGCGCCTCCCGAGTCGCAGGAGGCGCCAAGCATCAGGCCGACGACAACGCCAACAACGCCGATCGGGCTCAGGTGTGGTCGCAATACACGTACTCGAACGGGTCCGCGGTGGCGCATGAGCCCATGCCAGATGGGCCGAAGAAATCCTCCATCTCCCTCGTGATCCGCCAGGCGTAGTGAACCTCGAATCCGGACAGGACCGTGTTGGGGTGGTTCTCGAGTTCGACCAGCTCTGCGGGCCGAGGCTCCTCCACAGCTGTGACGTTCCCTCGCCAGTCCACGCCGTAGAGTTTGCCGCCCGTCGCCGCCACCGGTGCAGCTTCTCCGGGCAGATCTGTTGCGACTCAGACGGCCAGACGTTGCCGAACCGGACGTCC
>DASVEG010000010.1:0-11135 GCA_036380695.1 Acidimicrobiales bacterium
GAAAAACGCGTTCCCCTCGACCCGATCCGACAACGTCTTCGTGATCGCCGCCGTCAACGTCGTCTTCCCATGATCGATATGCCCCATCGTCCCAATGTTCAGATGAGGCTTCGTGCGCTCGAACTTGGCCTTGGCCATCGGTAGTCCCTTGCTCCTCGGTGGTGGGTTACTCGCCGCGGACCCGAGCGACGATCTCCTTGGCGATCGACTCGGGAACCTGCTGGTAGGAATGGAACTGCATGGTCGACGTTGCCCGGCCCTGGGTCTTCGACCGAAGGTCGGTAACGTAACCGAACATCTGCGCGAGGGGCACCTGGGCGCGGATCACCTGGCTGTTGCCACGCTGCTCCATGCCCTCGACCCGGCCGCGCCGGCTGTTGAGGTCGCCGATGACATCGCCCATGTAGTCCTCGGGCGTGACGACCTCGATGCGCATGATCGGCTCGAGCAGGACGGGCGTCGCGCGCCGCGCCGCCTCCTTCAACGCCATCGAGCCGGCGATCTTGAACGCCATCTCCGACGAGTCGACGTCGTGGTACGAGCCGTACACGAGCGTCGCCCGCACGTCGACCATCTGGTACCCCGCGACGACGCCTGACTGCAGCGCGTCCTGGATGCCCGCGTCGACCGAAGGGATGTACTCCTTCGGGATCACGCCGCCGACGATCTTGTCGACGAACTCGTAGCCACCGCCGGGGCCCGTGGGCTCCAGCTCGATCACGACGTGGCCGTACTGGCCCCGGCCGCCGGTCTGGCGCACGTAGCGCACCTCGACCTTCTCGACCTTCTTGGTGATCGTCTCGCGGTAGGCGACCTGCGGCTTGCCGACGTTGGCGTCGACCTTGAACTCGCGCTTGATGCGGTCGACGAGCACGTCGAGGTGCAGCTCGCCCTGGCCGCCGATGACGGTCTGGCCGGTCTCCTCGTCGGAGTGCACCTGGAACGACGGGTCTTCGTCGGCGAGCGCCTGGAGGGCCTTGCCGAGCTTGTCCTGCGCGTCCTTGGTCTTGGGTTCGACCGCGACGTGGATGACGGGCTCGGGGAAGTCGAGCGACTCGAGCACGATCGGCGCCTTGTCGTCGCAGAGCGTGTCGCCGGTGGTGGTCTGCTTGAGGCCGACGACCGCGACGATGTCGCCCGCGAACGCCGCTTCCTTGTCTTCGCGGTGGTTCGCGTGCATCTGCAGGATGCGACCGATGCGCTCCTTGCGGTCCTTCGTGGAGTTCAGGACCGCAGCGCCCTTCTCGAGGGTGCCCGAGTAGACGCGGACGTAGGTGAGCTTGCCGACGTGCGGGTCGCTCATGATCTTGAAGGCGAGCCCGCTGAAGGGCGCCTTGTCGTTGGCCTCGCGCTCGAGCTCCTCGATGCCCTTGAGGTCGATGCCCTTCGTCGGCGGGATGTCGACGGGCGAAGGGAGGAAGTCGACGATGGCGTCGAGCATGGGCTGCACGCCCTTGTTCTTGAACGCCGAGCCGCAGAGGACGGGCACGATCTCGCTCGCGGTCGTGGCGCGACGCAACGCGTTCCGCAGGTCGTCGGAGGTGATCTCCTCCTCGCCCAGGAACTTCTCGGTGATGTTGTCGTCGTAGTTCGACAGCACGTCGATGAGCTCGCCGCGGCGAAGCTCGGCTTCGTCGGCCAGCTCGGCGGGGATGTCGACGACTTCCCACTTCTCGCCCTTCTCGGACGTCTCGTCCCAGACGAGCGCCTTCATCCCGATCAGGTCGACCATGCCCTTGAAGTACGACTCGGCGCCGATAGGGATCTGCAGGACCGCGGTGACCGCGTCGAGGCGGTCCTTGATCATGTCGACGGTCCGGAAGAAGTCCGCGCCGATGCGGTCCATCTTGTTGACGAAGCAGATGCGCGGCACCGCGTACTTGTTGGCCTGGCGCCACACCGTCTCGGTCTGGGGCTCGACTCCCGCGACCGCGTCGAAGACCGCGACCGCGCCGTCGAGCACGCGCAGCGACCGCTCGACCTCGATCGTGAAGTCGACGTGGCCCGGCGTGTCGATGATGTTGATCCAGGTGTCCTTCCACTGACAGGTCGTCGCGGCGGACGTGATCGTGATGCCGCGCTCCTGCTCCTGGACCATCCAGTCCATCGTGGCGGCGCCTTCGTGGACCTCGCCGATCTTGTAGTTGCGGCCCGTGTAATAGAGGATCCGCTCCGTCGTCGTGGTCTTGCCCGCGTCGATGTGCGCCATGATCCCGATGTTCCGGGTGCGGGCCAGAGGAAATTCGCGGATTGCCATTGTCGTCGTCTTCTCTTCAGCGTTTGCGTCAGCGGATCGTGAACACAGATCGGGCGCCCTCTCGGGCGCCCGGGTCTCGCTGGCAGCCTGTGGGGGCTACCAGCGGTAGTGGGCGAAGGCCTTGTTCGATTCGGCCATCTTGTGCATGTCTTCCCGACGCTTGACCGCGGCGCCGATGCTGTTGCTCGCATCGAGCAGCTCGTTGGCAAGGCGCTGGGCCATCGTCTTCTCGCGGCGCTGCCGGGAGAACCCGACGAGCCAGCGAATCGAGAGCGTCGTGGCGCGGCGGGGACGAACCTCGACCGGCACCTGGTAGGTCGCGCCGCCGACCCGGCGGCTCTTCACCTCGAGTTGCGGCTTCGTGTTCTCGACCGCGCGCTTGAGGACGGTGAGCGCGTCCTGACCGCTCTTGTCCTTCACCGTGTCGAGCGCGTCGTAGACGATGCGCTCGGCGATCGTGCGCTTGCCCTGGAGCAGCACCTTGTTGATGAGCTGCGTGACGAGCACCGACCGGTAGATCGGGTCGGGCATCAGCTCGCGGCGGGGTGCGGGGCCCTTGCGCGGCATCCCTAGCCTTCCTTCTTCGCGCCGTAGCGGCTGCGGGCCTGCTTGCGATCGCGCACGCCGGCCGCGTCGAGCACGCCTCGGATGATCTTGTAGCGGTAGCCGGGGAGGTCCTTCACGCGGCCGCCACGCACGAGCACGATCGAGTGCTCCTGGAGGTTGTGGCCCTCGCCGGGGATGTAGGCCGAGACCTCCATGCCGCTGGTGAGGCGAACGCGCGCGACCTTCCGCAGCGCGGAGTTCGGCTTCTTCGGCGTCTTGGTGGCGACGCGGGTGCAGACCCCGCGACGCTGCGGCGAGCCCGCGAGCGCCGGTGTCTTCGTCTTGTCCTTCTTCGACACCCGGCCCTTCCGGACCAGCTGCTGGATGGTGGGCACGCAGAACCTCTCGGAGAATGATGCTGAAGGGGGCGGCTGGCGCGCGCGAGGCGCGCTACGGCCAGCGGTCAATGGTACGGGGTATGCCGACGTGCGGCAAACGTGACGGAGCGGCACGGTGTTCACCGGACCGGTAGCGTCACCCCTCGCTCATGAGCACTGTTGCAGATGCCGCGTACGCGCATGCGTGCGCCGTGCTCGGGCCGACCGAGCCGGCCGTCGAGGCCGCCATCGTCGCGGTGCGCCGCGGGGGTCGCGTCCGCTCGGCCGTGCTGGGGCACGCGCGCGCCGAGGCGTTGCGACGCGTCGGCGAAGCCGCGCCCGCCGACGTCGACGTCGAGGTCGGCGACGACCTGTCCGAGCTCGCGCGCACACTGACCTTCACGCGCCCCGCGCTCGAGCGCGCGGTCGTCGACCTCGACACGCGCCACGCCCTCGACCGCGCCGCCCTTGGACGGGCCACGGGTCTGCCGCCGGCGCTCGCGGCATCAAAGGCCGCTGAGGTGATGCTCGCGTGGCAGCGCGAGCTCGACCCGGTCGTTCTCGCTCGGCTCGGTCCCGCCGCCTGCGACGAGCTCGCGGACCTGTTGACCGCGGCCGGCGTGTGGCGGCCGCCGACCGCCGAAGACGCGGTCTCCGGCGACGCGGTCTTCGGCGACGCGGTGTCCGGCGACGGCGACGCCGACGGCGACGTCGGCGAGCAACCGGACACGGGCGACGCTGGCGACGCTGCTGTCGGGGCCGCCCGCCCCACGGTCGCCGACCTTCTCGCCGTCGGTCCGGCTGTCGGCGCGCACGTCGACGGGTGCGCCGCGTGTCGCGACCGCCTCCGCGCCATGGTGTCGGTACGCACGCTCGTCGGGGCGACGCCGATCGCGACCGCACCGAGCGCCGTGCGTGCCGCGGCTGCGACGTCGAGATTGCGGTCGTCGTCGCCCCCGCCGCCGCTCGACGACTCGCCCGCGCCGCTCCGTCGGTGGCTCACCGCGGCCGCAGTCGTCGCCGCCGCGTTCGTCCTCGCCATCTCGGGAGGCCTCGTGGTCGCGGCGCGCGACCGCGACACCACGACGCGCGTCGAGGCGCTGACGAAGGTGCCGGCCGCGGGCGCCGCGCTCGACGTCGCTCCCAGCGTGGTCGACGTCGCACCGCGTTCGAGCGTGCGCCTCCGCAACGTGTCGGACGCGCCCGTCGACTGGTCGGCGCTCCCCGACCAGCCGTGGCTCGAGGTGTCGCCGCCGCGAGGCCGGCTCGCGGGCGGTACGACCGAGGAGATCGTCGTGTCGGTGCGGCGGACCGCTCCGGAGGGGCAGGTGCGCGCCGCCGTCACGTTCGAGAGCGCCGACGGATCGATCGCCGTCGTGCGGGTGGAGACGACCGTCTCGCGCAACCCCGACGTCGCGGCCAGCGCCGAAGGCTGCGCCGTGACCGCGACCGTGCAGGACGACAACGAGCTCGCCGCGGTCGCGCTCCACTGGTTCGAGCGGGTTGGCACCGAGCGGGTCGAGCGGCAGGCGCTGATGGCGGAGGCGGCGGCCGAGGGCGCCTTCGCCGGGTCGCTGCCGCCGACCGCTGCCAGTCAGGAGTGGTGGGTCACCGCCACCGACGCGCTCGGCAACACCGGCCGTACCCCCGCGCAGACCCTCGCCGCCGCCACCTGCTGACGCGCGCCGCCGCGCGGTAGCCCGCACCGGCCCGCGGCCGGCGCCCCGCTTGCGCATGCGCTTTTTCGCAGTTGACGGCGTTCCGGCGCGGACTACTGCGAAAAAGCGCTCCCGGGCCGGGGCGGGCGCCGCGCGTCAGCGGAACACGCAGTTGGTGCCGGCCCACATGCCGGCGATCTCGGTGTCTGCGCCGCCTTCGAAGATGCCGCTGACGCCGCCGGCCGACCACTCGGTGCCGAGCGTCGTCTCGTGGATCTCGACGTTGCCGCTCCCGTACGCCTTGTCGATGTCGGCCTTCGTCGAGCCGGGACCGACGCCGGCATCGGTCGTCAGTCGTTCGCGCTCGGCGTACCACCCGGTGAACGTGCCGTCGGTGCCGTAGATGGTGAGGCCCGTCCACGTGACCGCGTGGTCGGCGCCGCTGTCGCACTGCTGGTCGACTTCCTTCGTGGGCGGACCGAGCATCGACGCGACGGCGTTCTTGACGTCGTCGAGCTTCTTCTCGTCGAACCGCAGGACGACGGCCTTCTCCCCCTCGTCGACCACGATGCCGTCGTCGTCGAGAACCACCTTCACCGGTGGTGCTCCCGTCGTCGACGTCACCCGTTCCTCCGTCGGTGACGAGGTGGTGGTCGTCGCTGCATCGGGCTCGGGCTCGTTCTCGCTGCTCGCATTGCAGGCGGGGGCACCCGCCACCACCAAGAGCACGATGCCGACGATTCCTGCGCGCGTCCGCCGTTGCATAGAAGAGAGCGTCGCGCACCGAAACATCTCGGTCGAAAACCGACACGTTTTGGCATCAGGGGCGTATCAGTAGGTAGTGACAATGCGTAACCGCACGAAACGAGTCGCCGCCATCGTGGTGACGATGCTGGTGCTGCTGGGATTGGTGGTCTTCGCCCCGTCGGCCGGGGCGTGGGAGAAGCTCGCATGCGACGACGAGCCGGGCTTCGGGCGCTGGCCCGGTCATGGCGACGGCTCACCTGTCGAGATCTGGTACACGAACCGCGACCTGGCGGGCGGCACCGACGCGATCGTGAGCGAGGCGTTCGAGGACGCCGTCGCCGAGTGGAACCAGGGTGTCGTCCCACACGTACGGATGGTGCCCGTCGACATCGAGGGAGACTCGTTCCTGCCCGGCAGCGCCAAGAGCGACGTCGACTTCGACTCGGTGTACGAGCACCCTGATCGCCGAGCCGGCTGGTTCACCAACTACTGCGACGGGGAGTTCCTGTCGCCGGGCAACGACATCCGGTTGAATCAGACGTGGATGGACAGGTACATCGCCGAGGGACGGATGGATTTGGTGATCTCTGCGGCGAACCACGAGACCGGGCACGCGTTCAGCCTCGGTCACGAGAACGACATTCCCTGCGATGGGCGCCCCAACGTGCCGCTGATGTTCGAGACGTCGTGCCCCCCGTGGATTCACCCCAACGAAGACGACCTTGCCGGCCCGCGAGCCATCTACCCGCTGCGGCCCCCGAGCCCGTGCCTGGACCCAACCACCCGAGGTCCCGTGGACGTCGGGTGTATCTGAACGAATGAGGAGGCGCATGATGAACCACACCGTCGCGAAGGTCGCCATCGCCGGGGCATTGCTTGGCGCGGTCGCAGGCGGCGCGTTCGTCGCGATCAGCCCATCGGGCGCGCCGGCCGACCAGCGTCCGCCTCGCGCACCGGCGCGGGTCTTCTCGCAGGCGCCTTCGGACTTCCAGGTGCTCGACTCGATCAGCGAGATGCGCGAGCGCACTGACAAGGCCGCGATCGTCGAGGTCGTTGCGGAGACTTGGCGAGGAGAATTCAACGGCTTCCCGAGGCGCACGTTCTCACTCCGGGTGATCGACCCGGTCAAGAACACCTCGGCGGGCGAGATCATCAAGCTCTCGCAACGCGATCCGAGCGCCAAGGCAGCGAACGACGACCCGCCCGACTTGGTCAAGGTCGGCGACCGCTACCTCGTCTTCCTCAGCGCATGGCGATGGCCGGAGACGGGGCCGCTGAACCGCGCCTACTCGACGTGGCTGGGCGAGACCGTCTACGCGCCGAAGGGGGATGGGTTCGTGCAGTACGGCGTGGCCAGGTCGCTCGGTGCCGCCCCGGTCGAGATCAGCGCCGCCGACCTCGCCGGGTTGGGGTGACCGCGGTGGACGACCGAGGAGGCGCGTGATGAAACGCCCGATCGCGGCCGTCACCATCGCAGGGGCATTGCTTGCCGCGGTCGCAGGCGGGTCCTTCGTCGCGCTCCGACCCTCGGCCCCGCCCGTCGACGCGTGCCCGGCCAGGCAAGGGGACCTCCCGCACGGGCCGTCGGACTTCGACGTGCTCGACACGGTCGGCGAGATGCGCGACCGCACCGACAAGGCCGCGCTCGTCGAGGTCGTCGACGAGACATGGCGGGGCGGCGGCGGGCGTCCGCGCGTCAATTTCTCGCTCCGGGTGATCGAGCCGGTGAAGAACACGTCGCCCGGCGAGGTCATCACCTTCTCGCAGTCCGACCCTTGCAGGAGGGACATGACCGGCGGTGGGGCGCCCGCGCTCGTGGAGGTCGGCGACCGGTACTTGGTCTTCCTCAGCGCGTGGCGATGGCCCGATAGCGGGCCCATGCACAAGACGTACACGACGTGGCTGGGCGAGACCGTCTACGCACCGAGAGGCAATGGGTTCGTGCAGTACGGCGTCGCCAAGCCTCGCGGTGCCGCCCCGACCCAGATCAGCGACGCGGAGCTGGCCGGGTCTGGCTGAAGTGGGTGGCGGGCCTTGGGGATGGCGGCGAGCGCCCGCGGGCGGACGCTCAGGTGGACACCCCATCCCCAAGGAGAACGACATGTCCACCATCGAGGCAACCCGCACCACCCACCGCAGCCTTCGCCTCGGCGCCAAGCTGCTGCTCACCGCGGCGCTCGTCGTCGGCGGGCTCACGTTCGCCGCTCCGGCACAGCCCGCCGCGGCGCACACGCCCCACCCGACCAACGGGTGCAGCAACTCCCCCGACCGCCCGTACGGGTTCAACTTCCGGACCAGCTGCGACTGGCACGACGTGTGTTACGGGCACACCACTTACGGCCGCTCGGCCAACGGACGCCACTGGTGCGACTACTACTTCTACGGGAAGCTCGCGAACTGGTGCAGGGCCAACCTCACCAACAACGCCGGCTGGCACAACACGTGGTCGGGCTACGGCTGGAAGTACCTGCTGAACCCCGAGACAACGTGCCTCAACACCGCGGGCACCTACTACTGGGCCGTCCGCAACTACGGGTGCCACTCGTTCTGGAACGACGGCAAGCCGTTCTACGAGCGCTGCCCCGCCGACCGGTGAGCCGCCGCTGACCGACCCCAGACGCGAAACCGGAGGCAATAGCCCACATCGGATGTGGGCTATTGCCTCCGGAACGCGTGGGGCCGCCGGTCTAGCTGGCGGACTCCTCGCCGGCCTGCCCGTCGGTGGACTCGCCGCCGCCGGTGGCCCCGCCCAACCACGAGAGGGCCTCGGCCGCCTCGTGCTCGGACGTCGAGCGGCGGGCTAGCCACTCGGAGAGGTCCTCGTCCTCGGCGAGGTCGGACGACCAGCCGGCCATCGGCTGGTAGTCGGGCGCCTCGAGGTCGATGTCGCGGTAGCGCATCATCCCCGTGCCGGCCGGGATCAGCTTGCCGATGATGATGTTCTCCTTGAGCCCGACGAGCCCGTCGGACTTGCCCTCGATCGCCGCCTCGGTCAGCACCCGCGTCGTCTCCTGGAACGACGCGGCCGACAACCACGAGTCGGTCGCAAGCGACGCCTTGGTGATGCCCATCAGCTCGGGCCGGCCCTCGGCGGGCTTCTTGCCCGCCTGCACCAGCTCGCGGTTGACGTCGGCGTACCGCTTCGAATCGACCCGCTCGCCGGGGAGGAACTCGGCATCGCCAGGATCGGCGACCGAGACCCGGCGGAGCATCTGCCGGACGATGAGCTCGATGTGCTTGTCGTGGATCGACACGCCCTGGTCGCGGTACACCTTCTGCACCTCTTCGACGAGGTACTGCTGGGTCTCGCGGATGCCCTTGATCTCGAGCAGCTGCTTGGGATCCTTCGGGCCCTCGACCAGCGCATCGCCGGCGGTGACCTCCTGGCCGTCGCGCACCTCGAGGTGGGCACGGGGCGACACGGTGTGCGTCTCCTCCGAGCCGTCGTCCCCGACGATCGTGATCCGCCGTGCGTTGTCCTCGTCGCTGATGCGGACGATGCCGCTCGTGCGGGCGAGGACCGCTGCGCCCTTCGGCGTGCGGGCCTCGAACAGCTCGACGACGCGGGGCAGACCCTGCGTGATGTCTTCCGCACCCGCGATGCCGCCGGTGTGGAAGGTACGCATGGTCAGCTGCGTGCCCGGCTCGCCGATCGACTGGGCGGCGATGACGCCGACCGCTTCCCCGAGGTCGGCCAGCTTCCGGAACGCGAGCGTCATGCCGTAGCACGCCGTGCAGACGCCGATGACGGCGTCGCACGTGAGCGGCGAACGCGTACGCACCCGGTTGACGTCGGGGTTGTCGCGCAGGGCGATCATCTCGTCCTCGCCCACGAGCGTGCCCGCGGGGAAGCCGCCTGCCGCCTCGAGGAGGACGCGGCCGTAGATGCGGTAGTCGAGGTACGCGCGGCGACCGGCTTCGTCCGGCCCGATGTTCTCGAGCCAGATGCCGCGGGTCGTGCCGCAGTCCTCTTCCTTGATGATGAGTTCCTGGGCGACGTCGACGAGGCGGCGGGTGAGGTAGCCCGAGTCGGCGGTGCGGAGGGCGGTGTCGGCGAGGCCCTTGCGGGCGCCGTGGGTCGAGATGAAGTACTCGAGGACCGACAGGCCTTCACGGAACGACGACGTGATCGGGCGGGGGATCATCTCGCCCTTCGGGTTCGTGACCAGACCCTTCATGCCGGCGATCTGGCGCACCTGCTGCGGGTTACCGCGAGCACCAGACGTCACCATCATGTCGAGCGGGTTGAACCGCATCTCGCCGAGCGTGCGATCCATGGCGCGGCCGACTTCGCCACGCGCGGACTCCCAGATCTCGACTTCCTTGTTGCGCCGCTCGTCGTCGGTGATGATGCCGCGCTTGAACTGCTGCTCGGCCTTCTCCGCTTCCTTCTCGTAGCGCTCGAGGATCTGCTTCTTGTCCGGCGGCGTGCGCACGTCGTCGATCGACATGGTGAGGCCCGACCTCGACGCGAACTTGAAGCCGAGGTCCTTGATGCGGTCGAGCGTCGACGCCACGACGGCGTTCGCGTACTGGTCGGCGAGGCGCTCGACCATCCGCATGATCGGCTCGACGCGGTCGTACTGCTGACCGTGGGGAGCCTGCTTGCCGACGAGGTGGTTGACGAACGGGAAGTCCGCAGGCAGCGCCTCGTTGAAGAAGACGCGGCCCGGCGTCGTCACCCGGTACTCGGCCGGCTTGCCGTTCGCCTCCGTGAGGATCAACCGCTCGTCGCGGAGGACGATCGGCTCGTGCAGGCGGATGTCGCCGTTCTCGTACGCGCGCTCGACTTCCCAGACGTTGCGGAAGTGGCGAACCTTCGCCGGGTCCTGCTCGCCGTCGATCAGCGTCAGGTAATACGCGCCGAAGATCATGTCCTGGGTCGGGTCGACCATCGGGCGGCCGGACGCAGGCGACAGCAGGTTGTTCGAGGAGAGCATGAGGATGCGCGCCTCGGCCTGCGCCTCCGCAGAGAGCGGGAGGTGGACGGCCATCTGGTCGCCGTCGAAGTCCGCGTTGAACGCGCGGCACACGAGCGGGTGCAGCTGGATCGCCTTGCCCTCGACGAGGATCGGCTCGAAGGCCTGGATGCCGAGGCGGTGCAGCGTGGGCGCGCGGTTCAGCAGAACCGGGTGCTCCTTGATGACCTCCTCGAGCACGTCCCACACCTGGGCGCGCCGGCGCTCGACCATGCGCTTCGCCGACTTGATGTTCTGGGCCAGCTCCTGGTCGACGAGCCGCTTCATGACGAACGGTTTGAACAGCTCGAGCGCCATCTGCTTGGGCAGGCCGCACTGGTGCAGCTTGAGCGTCGGGCCGACCACGATGACCGAACGGCCCGAGTAGTCGACGCGCTTGCCGAGCAGGTTCTGGCGGAACCGGCCCTGCTTGCCCTTGAGCATGTCGGACAGCGACTTGAGCGGGCGGTTGCCCGGGCCCGTGACGGGCCGGCCGCGGCGGCCGTTGTCGAACAGCGCGTCGACGGCCTCCTGCAGCATCCGCTTCTCGTTGTTGACGATGATCTCGGGCGCGCCGAGGTCGAGCAGCCGC
>DASVEG010000011.1:0-4850 GCA_036380695.1 Acidimicrobiales bacterium
GACGCCGCCGAGACCGGGTTGGTCCCGTCGAGCGCGCCGTCGACGCGTGTCGGGTCGAAGCGAATGAACGCCGACCGCACGTGGAAGTCCCTCCGCTGCTGCTCGGTGATGGCGTCGGCGTGCTGTGGCCGCTGCCGCGCGTACGCGTAGGCGGCGGCGTCGCGGCTGCTCGCCCACGCGCTGACGGTGGCGACGAACGGCGGCCGCGCCGCGGCGGTGCCCCAGACGAAACCTTCGGCGTCGAGAGCGGCATTCTCGGCAGGCCGGCTCGTGCGAAGGAAGCGCACGGTTTGCGACACGCGAAGGCGCCCGAGCGTGAACACCACGACCGGGCCCTCGTGGGGGACGGCGCGGCTCGCGGTGATGTCGTCCGCCAGCCCCGGCCACGACCCGAACGCGCGGAGCGGGCGGAGGGTGGCGCGGAGACCGCCCGCGAACCGCTTGCCAACGGGGTGCTCGGCGCGGAAGGCATCGGCCGCGTCCTCGTCGTCCCAGAACGCGAGGAGCGCCGCCCTCCGCAACGACGGCGGCCGCGTAGACGCGAGGGGCAGCAACGTCGCGCTGTCGGCCCACCGCAGGCCGGGCACGTTCGCGGGTTGCAACCGCGTGTTGACGAGCGATCGGAGCGTGCTGCGCACGCCGAGGTCGGCGATGTCGACGGTCGCGATCATCCCGGCATCCTCCCGCGAACGACCCGCGAGCGGGAAGTCAGCCGTCGAGCCAGCGTTCGTCCGGGTACGCGGTGAGGAACCACTCCCCGCGCACGTACACCATCGGCAGCCGGATGCGGAAGGACGGGAACTCGGGCGACGTGAGCGTCACGGTCTCGTGCTTGCCCCCGCCTTCGAAACGACCGCCGTGATCGTCGATCGACAAGAGCGCTGGCGCGATCTTCCCGCCCCAGCGGCCCACCACCGAGTCGATCTCGCCGTTCGCGCCGCCGTCGACGTCCGGTTGCACGAGGTCGCGTATCGCGCTGCCGTCTCGCTCGTGGAGCGCGTCGGCGAACGCGGTGGCTGCGTCGATGGGGTGCTCGCGCGTCGGTGCGTCGTCGCCCCGCACCGCGACGACGGCGAGCGTCGCCCCCATCGAGATCAACCCCGCGACGAGCGCCATCACCACGGCTCGTCTCATGTGCGCCCCGCGTCCCATCGCCTCGACGAGCGTACGGCCCGAGGACCGCCGGGTCCGGTCAGCGTGGTGTCAGCACGCAGAACTCGTTGCCGTCGGGGTCGGCCATGACCACCCACGGAACGTCGCCCTGCCCGATGTCGACCCGGTGCGCGCCGAGGCCGATCAAGCGGTCGACCTCGGCGGCGTGGTCGTCGCCTTCCGGCGGCGCGATGTCGAGATGCAGGCGGTTCTTGCCCGGCTTCGCCTCGCTCGTCGGCGGGCCGAAGGTCACGAACGGCCCTCGACCATCGGGGGCGCGAACGGCGACGTCGCCGTCTTGGTCGTACACCACGGGCCAGCCGATCGCCTCGCCCCAGAACCGACCGGTGACCGGATCGGCGGGCTCGAAGGCGACGGCGCCGAGCAGACCGGTGGTGGCGAGGAAGTCGCTCCGAAGGACGACGCAGAGCTCGTTGCCCTCCGGGTCGCCGAGCACGACGTGGTCCGCGTCGGCCGGCTGGCCGACGTCGACGCGTCGCGCACCCAGGCCGACGAGGCGGTCGACCACCTCGGCTTGGTGCTCCGGCGACTCGCTGACCAAGTCGAGGTGGATGCGGTTCTTGCCGGCCTTCGGCTCCGGGACGCGAAGGAAGAGAAGGGCGAAGCTGGTCCCGTCCGTCGGCACGAGCTCGATCTCGTCGTTCTCGTCCTCGTCGTTCTCGTCGGAGAGGTCCCACTGCAATGCGCCCGCCCAGAAGCGCGCCACGCGCAAGGGGTCGTTGGCGTCGAAGCAGAGCGTGGTGAGTCGGCTGGTCACGCGCCATGCCACCACGCGACCGCGGATCGGGCACGCGCGTTTCGAGGCCGAGGGTTGCGGAACCCGCAACCCTCGGCCTCGAACACGGGGGGACTGCCTAGGCCGGTGGCGACCTAGTGGGGGCAGGTCGAGCGGTACTCCTCGATCGTCGTGCTCGGCGCGGGCGGCGGGCAGAGGAACTGGTCGTAACGAAGGTCGTCGTCGACGAACCGCTTGAACCACGACAATGCGTACGCGGAGATGGTCGAGTTCGTGCTGTTGGGCGTGTAGTGGTTGGCGCCGTTGAGCTCGAGGTACGCCTTCTCCGTCGTCTGCAGGTTGGAGTAGAGCGGCTCGGCGTGGGTGCTCACCGGGGCGATGCTGTCGCCGTCGGCACCGAAGATGAGCACCGGCGTCGAGGTCGACCACGTCTTGTCGGTGTGCCACGGGGTGAGGGGCACCGCGGCCTGGAGCGACGGGCGCCTCGCGGCAGCTTCGATCGAGCCGCCACCGCCCATCGAGTGACCCATCACGCCGAGGCGGTTGCGGTCGACCCTGGCCCGACCCGACCAGCTGCCCGTCAGCCAATCGAGCGCGGCAAGAAGCTGGGTGGCGCGCTCCGACGGGTCGTCGTAGCGGGAGTTCGTGTCGATCGTGATCACAACGAACCCGTGCGACGCCAGCCGCGGGCCGTACCAGCTGATCGACGACTGGGTTCCGGTGTAGCCGGGCACCACGGCGATGCCGCCGTAAGTCTGCGTCGTCGACGTCGGGTAGTAGATCGTGGCTGCGCCGAAGCCGGGCGTGTAGAAGTCGGACACCGACTGGCTGGTGTACGCGAACGTGCCGTTGGCACGGATGCTCGATGTCGTGGGGGCAGGGCCGTACTGCACCGCGCCGGCGGGCTGCGCGTGGATGACCGCGGCGGAGCACACGGTGAGGATGGCGACGAGCGCCGACACCAACTTCCTGTTCATTCGGGTCCTTTCTGTGACGGTTGTCACCCGTTTGCGTAGTATCCGGCCGCGGTTTGCCCGGGGGCGACGACCCGGCACGCCAACGTGGTGACCGTTCACGTCATTACTGGGGGAAGGAAGCACATGGCGCCGGTGGAGCCGATGGTTCTCGCCGCGTGGACGGCCACGCTCGTTCGCGCGCTCGATGCCCAGGGTCACCCGGGCGCGGCGCTGGCCGACGAGGTCGGGATCGACGTCGCGGTGCTCGCGAGCCCGGAGTCGCGCATCCCCCTGACGCGCACGACGGCGCTGTGGCGGCTCGCCGTCGAGGTCACGGGCGATCCTTGCTTCGGTATCGAGGTGTCGAGGCACGTGCGCCCCGGCTCGTTCCAGAGCCTCGGGCTCGGCGTCGTGTCGAGCCACACGCTCGCCGACGCGCTCGACCGCATCGTGCGCTTCGGCGACGTCGTCCTCACGGGCGAGCGCCGCAACGCCGTGCAGTCTCGAGGCGACCGTTACGAGTTGGTGCTCGGGTCGCTCGCCGGCGAGCTGCAACCGGCGCTGGAGGCGATGGAGGCGATCCTTGCCTCCATCGTGCGCGTGGCGCGCTTCCTGCTCCGCGCGGACGTTGCTCCTCTCGCCGTCGAGCTCGTGCGCCCGGTGCGCCCGCCCTCGGACCGCTTCGAGCGCTTCTTCGGTTGCGAGATCACCTACGGCTGCGACGCGCACGTGCTGGCCTTCGACCGCGCGCTCACCGAGCAGCCGCTGCCGGCGGCATGCGACCCGCTCGCTCATGCCGCCGACCGCCTCGCGCGCGACTACGTCGAGCGGGTGCGATCCACGGGCGCGTTCGCGGACGGCGTGCGCGCCGCCGTCGCGTCGTTGCTGTCGTCTGGCGACGCGACGCAGGCCGCGGTGGCACGCCTCATGATGATGAGCGAGCGCACCCTGCAACGCCGGCTCCACGAGGAGGGGACGACCTTCCGGGACGTCGTGTGCGACGCCCGCATCGACCTCGCCAAGCAGTTGCTCGTGACGGAGCGGCCGGGGTCGCACGCGTTGGCCAACCGGCTCGGGTTCAGCGAGCCCGCGGCGTTCCGCCGAGCGTTCAAGCGGCGCACGGGGATGACGCCCCGCGACTTCGTCGTGATGGTCGACGGCTGAGCCGGCTCACCGGCTCAGGCGTCGAGTAGGTCGACGAGCTCGAATGCCTCGTCGGTCGGGATGTCCTCGGGGCCGGGCCAGATCAGGACGTACAGGTAGCGGTCGTCCCAATGGGCGACCATCTCGCGGCTTGTCCTGACGAGCCGGCCGCCGGGCGTCGTCGTCAGTTCCGACGCGGCCGGCCGCTGGGCGACGTTCGGCCGCGCCGTGTCGGCGACGAGCATCGTGAACGTGACGTCGTCCGACGCATACTCGAGCGTCATCGTGCGGTTCTCGCCGTTCGGCCCTCTCGTGACGTCGCCGGACACGAACGTGAAGGCGCCGTCGTCGCGAGGGAGCGACGGCACCGGGCCGTCGCCTGCGAGCTCACGTGCGCAATCGACCGCGTTCTCGCACACGAAGATCAGACCGTCGTCGCGACTCAGCGAGGTCCACGCGAGGCTCCCGAGGAGGGTGGCGGCCGAGGTGGCGATCACCGCGCCGAGAACGAGTCGCTCGCCGCGGGCCGCGCGTGGCATGGGTGCCACACGCTCGACGGGCTCGCGGATGCCAAGCACGCCCGCGAGGAGCACGACCAACCCCCCGACGGCGGCGACCGCGACCCCGAAGCCGACTTCGTCGTGTGCTTCGGTGGAGAAATTGTCGACGCCGCTCTCCGCGATGAGCTCCGACCATTCGTACAGCGAGAGCCCGATGGCCCCGACCCCGAGCGCGGTGAGGAGGGCCCCGCGCGTGCGACCCCTCACCGGCGACATGGCGACGACGAACGCGATCGCCGCGATCGCCATCAGCAACCACCCGTCTGCGAACGGCGCCGGGTC
>DASVEG010000012.1:0-9806 GCA_036380695.1 Acidimicrobiales bacterium
GCCAGCTCCTGCGTGGGTTCGCCGCGGCGGGGCTGGTGATCGTGGTGCTCGGTACGGGCTTCAGCGTGCTGATGGCCGTCGTCTACAACCTGATCAGCGACGTCGTCGGCGGGATCCAGATCACGGTGCTCGAGGAGGATCCCCGGGCCGTGCGCGCAGCGGACGCGATCACGCCCGAAAGCGCTTCGGTCCCGACACGTTCCGGCCGCCGGGGCGAGCACCGGGCCGGGCGCCCGGTCACCGGGTCGGTCGGCGATCCGGCGAGGGCGTCCTAGCGCCAGCCTGCGGCTATCCTGCCTCGACTCGTGTAGCGGGGCTATAGCTCAGTCGGTTAGAGCGCAGCACTGATAATGCTGAGGTCGGAAGTTCGATTCTTCCTAGCCCCACCGATGTCCCTGACCGGCCCCCGATGAAGGCGCTCCGGCGAGCGATTGCCGCACTGCTGACCGCGGGCCTCGTCGCGGCGGTGCTGCGGTTGCGGGGCACCGGCGGCACGCCACCACAGACGGGCGGGTGGCGCGAGCTGTCCGGTCCTGACCTCACGTAGTGCGCGTCGTTCTCGTCGGCGCGGGTGCCCTGGGCGCTCGCTGTGCTCGACAACTCCATGCCGCGCCGAGCCTTTCGTCGCTCGCGCTCGTCGACATCGATGCCGCACGGGCGAAGGCGGTGGCGGGCTCGCTCGGCGACCGGATGTCGACGGCCGGGTCGCTCGACGCCGCGCTCGGCCACGGTGGAGCCGACGTCGTCGTGCTTTCGTGCCCTGGCTCGCACGAGGTGCTGGCACGAAGGGCGCTGGACGCGGGTGCCTCCGTCGTGTCCGTCACCGACGATCCGGATTGCGCCGCCGCCCTGCTCGCGCTCGACGGCGACGCGGCGGCTTCAGGCTCGTCGGTCGTCGTTGGCGCTGGGTTCGCGCCCGGGTTGTCGTGCCTGCTGGCGAGGCATGCGGCCGCAGACCTCACCGCGGTCGAGGAGGTCCACGTCGCCAAGATCGGGACGGCCGGGCCTGCGTGCGCGCGGCAACACCACGCCGCCCTGGCCGCACCCACGCGGGAGTGGCGAGACGGTGCCTGGGTCGAGCGGCGGTCGGGGTCCGGTCGTGAGCTGTGCTGGTTCCCCGACCCGATCGGCGGCGTCGACTGTTACCGGGCCGCGCTCGCCGACCCGCTGTTGCTGCAGGCCGCGTTCCCCGACGCGTTGCGAGTCACCGCACGCATGGCGGCTACCCGTCGCGACCGCGTCACCGCGCATCTGCCCATGCTCCGGCCACCGCACAAGGAAGGCCTCATCGGGGCGGTCCGCGTCGAGGTGCGCGGGTGGCGTGACGCGGTGTCCGACACGCGGGTGTTCGGCGCGCTCGATCGGCCGGCTGTCGCCGGCGGCTGCGTCGCCGCGGTCGCCGCGGCCTGGGCCGCGGACGGTCGTTTCCGCCGCCGCGGCGCTGGTGGGCTCGCCGATCTCGTCGACGACCCGGTGCCCTTCCTCAGCGAACTGGCTGGTAGAGGGGTACGAGCCGCCGTGTTCGAGGGCGCCGGCACCACCTGATCGAGGTGTGGGTAACCCTGGGGATAACCCGTGGGTACTGGGGATTACGGCGTTCGCCCGATGTGTCGGGAACGCACATTCCGCGGTTGATCACGCCCCACCGCGGCTCGTCAGGATCCGACCGTGTAGGTCGTCTCGGAGAAGGCTCGATCGCCCTTGCTGACGAGCCCGCCCGACGTCTCGCCACCGGACAGGTCGGTGTATACCGACAGCTGGGACGCCGACGTTGCTATCGAGAAGTTGGTGAGCAGTGTCCCCGTGGCTACGTCGGGGCAGGACGCGCAGGCGATGTCGAGGCGCTCGTTGACCACCGACAGGGGAAGGGCCCAGCGCACGTGGTTGGTCGAGAAGTTGAACGTCACCGGTGTGAGTACCGTCGACCCACCCGATGAGCCCGCGACGTAGAGCTTGCCCACGACCGCGTCGCCGTGGCGCTCGGCCGTCAGCTGGATCACGGCGGCCCCTTGGTCGAGGTAGGTGGCGAAGCTGTACCGCGTGTCCTTGCGGTCGCTGCTGAACGGGTCGTCAAGATCGAGCACGTGCAGCTTGGCCACGAGGTCGCCGGCCGGTGAGGTGGCGATGTCCGCGCTGACGATGTCGATCGTGGGGTCGGAGTCGACGCTCGGGCACTGCACCACGATGGGGTTGAGGTAGTAGTTGTGGCAGAGGGTTGCGTCGCCGACCGCGTCCGTGAGAACCGTCGTCGTCGCATCGGCGACTCCGCCGACGAGGACGACCGCCGAGCCGAGCGCGAGCGCGGTCGCGAAGCGTCGAAGCATGCGTGTCACGTTGGTCCCCCTGAACGCGCCAAGCGGCTCGTCCAGCCGCCCGCCATGGATCGTGTTTGCGTCAGCATGCGGGCGCGATGCGTTGACATCAATAGCCCGAACGGACCAGCCCGTGCCCGTGCCAGCGCGCGGGGAATTGCGTCTCGGACTCGCCAGCCGCCGCCGGTACACTCGAACCTCCGGCATCAACCCCGGGGACGTCGGTCGTGTCCGGTGTCGGCAACGTGTACCGCGCCGAGGTCCTGCACGTGCACGGCATCCATCCCGAGGTCCCGGCGAACGAAGTCACCCACTGGCAGCGGGACGCGATGTGGTCGACGCGCTTGCGCTGGCTGCGGCAGGCGTGAAGGACCAGGTGATCATCACGGTCGATGCAAAGGTCGTCGGCACGCCCCGCGCTCGCCTATGAATGGGCGAGGCGCTGCACGTCTACAAGCCGGAGCGTCCTTCACCTGCGGGGCCGTTGGAACCTGAGCGGGCGGTGGGCGTATGCCCCCGAGCTCTTCCAGCCGCACCCCGGTCGGCCTCGGGGAACCCCAGCGAGCCGTGCGCCGTTGAAACGATGGCGTCCGCCGTGCGTATTCCTTTAGGAGGCACTTGCGCCACCAGCGAGGGAGGCACCGTCCGATGCATCAAAGGATCGCCAGGCTGCTCGTCTCGTCCGTGCTCGTCACGGCGGCGGTCGGAGTCGGAACAACTGCCGCGAGCGCATCGCACGGAGGCGCCGTCAAATGCTGGCTGACGGCCTTCATGGACTTCGAGCCAGGGGTGTACCGCGCGCCGCCTGGACCGACCATTGACGGCTCGTACAGCCTCACGACGGTCCAGTTCGCATGCGCGGGTACGCACGGCGACATGAACGGCATTGGTGTGTTCATGTCGGGCGGAAGTACAGGCTCGGGTAACTGCGGCGGCGTTGACTACCAAGGAGTCTTCAGCTTCTGTGGCGGCTACTCGACGTCCAGCTTCTTCACCGGCGGTGGTTGCCAAGGCAGCGTCGGCGGCAACGAGATGGCCATGGATACTGGACCGTGGCCGGGGAATCCCGCGAGCATGCCCGCCCACGTCGCGTCGGGCGACTGGTCGATGATCACCGACAAAGTCATCAGCGGTGGCATCACCTGCGACTCCGGTTCGTACGCCGGCGGGGTCGGCCACATCTCCCTCAAGGTCGTCCCGTACACGGTGGGCGTCAGCGGCGTTGTACACGTCAATGGTGGTTGCACGCCTCCCGATCCGTACCCTGGCCACCCAAACCCCGCTGCTGTGTACACCTGCCGCGTGATCGCGAACGGCGTCCTGGTGATCCACGACCCGACATGAGGAGCCGCGACACGCTCGAGTCGATCAACCGCTGGCTCGACGACTCCATGTGGCTCGGCCGCGCCCACTCCGTCGGGGCGCGCAGGCAGCTCGTCGACCTGCTCGGCTTCGCACTCGCGGTCAACTCGATGGCGCTCCACCGGGCCCGTCACCGCGCCGACCCACCAATCGACATCGCGGCCTGACACGCGCCAGACCGTGCGGCGGTCACTTCTTCGGCCCGCCGCAGGAACCCCGGCCGTGCCGGCCGGGGTTCCGGCGCGTCTGCGGACCCGCCAGCCGGCCCCGGTACACTCGAACCTCCGGCAGCAACGCAACACCGCGGCGGGTTTTCCGCCACGTTTTGCTCATGCTGGGGACGTGGGACGTGCGGAAAACGCCGTCGTCGCTGCTCGCGACTGCCACACGGCGCTATCCCGCAACGCGCCGACGCCGTCTGCGCAACGTCTCGCCGGTTGTCACACCTGCGCGCGATCCTCATGCGATGACTCCGTGCGATCCGGCAGACGGCGCGTTCCGCGCCGATTCACCTACCGGTTCAGGCCCGCCTCGATGACGCCGCGCAGCATGCGATGCGCTTGCGTGACGCTGTCGACGCCACCCTCGAAGAGCTCGCGCGCCGCGGTGAGCGCGGTCTCCCACTCGCTCGTGGGAATCGCGGCGAGATTGACGATGCCGGTGAGATCGAGCACATCGGAGAACTTGTCGAGTGCCCTAGCGCGGTGCTCGTCGACTTGCGTGGCGCGCACGCGCACCGGGTCAGACCCAGGTATGGCCACGAGCCGTTTGCCGAGCTGCAGCCGTGCCGCCTCATATGTGATGCCCATTCGGCGGGCAGCCGCTCGCAGGTCGTAGTCGGCCACTGCCATGTCGGTGCACCCTAAAACTTGTGAAGATCGGAGTGCAACCCCTAGACAACACACAAGATCTTGGATAAGTTACACACATGGTATTCGTCAAGCTACAAGGGGATGCTCAACAGCAGCCCCTTGCACTACAGCAAGGAACCCGCTACCGTCACCACCGTGCGAACAACGAACTCCCTTTCGGTCATGCTCGCGGCAGCAACGCGGGCGGGTCTGATCGTCGTCGAGCACCCCGAAGGCGCCGTTCGGACACCGGGCGGTTGCTGCACGGACTGGTTCGGCGTCGCGTTGTCGTTCGGCCTTCGGCCGGAGCTACGAGTTCAGTCCCTGGTCGAGGTTGTTCACGAGTGGAACCGGGAGTTCGCGCAGTTCGGCTGTTTCACCGCCGACTCGTGGGTACCAACGCGAGTCTCGGTGGTGAACGTCGCCACGGGAGTTGTCCTTGCGAACTGCGAACTCAACGACGCGGCAGAGCTCTGCGACGTTCTCGCACCAATCGTTGGGTCTCGTCGCCGATCCTGAGCGCCGCCCTCCCGGCCAGCTTCCCCATAGCCAAGCCGTCGCCAACGGCATCAGTCCAGGTCGAGGCGTCGCCAGGCGCGACAGCGCCGTGAGCCGCCGCACACGACCCAGAGCCAAGGGTTCTTCCACCACCATGCCTGTGCCCGCAACCGTAGAAAACGTTACGTCCGCCGCAGAGCGGGCGACACCACCGCCCGGTGACGCATACGCCGCGGCTGGCGAACGATGGACAGTCGTGTTCCTGCTCGCCCAGGAGCTCGCCGAGGCTGCGCGGCGCACTGTGTTGCGTTCAATCGAGCACAGTGCTGCCTTCGTACACCAGCCTCGGGAGCGACTCGCCCTCTCCGTGGGCGTGTTCGGGCCAATGGACGAAGCGCTCGCAAGCGCTGTGCAAGCGGTTCGGACCGCGCTAGAAGCGGTGGGGGACCCGGTCGTCGACGAGGTCCGGATGATTCCGCACAGCGATGCAGCACGTCAGTTCCACCGCTCCGAGCCAATCTCGTACTACGGCGTGACGGAGTGCGCGTCGGCTCTTGGTGTGACGCGGCAACGCGTGCAGCAACTACTTCGGGAGGAGAAGCTCCCGGCACCGAGCGCGACGATCGGGGGACGACCAATCTGGCGAGCGGATGAGTTCGATGCCTTCGCGATCGTGAGGCGTGAGTTGGTTCGGAACACACCGCTTGGACTCGACCCGACGGCATTCGGGCCTCACCGACCTCGTCCCGACTGCGTCGGCGGCGACCCCGCCGACGACGCTGATGACACGGACCCGCAAGGCACGCGCAAACGCACCTAACTGCGCGGACGTCGCAGGGCGGACCGCGGTCAACTCGGTCGCACTCCACCGGGCCGTCATCGCGCCGACCCACATCGACTTCGCCGCCTGAACGACAGTCGCGGCACCGGAAGGCGTGCCATCGCGGGCCGGTACACTCGAAGCTCCGGCAGCAACGCAACGACGCGGCGGGTTTCCGCCACGTTTTGCTCATGCCGCGGGGACGTGGGGCGTGCGGAAAGCCGCGTCAGTGCAGGTCACGCGGCGGGCGCCAGATGCGTCGGAACGCGGCGTTATCGGTCGAACCGCACACCCTCGGCTTGCTCGGCCACCCTTGACCGGTGCGCCCATTCGGCCTCAGCGGCGGCCTCGCGCTCAGCGCGCCTTTTGGCGAGCACCGGGGGAACGACCTTGTTGAAGCGGTCGACGACGCCCCGGAGCGTCGCAGCGTGGTACGTCCCGACCTCGTCGATGGTGGTGCCGTCCAGAACGAAGCGGTTTCCACTCACGCGCGCGATGCCGGGGCGATGCATTGTGGTGAACGATGGCGGGTTGTCCCACAGGGAGCGGAGGAGGGCCGCCTCCTCGCCCGTGACGCTCCGAGACAACCGAATCGGGACCCGGTAGAGAGCGCTCCCGCGGGACCCGTCGTTCCGGGGCGATCCGACCTCGTCCGCAACGATGCCAACGATGTCGAGCGGCTCGAACTCAGTGGGTGCTGCCACCTGCTTGCCTCCTCTAACGCCTGCGATGCTCAACGCCGAAACCGTGCGGGCGGGTGCTCTCCGGCGCGGATCATCTCCACCAGCTCGGGTCGGATGTCGCTCAGGCCAGCAGCCGCAAGGGCTCGGCGGATCTCGTCGTCCGACGCTCCTTTGTGCTGACGCGCCAGTTCTCCCAGGCGAGCCTCGAGTTGTTGCTCGAGCTGTCGGACTCCCCGCTCGTTCCACTTGATCTTGATCTGCGCGCGCATGCCGCAGTGTACCGAACAATTGTTCGATCAAGCGGATGCGGCTGTCAACACGGTCCTCGGCGGCAGTCACCGGTGTCTTCCTTGAGTCGCCGGGGCGGGCGTCCGAGGCCCGTCGAACGACGCAACGACGACTCGCCGAGACCCCGTCAGCCCCACGCGCATGCGCTCCTGACGGCTCTCAGCGGCCCGGAGTCGATCGTTGGACGCTCGCACGAGGCGGCCCCGCCCGCCTCTCCCCTCCGACGCAACCGCGCGACGCTCAGATCAGAGCGGTAGCTACACTGAGTGCGTCGCGCGGCGGACTTCGTGTCCGACCGCCGCGCGACAGTCGCGCGTGATGACCGGCACACACGGGAGGATCGACCGACAGAGTCGTACGGAACGTGAGACGTCCGCGCCTTTGCACCTGCCTGGACCTGTTGATGCGACACACGAGGGTCGCTTGACCGAAACTGGATGCGATCCCGTCAACCGGAGTGCAAACTCTGCCGACTTCTCAGTCGGGGGTAGCTGCCGGTGTCGGTGATCCCCTCTCCCAAGGTGCCCAACTCTTCCCACCCATCCGGCCTCCCGGACTTCGAGAACCCTCCCGTTGCGGAGGTCGTTCTCGACGTCACAGTGGACCCGCTGCCGTTGTTGCGCAACGCGCACCTTGGAATGTTGTGGACGACCCACTTTCGAGACGAGTATCCGAAGCTTGAGGAGCACGAGCCCGTAGTTTCGGTCGAGGAGACGTTCGGCAGCCCCGAAGTGGCCTTCGACGTGCAACGACTCGGGGCGCCGCCCGTAATCCGGCAGTGGTTCATCAGTTCCGATGAGACGCGGCTCGTCCAGGTTCAATCGGACCGACTGATCCATAACTGGCGCCGCCGACCGGACGGCGGCGCCTACCCGCGCTACCCGTCGCTACGCGAGGCGTTCGAGCGCCACTACGCCGCGTACGTCCAGTTCCTCCAGAAGGAGGAGCTTGGCAGCCCGCAACCGCGTCAGGCAGAGATCACGTACGTGAACAGGCTTGAAGCTGGCCAGGGCTGGGCGACGGCGCGCGAGCTCGATCGAGTGTTGCGGGTTTGGCGGCCAGACTTTGGGCAAGAGAACCTCGTCGTCGATGAGCTGGAGGACGTTCGAGTCGCTTGGAGGTACACCATCACGGACAACGAGGGCCCGTATGCGCGACTGTATGTCTCAGTGGAGCCAGCTATCGGCGGGGATCTGGTCCTCACCCTCAAGGTGCGTGGCCGTCCGCGCGTCACCGCACCCGATGGCCTTGTCGGCTTCTTCGACATGGGTCGCGCGCGTATCGTGAACGCATTCGCCGCGGTCACCACCGACCGCATGCACGCTATCTGGGGTCGGAGGAACGGTTGACCGATTTGGCCGTGACGTGGTCCACGACCGGTTCGCCGTGTATTGAGGAGTTCGACCTCACGAACGCCCGCGGCGTGGCGGGTGCTGGGACACTTTGGCCCGTTGCTAACCCACCCATCGTCCTAAAACTGACCGGACGTCCACGGCACGTGCGACATAGTGACCGCGCCGATGATATGCCGGAGTGGGTCCACCAGTTCATAGTCCGCGTGCGCGATCTCTTCCATGAGGGAGTGCTTAGGTCTGACTGGAACGGCCACGGTGCCCGTGCTCTCCAGATCGAAGCAGTGGAACTAGCGATGCGAGTTCTCGGCGCGCTTCTCCACGAGCGCCCTCGTCCGTTCCCGACGTGGATCGTGCCTACGTTCCGCGGCGGGCTGCAACTCGAGTGGAAGGTGGACGAAATCGAACTCGAGATCGACGTCGATCCGAATGGCACCATCGAAGTTCTATTCAGCGACCGCGGGGAGCAGAAGGAGTGGGACGGCTCGTTCAGCGAGCGGATCGACGACGTGCACCACGTCTTGGATCGGATTGCCGCGGCTCGCTAGGTCGGCAGCCATTACTGCCATTACTGCGTTGCGGGGTCGCTCACTACCGCTAACTCCTTAATCTCCCGCTGCTTTCGTCGCGCTCCGTTTCTGGACAAGCCCCCTGGTAGGTGGACTAGCGCGTGCGCTGGGTTACACGGATGCGGCGGCGCGTCGCCAGGATCGGGATCGCGAGTTACGCCGCATCCCGCAGCGCGTAATGCGCCGACCTTGAGCCGCGCGACCCAGTAACCGTCACCCGGCGGCACAGAGCGCCAGTCGAGGCCGAGGTCAGCGAGGACGGACTCCAGGAACACCGACATCCCGTCGTCGTGATCTTCGAACGCGGCGCTCGTGGCTACAAGCACGCCGTCCTGGACGCGCCCGTTCACGTTGTCCGCACGCACACGGCGATAGGCCACATCGCTGTCATCGATCGTCGGATCATCATCGACACCTGGGGCCATTGTTGACAGTTCGACTCACTCGTACGCAGCAGCGACGCTCGGACGGAAGTGCACCTCTGTCATAGAACAAGGGCTTCGCGTTCGAAGCGGCGGTCTTCGACCGTTCGGGATCTCGATGCGCTCCGCGATGTTCGTCCACGTCGCGATACAGGCCAACGCGTGGCCGAGCACTGCGCAGGGTAACACCGGTGGTCTGCGGTGGCGCGGTGCCTCAAACGAGGGCCAGGAACGGCCGGTGATCGGTGGGGTCAGCGCCGGCCGCGGCCTGATCGCCTTCGCGCTCTAAGCCATTCATCGACCTTCTCCCGCGTCCAAACGCGCCCGGAAGCGAGTTCCACCTCGGGCGACGGAAACGTGTCGTCGGTGCGCGTGATTGCGTCGACCCGCTGTCGGCTGACGCCGAGCATCTCCGCGATCTCTGCCACGCCGACGAGGTGGTGGGTCACCCTGCCGATCGTAGTGTTGACACGTGACAACAGTAAGCATACGTTGTCACATGACAACAGAGTGGCCGGGGCGCTGCGCTAACAGCCCCCGGCCTGGCCGATTCCTACAGAGGAGGAACCGACGTGGCAGAGGGTATCGATGCCGTCCGCACGAGTCGTCTCGAGGTGGTGGACGCAAGCGGCACCGTCAGGGTGCTCGC
>DASVEG010000013.1:0-14965 GCA_036380695.1 Acidimicrobiales bacterium
CCCGCGCCCGGTGCGGTGACGAATGCCACCGCGTCCCTACCTACCGGTAGGTAGGGACGCCCGCTACCTTGACACCATGCCGTTCGCCGCCGCGGTCGTCGCGGCCGTTGTGGTCGCCCAGTTGGCCACGCTGTGCACCACCGTCTACCTCCACCGGGCCCTCTCGCACCGCGCGCTCACCCTCCGGCCCGGCGCGGCGTTCGCCTTCCGGGTCGTCCTCTGGATCACGACGGGGATCCGCGCGCGCCAGTGGGTCGCGGTCCACCGCAAGCACCACGCCTTCTCCGACGCCGAGGGCGACCCACACTCCCCCCTCCTCGAAGGGTTCGCGATGGTGCAGTTCGCCAACGTCGCGCTCTACCGAAAGGCGTTGGCCGACGACACCCTCGTCCCGCGGTACGCCCGCGACCTTCCGGCCGACCGCTGGGACCGCGCCCTGTTCGACCGGCCATGGCTCGGCCTGGGGCTCGGGATCACCGCGTTGTGCCTCGTGCTCGGCCCGTGGGCGGGGCTGCTCGGCGCCGTCCTGCACACCGCGCTCTACCTTCTCCTGAACGCGGCTATCAACGCGATCGGCCACATGTGGGGCAGCCGCCCGCACGACAACAAGGCCACGAACAACCAGTGGCTCGCGCTGATCACGATGGGCGAGGGCCTGCACAACAACCACCACGCCGTGGCGACGTCGGCGAAGCTCGCGCTCGCCAAGGGGGAGGTCGACCCTGGCTGGTGGCTCGTGCGCCTGCTCGCGTGGCGCGGCTGGGCGACGGTCCGCCTCGACCAAGCGAGGGTGCAGGAGCGCCTCGCGTCGTAGCGGGAAGACTCGCGGCATGCCCGACGTGCTGCGTGCCTCCACCGTCGTCACCTCCGACGGCGTGCTCGAGCCCGGCGAGGTCGTCGTCGACGCCGGCACCGTCGTCGCCGTGCGCCCGGTGCCGGACGGCGCAAGGGCGTCGGTGCCAGATCGCATCCTGTGCCCTGGCTTCGTCGACCTGCAGGTCAACGGCATGGACGACGTCGACTGCGCGGCCGCGCGCTCGGACGCCGACTGGGCGAGGATCGGCGACCTGCTCTCGTCGTCCGGTGTAACGAGCTGGTGCCCCACGCTCGTGACCGCGCCGCTCGACGCCTACCCGGCGCGGATCGCCCGCGTCCGCGAAGCGATGGCGCGCCAGCTCGCGCCGGCAACGGCGCCGACCCTTGTGCCCTCCATCTTGGGCGTGCACCTCGAGGGACCGTTCCTCGGCGGTGCCCCCGGGGCCCACCCTCGCGAGTGGCTCGCGCCGATCGACCTCGACTGGCTGCGCGCGCTCCCCCTCGGCGACGTCGTCCGGGTCGTCACCCTCTCGCCCGAGCTGGCCGGCGCCACGGATGCCATCGCCTTGCTGGCGAGCCGCGGTGTCCTCGTCTCCGTCGGGCACTCCACCGCGACCTACGAGCAGGCCGGGGCGGCCGCCGACGCGGGCGCCCGGCTCGTGACCCACCTGTTCAACGGGATGGGACCGTTGCACCACCGCGCGCCGGGGCTGGTGGGCGCCGCGCTCTCCGACGATCGCCTGGCGCCGTCGCTCATCGCGGACGGCGTGCACGTCCACCCCGCGGCACTGCGGGCCGCCGCTAGGGCCAAGGGATCCGGCGGCTGGGTGCTGGTGACCGACGCGGTGGCGTGGCGTTCCTGGCGCCTCGCCGGCAGGGAGGTCACGGTCCGCGACGGCGGGCCGAGGTTGCCGGACGGCACCCTCGCGGGCTCGTCGTTGACGATGGACGCGGCCTTGCGCCGCATGGTCCACGAGTGCGGCATCCCGTTGCCGGACGCGGTCGCCGCCGCGAGCACGACGCCCGCCCGGCTCGTCGGCGCAGCCGACCGCGGCGCGCTCGCGGCCGGCCGCCGGGCAGACGTCGTCACGCTGTCGCCCGACCTCGATGTGATCGACGTCACGATCGCTTGACACCCGCCTCCCGGTGAGTATGGTGCCGATGTAGGCAAGTGTGGCGTACATCGGTGTACGCCACGGCTGTACATCCATAGGCGTCCGCCATGGGTGCGCCCGGAATACCGACAGGAGAACCCCGGATGGCCAAGGTCACCGTCTACGTCAACGACGACCAACTCGAGAAGCTCCGGGCGGTGAAGGGCTTCGGGCGGGGCGGCGTCTCCAAGATGTTCCAGGCGTTCGTCGAGTCCGTCACCGCCGGCGGCGAGCCCACCGGGCGCTACGACTACGCGAGGAAGCTCATGCCGACCCACGCGGCGATAGAGCGCCACCGCCGCCGCCTCGCCCGCAAGGTCCAGACGGGAGGGCCGCCAGCGGACGGTGGGCCCGTGTCCGCCGCGCTCACCGTCCTGCTCTACCGCCGCCTGATCGAGCAGGACCCGTCGCTCGCCGTGGCGTTCGAGAAGGAGTTCGCCCGGTTCGGTCTCGACGAGCTCGTCGCCACCGAGACCGAGGGGGTCGACCTGCTGGCCGAGCCGGAAGAGGACGAGATCGTCGAAGACGACGGCGACGTCGGGTTCGCAGCTCCGCTCGGCGCCTTCGGGATCAAGTTCGGCGACGAGGTGCGCGAGGCCATGAAGCAAGTCGAGGCGATCCGCGTGAACCTCCGCGACCTCAAGCACGAGCAGCGAACGCACGAGCGCGTGCGCGCGAGGGGCGGCCCCGGCGGGCGCCGTGGCAGGCGGCTGGTCGTCGAGGTGAGCTCGGACGACGACCCTCGCGACGTGCTCGCGGTGAACGACTACGAGACGTTCGTGGAGCGCCACCCGGACTGGGAGCGGGGTCAGAAGCTGACGCCGTCGCAAGCCGAGACGGTGCGCGAGCTGCTGTTGCGGCGAGCGGGCCTCGACCCGGAGACCGAGGTCGACGCCGACGACGCGAGCGCAGGTGAGGCGACAACCGACGCAAGCGGTGGGGGCGACGAGTGAACATCCCCCTCCGCGCGCCCCTCGGCTTCGTCGAGCTCGATGGTGCGTGGGTCGACGATCGCCGCCGCTGCACGTGGGCGCTCTGCGACCTCTCCCTCGTGGTCGAGCCGGGCCAGACCGTCGCGCTCGTCGCGGACGGCGACGAAGGCGGGCCGGACGCGGTGCTCGACCTGCTCGCCGGTCGCCGCCGGCCTTCCCGCGGCCGGGTCGGCATCGACGGCATCGACCTGCGCGACCTCGACCCCGTCACGCACCTCAGGGCGTTGACCGCCGAGTACCAGCTCGACCGCGGCGAGCGCAGGCTCACCGTCGCCGGGCGCTCCACGCTCGTCGCGCACCCGACGCCCGCGTCGCTGCACGCGGCCGACGAGGTCCTCGTGTTCCGCGGCGGCTTCGCGGTCGCCCGCGGCACGCACCGCTCGCTGCTCGCCACGAGCAACGGCTACGGGCGGGTCGTCGCGTCGCCGCGCGAGGGCGTGCCGGCCGCCTGACGGGGCCCGGGTAGCGTCCGTCGCCGTGGACATCTTGTCGGCGACGTTCGTCGAGAACATCGAGTTCCGTCAGGCCCCTGGGCCATCGACCCGCATCGACCTCCTCGGCGTGCACTTCTCGTTCGCCGCGCCCAACCCGCCACCGGTGTCGCTGTCGCCGCACCTCGTCGTGCTCGTGCGCTGCCGGGAAGGCGAAACCGGGTTCGGCGCGCTGGAGGTCGTCTTCCGCGATGGGGCGGGCGAACAGGTCGCCCGCAGCGTCATGCCGTTCCAGGTGGAGCCAGGCAAGTTCGGGTACCGGCTGGTGCGGGGCGAGTTGACGTTCGAGGACTACGGGACGATCGAGGCGCACTGCCAGATCGACGACGGTCCCGTCACCGTCGTGCCGCTCACCCTCCTCCCGGCGACATAGTGCCCTTCGCGGCTGCGCTGTCCGAGCACCCGGACGCCGCGCACGCCATCGGCGAGGCAACGGGACGCGTGCTCGAACAGCTCCCCGCGCGGCCGGACGTCGCCATGGTGTTCGTGACCGCGACCCACGAGGCCGCGCTGCCGTCGATCGTGCACGCCATACGCACCATCCTCGAGCCCGCCCTGTTGATCGGGTGCAGCGCGGTATCCGTCGTCGGCGTCGCTCGCGAGGTCGAGGAGGCACCCGCGATGAGCTTGTGGGCGGGAGTGACCGGCGGCGTCGAGGCGGTCCGGTTGACCGCGGTGCCGGTCGGCCAGGGCGAGGTCGGGATCTCGGGGTGGCCGGACGCGGACGAGCTGCCGTTCGAGCCGAGCGCGCTCGTGCTCCTGGCCGATCCGTACTCGTTCCCCGCCGAGGCGTTCCTCGCGTTCGTCGACGAGCAGTGGCCAGGTCTGCCGGTGGTCGGCGGGATGGCTTCGGCGGCGCGCACGCCGGGGGGTGCGCGGCTCGTCCTTGACGGCGAGCTCGTGACGTCCGGCGCGGTCGGTGCATTCCTCGGCCCCGGTGTCGAGGTCGAGCCCGTCGTCAGCCAGGGCTGCCGGCCGGTCGGCGAGGCGTGGTCGGTCACCGCGGCCGACGGCAACGTCGTGCGCGGGCTGGGTGGGCGACCGCCGCTCGAGCGGTTGGCCGAGGTCGTGCGGGACGCTGGCAGCTTCGACGCGCACCTCCTCACCGCCGGTGGGCTCCACGTGGGTCGCGTGATCGACGAGCACAAGGCGGAGTTCGGGCGCGGCGACTTCCTCGTGCGGAACGTGCTCGGTGGCGACCAGTCGAGCGGCGCGATCGCGATAGCGGACCACGTGGAGGTCGGGACCACCCTGCAGTTCCACGTGCGCGACGCCGTCACCGCGGACGAAGACCTGCGTGCCCTGCTCGTCAACCGATCCGCGCACAGCGCGCTGCTGTTCACGTGCAACGGCCGCGGCGTCTACACGTTCGGCGAACCCGACCACGACGCGGGGGTGCTCGCCGAGCAGCTCGGGACGATCCCGGCCGCCGGGTTCTTCGCCGCCGGCGAGTTCGGCCCGGTCTCGGGACGCAACTTCCTCCACGGTTTCACCGCGTCGATCGCGCTGCTCCGGGATCGCGTGACCGCCGGGTAGGGTCGCCTGCGTGGTGAGCGCCGACGAACTGCGGGAACTGGGCCAACAACTCCGGGTCGACTCGGTACGAGCGGCGGCCGCCGCGAACAGCGGCCACCCCACGTCTTCGATGTCCGCCGCGGATCTCGTCGCGGTGCTCGCCGCCAACCACCTTCGCTACGACTTCGCGCGACCCGACGACCCCAACAACGACCACCTCATCTTCTCGAAGGGCCACGCTTCGCCCTTGCTCTACGCGCTCTACAAGGCGTGCGGCGCGATCGAGGACGACGAGCTGCTGTCGTTCCGAAAGTTCGGCAGCCGCATGGAGGGCCACCCCACGCCGCTGATCCCATGGGTCGACGTCGCGACCGGCTCGCTCGGCCAGGGCCTGCCGATCGCCGTCGGCGTCGCCATGGCCGGGCGGTACCTCGACCGGCTGCCGTACCGGGTGTGGGCGCTGTGCGGTGACAGCGAGATGGCCGAGGGCTCGATGTGGGAGGCGTTCGAGGCCGCCGGCATCCGAGGGCTCGACAACCTGTGCGCCGTCATCGACGTCAACCGGCTCGGCCAGCGCGGCGAGACGATGCACGGCTGGGACCTCGGCGCGTACTCGGCGAGGGCCGCGGCGTTCGGTTGGCACGTCATCGAGATCGACGGCCACGACGTCGAGCAGATCGACGCCGCGTACGCCGAGGCGGGGGGCGTCGAGGGGCGGCCCACCTGCATCGTCGCCAAGACGAAGAAGGGCAAGGGCGTCAAGGCCGTCGAAGACCTGCCGGACAAGCACGGGAAGCCGCTCGACGACGAAACCGCCGCGGTCGAGGAGCTGGGCGGCCGCCGCGACCTGCGCATCGCGGTGTCGCCGCCTGCGGGCGCGGGCGGCGACGCCCATCGATTCGAGGTCGGCCCGCTCGAGCTGCCGGTGTACGAGCTCGGGGCCAAGGTCGCGACGCGCAAGGCGTACGGCGACGCGCTCGCCGCCCTCGTGGCCGCGGACGCGCGGGTCGTCGCCATCGACGGCGAGGTGGGCAACTCGACGTTCTCCGAGACGGTCGAGAAGATCGCGCCGGAGCGGTTCTTCCAGATGTACATCGCCGAGCAGCAGATGGTCGCAACGGCCGTCGGCATGCAAGTGCAGGGGTGGAAGCCGTTCGTGTCGACGTTCGCGGCGTTCCTCGCACGCGCCTACGACTTCGTCCGTATGGCCCAGATCAGCCGGGCCACGTTTTCCGTATGCGGCTCGCATGCGGGCGTCTCGATCGGCGAAGACGGCCCGTCGCAGATGGCGCTCGAAGACCTCGCCGAGTTCCGCGCCCTGCACGGGTCGACGGTGCTGTACCCCTGCGACGCGAACCAGACGGCGCGCCTCGTCGCCCTGCTCGCCGACCAGCCCGGGATCTCCTACCTGCGCACGACGCGGGGCAACACGCCGGTCGTGTACGCCCCCGACGAGACGTTCGAGGTCGGCGGCTCGCGTGTGCTGCGGTCGTCCGGGGAGGATGCGGTCACCGTCGTCGCCGCCGGCATCACGCTCCACGAGGCGCTCGCTGCAGCCGACGCGCTCGCAGGCGAGGGAATTGCGGTTCGCGTCGTCGACCTCTACTCCGTGAAGCCCGTCGACGGCGCCACGCTCCGCGACGCGGCCGCGGCCACCGGCGGCCGGGTGGTCGTCGCGGAAGACCACTGGCCGGAGGGCGGGCTCGGCGACGCCGTGCTCGACGCGCTCTCCGACTGCGGGCTGGTGTTGCGGGTGGTCAAGCTCGCGGTGCGCGACCTGCCGGGGTCGGGAACGCCTGCCGAACTGCTCGCAGACGCCGGCATCGACGCGCGTGCCATCGCCGACGCCGTGCGAGGGCTGGCGAAGAGCTAGCGGTTGCTCCCCGGACGCCCGCCGTTCCCCGAGGTCGTCCGTCACGTGCCCTCCCAGGGGCGGTCGTTGACGGAAAGCGCGCCGCGAGGTGGGGCGGTGAGCGACATCCGATGACCAGCCTCGACGAGCTCGCCGCGCCGCACCTCGCGCGGCTGCTCGACGATTTGCGGGCCCGGGGCGCGGGCGACCGCGTGGTGGAGGCGATGGCGGCGACGCCTCGCCACCGGTTCGTCGACCACTTCTGGACCGAGGAAGGCGAGTGGCGGCTGCACGCCGACGTGCACGCCGACCAGCGGCGCGACCACCTCGAACGGGCGCTCCAACTCGTCTACTCGACCGAGCGGGCGATGGGCCTGGAGCCGCCGCGCGACCGCGGCCCGACGAGGACGACGGCGTCGGCCCCGGCGATCGTGGCGGCGATGCTCCGGCTGCTCGAGTTGCAGGGCGGCGAACGGGTGCTCGAGATCGGCGCGGGGAGTGGGTGGAACGCGTCGCTCATCGCCCACCTAGCCGGCGACGCCGGCGCGGTGACGACGATCGACCTCGACGCCGACCTCGTCGAACGGGCCGCTGCCCGACTCCGCGGGCACGGACTGGGCAACGTCGAGTGCCGGGCTGGCGACGGGTTCGCCGGCGCAGCCGACCGGGCGCCGTTCGACCGCATCGTCGCCACGGCCGGCTGCCACGACCTGTCGCCGGCGTGGGTCGAGCAGCTCGCGTCGGGAGGCTTCGCGCTCATCCCCCTCCACCACGCGGGCATTCACCCTCTGGTCCGCGTCGAGCGGGGGGACGGCGACACGCCCGTCGGCCGCATCGTCGGACGCTCGGCCTTCGTGCACATGCGCGGCGAGTCGGCCTGGCGCGGGCCGTGGCTGGCGCCAGGGCGCACCGGCCCACGCGACGACGTTCGCAAGGGTGCGATACCGGCCGACGTCGCCGAGGCCGTCGACGGCCGCACGTGGGACCTTTCGTTCGTCCTGTCGCTCACCGATCGGCGCGCCGCGCACCTGATGACGCTCAACGACGGCGAGGGGTCGACGGCGATCATGTCCGCCGCGACCGCCGAGTTGATGTGGTCGGGGCCAGAAGGGGAAGCGCTGGCCGACGCGCTGCTCGCCCACGCACGCGCGTGGATCGACGCGGGCCGGCCGTCGACCGCCGACTTCACGATCACCTTCGAACCGGTGGCGTCCGCGCCCGTGGCAGGCGGAGGGCGCGACCCGCAGGCGAACACGTGGGTGATCGAGCGGCCGTGGTACCGGGAGGTCGTCGCGCGGGTCGACGGGTAGGGTCCGACGCGTGACCCGCACGCGCCTTCACGACCTCTTCGAGCACCAGGGCCAGAGCCCGTGGATCGACAACCTCACGCGGAAGAGCCTGCGCGACGGCGGCCTCCGGCGCCTCGTCGAACAAGGCATACGGGGCGTCACCAGCAACCCGACGATCTTCCAGAAGGCGATAGCCGGCAGCGCCGACTACGACGAGCAGTTCGCCGACCTCATCCGTCAGAAGTCGGTCGAGGATGCGTATTGGGACGTCGTCTTCGACGACATCCGCGCCGCGCTCGCGACGCTGCGGCCGGTGTACGACGAGAGCGGCGGCCGCGACGGCTTCGTCTCCGTCGAGTTGTCGCCCGCGCTCGCACGCGACACGACCACGTCGACGGACGACGCGCGCCGGTTCCACCAGACCATCAACGAGCCCAACCTCATGGTCAAGATCCCCGGCACGGCGGAGGGGATTCCGGCGATCCGCCAGATGACCGCGGAAGGCCGGAACATCAACATCACCTTGATCTTCAGTGTCGAGCGCTATGCCGAGGTGATCGAGGCATACCTCGCCGGTCTAGAAGAGCTCGTTGCCGCGGGTGGCGACCCGTCGACCGTCGCCAGCGTGGCGTCGTTCTTCGTCAGCCGCGTCGACACCGAGGTCGACCGCAGGCTCGAGGCGATCGGCACCGGCGACGCGCTGGCCTTGCGAGGCAAGGCCGCGATCGCGCAGGCCAAGCTCGCGTACGACCTCTTCGCCACGACCTTCGGCAGCCAAAGCTCGCGGTGGCAGGCGCTGGCGGCAAAAGGGGCGCGAGTGCAGCGGCCGCTGTGGGCCTCCACGTCGACGAAGAACCCCGCATACCCCGACCTGCTGTACGTCGACACGCTCATCGGGCCCGACACCGTCAACACGATCCCCGACGCCACCGTCGACGCGTTCCTCGACCACGGCACCGTCGCCCGCACCATCGACCAGCGCGTCGACGATGCCCGGGACACGCTCGATCGCCTCGCAGCCGTCGGCGTCGACATCGCAGACGTCGGCGGGCGGTTGGAGGACGAAGGCGTCGCCGCGTTCGTGAAGTCGTTCGACGAGCTGCTGCAGGCGCTCCGCGACAAGGCGGCGACGCTGTCGTGAGCGACGTCTGCGAGCGCCTCCTCGCCAAGGACGTCACCCTCTGGCCGCGGGGTTCCGTCGCCGCGAGCCGGCTCGGCTGGGTCGACAGCCCGCACCGGTACCGCGAGGAGGCCGACGACCTGACGGCATGGGCGGCGTCGATCGACGCGTCCAAGATCGTGTTGCTCGGCATGGGCGGCTCGTCGCTCGGCCCGGAAGTGCTCCGCGGCGCAGTGGGCTCCGACCGGCTCGTCGTGCTCGACACCACGGATCCGCGCACCATCGCGTCCGTCGACTTCTCCGACGCGCTGGTGCTCGTGTCGTCGAAGTCGGGCGGCACGCTCGAGGTGCAGTCGCTGCTCGCGCACGCATGGGACCGGCTCGGCGGCAAGGGTGAGCGCTTCGTCGCGATCACCGACCCCGGTACGTCGCTCGGCGACCTCGCTCGCGAGCGCGGCTTCGCTCGGGTGTTCGAGAACGACCCCAACATCGGCGGCCGGTACTCCGTCCTCTCGTACTTCGGCCTCGTGCCCGCCGCGTTGGTGGGTTACGACATCGACCAGCTCTGCACCGTCGCGGTCGACGTCGACGTCGACGAGGCGATCGAGCTCGGTATGGCCATGGCGGAAGCGGCCCGCGAGGGCCGCGACAAGGTCACCGTCCGTACCGCGCCGGCCAGCGCGGCGTTCGGGTTGTGGATCGAGCAGCTCATCGCCGAGTCGACGGGCAAGCAAGGCACGGGCTGCATCCCCGTGCCGACCACCGAGGCCGAGGAAGGCGACGATCGGTTCGTCGTGTCGGTGCACATGGGCGCGCCCATCGACCTCGGGCGGGAGTTCTACCGCTGGGAGATCGCGACCGCGATCGCCGGGCACGCGCTCGGCATCGACCCGTTCGACGAGCCGAACGTCTCGGAGTCGAAGGAGAACACCAAGCGCGTTCTCGACGCGCTTCCCTTGCGCGAGCCGGAAGGCGCGCACGACCCCGGCAAGGTCACGGCGTGGCTCGCGGGTGAGGTGAAGCCCGGCGACTACGTGTCGATCCAGGCCTTCCTGCCCTACGACCAGGCGGGCGCACTCGATGCGTTGCGCCGCCGCGTTCGAGACGAGGTCCCGGTGGCGGTGACCGCGGGATTCGGCCCCCGGTTCCTCCACTCGACCGGGCAGCTGCACAAGGGCGGGCCGGCCTCGG
This sequence comes from Acidimicrobiales bacterium, assembly GCA_036380695.1. Lineage (GTDB taxonomy): Bacteria > Actinomycetota > Acidimicrobiia > Acidimicrobiales > CADCTF01 > DASVEG01. The sequence goes on from DASVEG010000013.1 coordinate 10,421, forward strand.
TCGTCGCCGTGCAGCTCGTGCCCGCGAAGCCGACCGCGGATCTTCCGATCCCGGGCGCGGCGTACGACTTCGGCACGCTGATCGCCGCGCAGGCCATCGGCGACTACGAGAGCCTGCGGTCGCACGACCGCCGGGTCGTGCGCGTGCCGGTCGACTCCGTCGAGGAGGTGACCTAGGTCGATGCAGCTCGGCATGGTCGGCCTTGGCCGGATGGGCGGCAACATGACGGCGCGGCTGATCGAACACGGCCATGAGGTCGTCGCGTTCGACCGCAACCCCGACACGGTTGCCGCCGCGGAGAGCGAGGGCGCGATCGGCGCCGCGACCCTTCACGACCTCGTCGCCAAGCTCACCGCGCCGCGAGCGGTGTGGGTGATGGTGCCCTCAGGCGAACCCACGAGGACGACGGTGCACGAGCTGGCGGAGTTGCTCGACCCGGGCGACGCCATCGTCGACGGCGGCAACTCGCGGTACACCGACGCCATCGAGCACAGCGCTCGCCTCCGCGATCGCGGCATCGCGTTCGTCGACGCCGGCGTGTCGGGGGGCGTGTGGGGTCTGAAGCTCGGCTACTGCCTGATGGTCGGAGGCCAGGACGACGCGGTGGCCCGGCTCGAGCCGATCTTCCACGCCCTCGCGCCGGAGGACGGCTACGCGCACGTAGGCCCGTCGGGCGCGGGCCACTTCACGAAGATGGTTCACAACGGCATCGAGTACGGGATGCTCCAGGCGTACGCCGAGGGGTTCGCGCTGCTCGAAGCGGCCGAGGAGTTCGCGCTCGACCTGCACGAGGTCGCCGCGCTCTGGAACCACGGCTCGGTCGTGCGCTCGTGGCTGCTCGAGCTGGCCGAGCTCGCACTGGAAGACCCTGCCGCGTTCGGTTCGGTGCGTGGGTACGTCGAGGACTCGGGCGAGGGCAGGTGGACCGTCGAGGAGGGCATCAAACGCGCGGTCTCGACGCCGGTCATCGCGGCCTCGCTCTACGCGCGGTTCACCAGCCGCGACGACGAACGGTTCGCGGCGCGCATCGTCGCCGCGCTGCGCAACCAGTTCGGTGGTCACCAGTTCTTCACCGAGGCGACGGCCGCGGAGACGGCGCGTGCCGCGGCCGGCGAGTCGGAGACGGGCGCCGGGCCCGAGGCGGCTGCGACCGATCGCTGAGGCTCCCGCCACTCCCCTGCCGGCCAACCCGCTCATGGATGGCCTCGACAGCGAGCGCCGGGCCCCGCCGGTGGCGCTCGTGGTGTTCGGTGCGTCGGGCGACCTGACCGCACGCAAGCTCATGCCGTCGCTCGAACGGCTCGCGGCCCGCCGGCTGCTCCCCGCGGGGTTCACCGTCGTCGGCGTCGCCCGCACCGAGTGGACCGACGACGACTTCCGTACGCGCATGGCGGAGACCGTGAAGAACGCTGGGCCAGAGTGGCGCGACGTCACGTCACGCTTTCGTTACGTCGCTGGCGACTATTCCGACACGTCGACCTTCGAACGGCTCCGCGGCGTCTTGGACGACGCCGACCGCACGATCGGCACCGCGGGCAACCGCGTCCATTACCTCGCGACCGTGCCGACAGCGTTCGGCCCGGTGGCCCGAGCGCTGGGCGAGCACGGCATGGCCCGACCCGCGCACGCGGACGGGTTCGTCCGCGTCGTCATCGAGAAGCCCTTCGGGCGCGACCTCGCGACCGCGCACGCGCTCGACGCCGAACTGCACGAGGTGTTCGACGAGGAGCAGCTGTACCGGATCGACCATTACCTCGGGAAGGAAACCGTGCAGGATGTGTTCGCGCTGCGCTTCGCGAACGCGATCTTCGAGCCGGTGTGGAACCGGCGGTACGTCGACGCGGTGCAGATCACGGTGGCGGAGTCGGTCGGCGTCGGCCACCGCGCTGCGTTCTACGAGCAGGCGGGCGCGATGCGCGACATCGTGCAGAACCACCTCATGCAGGTGCTGGCCTGCACGGCGATGGAGCCGCCGGCGCGGTTCGAGGCCGCGTCGATCCGCGACGAGAAGGTGAAGCTGCTGCGCGCGGTCGACACGCTGGCGCCGGACGAGGTCATCGGCGAGGTCATCCGCGCGCAGTACGAACGCGGGTGGGTCGAGGGCGAGGAGGTGCCCGGCTATCGCGAGGAGGAAGGCGTCGATCGCGAGAGCCGCACGGAGACCTACGTCGCCATGCGCCTCTACGTCGACAACTGGCGTTGGGCGGGCGTGCCGTTCTACCTCCGCACGGGCAAGCGCCTCCCCAAACGCGTCACCGAGGTCGCGCTCGAGTTCAAGAGCGTCCCCCACCTGCCGTTCTCCTCCGCGCTGACACGTGGCCTCGATCGCAACGCGTTGATCCTCCGCATCCAGCCCGACGAGGGGATCACGCTCCGTTTCGGCGCGAAGGTGCCCGGCCAGGCGTTCCGCATCCGCACGGTGTCGATGGACTTCTCGTACGGCGCGGCGTTCGTCGAGGAGACGCCGGACGCGTACGAGCGCCTCCTCCTCGACGCGTTCGTCGGCGACCCGACCTTGTTCATCCGCAGCGACGAAGTCGCGCAGTCGTGGCGGATCGTCGAACCGATCCTGCAATCGTGGGCAGACCACCAGGCGCCGCTCGCGCGGTACCCGGCAGGTACCTGGGGGCCGCGCGCCGCCGACCAGCTCGTCGAGCGGGAGGGGCACCAGTGGCGGAGCCCCTGACGCTGTCGGTGTGGTCGGAGGACGGCGTGCGGGTCGCCGACGTCGTCGCCGCCCTCGAAGACTTGCGACGCCCCGAGCCGATGCCGGCAACCCGCACGAGCGTTCTCACGTTGGTGGTCGTCGCGACGAGGGCGGCGTCGGCGGACCGCGCGCTCGCCGCGCTCCACGAGCTCGGTGGCCGGCACCCCGCCCGTGTCCTCACGATCCTCTCCGACCCAGACGCCGCGCCGTCCGACGCAGGGATCGACGCGAGCGTGCGGCTGCTCGGGGGCGAGGCCGACGGCAAGGAGGTCTGGTTCGAAGACGTCGAGCTCTGCGTTCGGGACGACGCCGCTCGCCACCTCGACTCGCTCATCGAACCCTTCACGATCGCCGACCTCCCCGTCGTCGTGTGGTTCGTCGACGGGCTCCCTGCCGACGACGACCCGCTGCTCGCCGCGGCGGACGTCGTCCTCGTCGACGCCCGCGACTTCGGCGACGCCGATTGCTTCGGTTCGCTCGCGCGCGTCACCCGGCGCCGGCCGGTCGTCGACTTGTCGTGGCAGCGCCTGCAACCGTGGCGCGAGCTGCTCGCCGGATTGTTCGAAGGCCCGGACGCGCGCCCGTTCCTCGGCGACGTGCGGTCGGTACGCGTGGCGGGTCGTACCGGCCCCCGTCACCTGCTCGCGGGCTGGGTGGCCGACCGGTTGCGCCTGCCTTCGCCCGAGGTCCACCTCGTCGCCGGTGAGCACGTGAGCATGCGGGTGGTGGCCGTCGCGCCGGACGGTCGCGCCGGCACGTTCGAAGTCCTCCGCCGCGACGACGAGCGGGTCGTACGGGCGCGCGCGGACCTCGAGGGTGGGCCGACGTCCGAGGTCGTCGTCCCCCTGCCGGACGCGACACCGGCCTGGGGGCTTGCCACGGCGCTGTCGCGCCTGTACCGCGATCCCGTGTACGAGCACGCGCTGCGCGCCGCGGTGGCGCTCGCTGACCGCAGGTGACCCTAGAGTCCCGCTCGTGAACGGAGAGCTCGTCGTCGTCGACGACGTCCCAGGCGAGTTCGCGGACCGCGTCATCGAGGCGTATCACGCCAGGCCGAACGAGCACTTCTCCATCGCGCTCTCCGGTGGCGACACGGCGCGGCGGTGCTACGAGCGCCTCGCCGCGCTCGGCGCCGAGGAGATCGACTGGTGGCACGTCGACGTCTATTGGGGCGACGAGCGGTGCGTGCCGCCCGACTCCGACGAGTCGAACGAGCGCCTCGGTCGCGAGTGCCTGCTCGAACGGGTAGGCGCCGCGCACGCCGTGTATCCGATGCGGTGCGACGAGGGGCCGGACGCGTACCACTTCAGGGTCGGCGAGCTCGCCCGGTTCGACGTCGTCCACCTCGGCCTCGGCCCCGACGGGCACACCGCGTCGCTGTTTCCCGGGTCGGAGGCGCTCGACGCGGACCCCGGCCGCCTCGTCGTCACCAACGAAGACCCGACCGGCCGCAACCCGCACCGGCGGATGACGCTGACCTACGCGGGCATCGCCCGCGCGCGGCTCGCGCTGTTCACCGTCGAGGGCGACACGAAGCGAAGCGCGATGCAGGCCGTGCACGACGGCGACGATGTGCCAGCCGGCCGCGTCACCGCGGAGCGCGTGCTCTGGCTCGTCGACCGAGCCGCCGCCCCGCACTGACCTTTCCGTTCTGGGTGCAGAAAACACTCGCTAGGCGAGGCTTTCTGCACCCAGAACGAGCAAACGTGACTGAGTTGCATCGTGCAACTGACCTGCTACGGTGCGCCGCGTGCAGCCAACAGACGCGGCCTCGTGTTCGATCGCGCGGACCGTCGAAGTCATCGGCGACCGGTGGTCGATCCTGATCCTGCGTGACG
>DASVEG010000014.1:0-11234 GCA_036380695.1 Acidimicrobiales bacterium
AGGTTGAGGGGGTCGCGATCGAGGGCTTCGGCGAGGCCGGGCACGGCGTCGACCGGCCCCTGCACCGCCACGTCGAAGACGTCCTTGTGCTCGCGCGCCTGCGCCCGCTGCACCAGGAGCACAGGCGCGGACATGAGCACGATAAACACGAGCGGTTGGAGGAAGAGGCGGCGGAAAACCCGCCGTTCCCGCCGGAAGTCGAGGAGCTCGCGGCGGAACAGCAGCTGCGCGTGTCGCGGTGCCATGACGCCGCTACTCGGCCATCGTCGTCTCGGCGACGAGTGACAGGAACGCATCGCGGAACGACGCCGCTCCTGTCGCCGCGACGATCTCGTCCGGAGTGCCGGCGGCGACCGTCTTGCCGCCGACGATGCCGACGACCCGGTCGCACAGCCGCTCGGCCTCGTCGAGCACGTGCGTCGACAGGAACACGGTCTTCCCCTCGACCACGTCGGGGCGCCGCAGCAACTGCTGCATGCCGGCCTGGGCGACGATGTCGAGGTTGGCGGTCGGCTCGTCGAGGAGCAGGACGGGCGGATCGTGCACGAGGGCGCGGGCCAGCGCCGCCTTCTGGCGGTTGCCCTTCGACAGGGTGCCGGCGCGCTTGTCGATGCCGTCCTCGAGACCCAGCACGGCGACCAGCAGTTCGATGCGGTCGTCGATCCGCTGGTCGGGCAGGTCGTACATGCGCGCGCTGAAGACGAGCTGCTCGCGCACCGTGAGGCGGTCGAGCAGGCTCGGCTCCTCGGTGACGAGGCCGATGCGGCGGCGCACCTCGATCGCGTCGTCGACGACGTCGTGCCCGGCGACGACCACACGTCCCGCGGTGGGGCGCAGCAGCGTCGACAACACGCGCATGGTCGTCGTCTTGCCGGCGCCGTTCGGGCCGAGGACGCCCGTGATCTCGCCGCCGTTCGCGGTGAACGTCAACCCGTCGATCACACGCGTCCCGCCGAGGTCGCGTACGAGCCCGTCGACCTCGATCACGAGGACGCCGCCGGTGGTTCGACGACGACGCGCGGCAGCTGGTCGTGCGCGCTCATCCCGTCTGCCCGGTAGACGTACGACGTGTCCGCGCGCGTCGACACACCGGCGTGCGCGCCGTCGCGATCGATGGCGACGAGGTGCATCACGACGCGCTCCGGCGGCATGCCCATGTCGTACAACTCGTGGACGGCGCTGGTGGCGGAGTCGACCACCGACTTGCCCGCGGCGAGACCCGCGATCACGGTGCGAGCCGTCGACGCGCGGATCGCCAGCTCGCCGAAACCGGTGCAGGCGGCGGCGCCGTACCGGTCGTCGCAGTAGTTGCCGGCGCCGATGACAGGGGAGTCGCCGAGGCGGCCGGGAAACTTCCACGCCCACCCGCTCGTGCTGACCGCGGACGCGAGGTGCCCTTGCCCGTCGATGGCGAGGAAGTTGACGGTGCCCGCGGCGCGTTCGGGGTCGCTCGTGAGGGACGCGACGAGTGCGAGCATCCGCGCGCCGAGGGAGTGTTCGGGCAGCGTGCCTGCGAGCCCGGCGCGGTACACCTCGTCAGCCGCTTCCGTGAGGAGGTCTTCCGGCTCGAGGCCGATCTCGCCTGCGAGGCGCGCCGCGCCGTCTCCGACGACGAGTACGTGGGGCAGGCGTTCGAGCACGGCCCTGGCGACGGTGATCGCGGCGCGGTAACCGCGGAGCGCGCCGACGGCTCCCGCTTCGCGCGTCGACCCGTCCATGATCGACGCGTCCAACTCGACGACCCCGTCGAGGTTCGGATAGCCCCCATACCCGACGGTGTGGTCGTCCGGGTTGTCCTCGACGAGGCGTGTGCCCTTCTCCACCGCGTCGAGCGCGGATCCGCCCGCGGCGATGACGTCCCACGCCGCGTCGATGCCGACGCTCCCGTTCGCGCTGGCGACCACGAGCACAGGGGGAATCTACGCAGTCAGTTCGACGGCGACTTCGTATGCGAGAGCGAGCAGCAGCAGCACGACGATGGTGCCGTTGTACGCCGTGTGCGATCGCGTGCTCTCCATGAGCGCCTCGGCCCGGCCGCCGCGGCGGTAGCCGTGCATGTAGGCGAGCGTGAACCAGGCGCCGCCGATCGACAACGCGAGGGCGACGCCGATAGGGATGCCCACGATGACGTGGACGAGACCGAACACGATCGCCTTCAACACCCGCTTCGCCATCGACCAGTCCTCGGCACCCAGCCGGAAGATCTCCTCCTCGCGTCGGGCGAACAGCGGCAGCGCGGGGAGCAGCAGCAGGACGAAGACGAGGGGGATGAGGAGCTCTAGCGGCGTCCCCCGGGTGCGTTCGGTCGAGCCGAAGGCAGCGTTGCCCTCGCCGCCGATCGCGCTCCACCAGCCGAAGTCGAGCCCTGGTACCTGCACGAGCAGCGCCGCGGTGACGAGCACGAGCACGAGCACCAGCGGGATCGGGAGGAAGTGTCGCGGGCGAAGCCCGCGCACGATCTGGAGCGAGAGGCTGGTGGCGTCGCGCTTCGTCGCCCGTCGGAACGCGCTCACGAGCCGGAACCCGACGAAGCCGATCACGGCGACGGTCACGAGGTCGAGCAGCATCGGCGCACCACTGTCGCAGACGTTCGTGCGTACCGTCGTCGCGATGGTTCGGGCGCGCGTCGTCGTGCGTGGGCGGGTGCAAGGCGTCTGGTTCCGCGACTCTTGTGCGCGGGTCGCCGGTGATGCCGGCGTTGCGGGGTGGGTCAGGAACCGTGACGACGGGCGCGTCGAGGCGGTGTTCGAAGGGTCGGTCGACGCCGTCGCCGCGTGCGTCGAGTGGTGCCGGGAGGGCCCGCCGCGTGCGCGGGTGGACGGCGTCGAGGTCGTGCCGGAAGTCACCGAGGGGCTGGTGGGTTTTCGCATCGTGGGCTGACGCGCCGCTGCGGCGATCTGTGGAAAAGAATCGCGAGAATGCCTCCTGGAATCGGTTGTATTCGGGATCGAATATATGTACGAGTAGGGGAGGTTCCAGCAGCTTGCGGCGGCGATCGAGGAGACGGATGTTCCGGTCGATCGCGATGCATTGCGGGAGGTGATCGAGTTGCGCGACCGCCTCGATGCGAAGGTCGCGGCTGGCGTCGCGGACTACGACGCCAGCGGGCTCTGGGCGTGCGACGGCGCCACCTCGATGACGGCATGGTTACGGCCGAGGCCGGGATGTCGCGCCGCGACGCGGGCCGGGTCGCGACGCGCGCGAAGCGGATGGCGCGGCTGCCGGCGATGTCTGCCGCGTGGCGCGACGGTGCGCTGTCGAGCGCGCAGGTCGACGCCGTGCTCGCCGTCTTCACCGATACGACGGCCGGGCTGTTGGGCGAACACGAGGAGTCGCTCGTCCCGACGCTGTCCTCGTTGCCGGCGAACGACGTCACCCGGGTGATGCGCGAGTGGCGAGCGCGGGCCGTGGCTGAACTCGACGCCGAGCCTGCCATCGACACCCGCGAGCGCCGCCTGCACGTCCCGCCCGTCGGCGACGCTTGGGCCATCGACGGCACCCTCGACGCCGATAGCGGCGCCATCGTGGCCACCGCCATCCGCCTGGCCACCACCACCGACGCACCCGGAGAACCCGCGCGCACGGCGGCGGAACGGCGGGCCGACGCGTTGGTCGACATCTGCCGCTTCTACCTCGACCACCAGAGGGTCCGACCGGGCGGCCGGCATCGGCCGCACCTCAACATCCTCGTCGACGTCGAGAAGCTCGAGGCAGGCCGGCGTGGCGAGACGGTCGACGGCATGGCGATCGCTGCCGACACGATCGCCCGGTTGCTCTGCGACAGCGTGGCGCATCGAGTCGTGACGGCTCGGTCCGCGGTCCTCGACTACGGCACGTCGACTCGAACGATCCCGACGCCGCTGTGGAATGCGATCGTGATCCGCGACCGGCACGGCCGGTTCCCCGGATGCGACCGCCCGCCCAACTGGTGCGAGGGCCACCACATCAGACACGTCGAGCACGGCGGACCCACCGAGGTCAACAACCTCGTGCTCCTGTGTACGAGGCACCACCACCTCCTCCACGACCAACACTGGCAAGCGAAGCTGTTGCCCGACGCCACCTTCGAAGTCACCACCCCCGACGGCACGACCCGAACAACCCGACCACCGGGTGCACTCGACCCGTTGTGGTGATTGAGGACCGTCACCAGCGGCGCGACTCCAATACCGCGAGGTCGCGCTCCGCGTACAGGCGGTGATGCCACTCCTCGTTGAGGACGATGAGGATGCAGTCGCGGACGGCATAACTGTTGGGTCGGGGCCAACCGGGGGCGTCGACCGGCGTGGTGCTCGACTGCAGCATCTCGTCGGTGAGGCCGTCGACGACGCCGCGCATGGTGGCCATGCGGTCGGCCCGGAGGGCGAGCACCTCGTCGAGCGACGGGCGGGCGGCGCGATCCCATGGCACCGCGGGGTTGGGCGTCATCTGGTCGAACGGGAGGTCGAGCGCGTCCCATGGGCTCGGGTCGCCGAGGACGACCCGGCGGATCCACGCATCCGTGGCGAACAGCAAGTGGCGGAGCGTCTGGACGAACGACCACTCGCCGTCGACGGACTCGTGCAGCAGGGCGGGGTCGCGCCGCTCGAGCTGCCGTGCATGCGCCACGGTCTCCCGCCACCGCCGCTCGACGATGTCCCACGCTTCCCGAAATCCGTCGGGGTCCGTCGGGCGCATCTTCGCCCTCTCGGGGTCGCGCCGGTCGAGCTCGGCTTCGACGAGCGGCGCAATGTCGACGCCGTTGATCGTGACGTTCACGACCTCACCGTCGATGGCGACGTCGCAGAGCTCGACGCCCCGCATCACGACGCCTCGCATGTCGGCGTGCTCGAAGCGCGCGCCGCGCAGGTCGACGACCCGGAACCGCGCGCCGGACATGTCGACCCGTTCGAACGAGGCGTCGCGCCATTCGCCTTCAGAAACACCCATGGCATGTCTCTAGCGCGACCCCGACACCAATCGCTCGTCACGAAACCGTAACGTTGCGTTCGTGCGCCATCTGCGTCGGCATCGAACGCTCGCAACGTCCACCTTCGCCCTTGCCCTCCTCCTGCTGACCGCCTCCTGCGGCAGCACGGGCGACGACGCGACCGGCGGGGCGACCGGCGACGCGGACGGCGGCGCATCCGGCGGTGGCTCGGCGAAGGACGCACCGGTCCTGCTCCAGTCGGCGGCGCAACCGGCCGAGCGGCGCGACGTCGTGTACACCGGCGATCTCGTCGTGCGGGTGTCGTCCGTGGCCGAGGCGACGGCCAAAGCCGCGGAGATCACCGACGCCAACGACGGCTTCGTCTTCGCGCAGACGACCGACGAGGACGAGACGACGTTGACGCTCAAGGTCCCGAGCGACGCGTTCGACGCCACGGTCGACGCCGTCGCCGACCTCGGCAAGGAGTTGCGCCGCACGCTGCAAGCCGAGGACGTCACGGCGGAGGTCGTCGACGTCGAGAACCGGCTGAAGTCCGCGCAAGCGAGCGTCGACCGCCTGCGGTCGCTGCTCGCTCAGGCCGGCAGCGCGGCCGACGTCGTCGCGGTGGAGGGCGAGCTCGCCAAGCGCGAGGCCGAGCTCGAGTCGCTGCAAGGACGCGCACGCGTCCTCGAGGATCAGGTCGCGCTGGCGACGCTGACGGTCCGCCTCACCGAGCGCAACGACGTCGCGGTGTCGGACGACCTGCCCGGCTTCCTCGGAGGGCTTCGCAGCGGCGCCGTCACCCTGCTGAACATCGGCCAGGTGGTGCTCGTCGTCGTCGGGTTCCTCGTGCCGTTCGTTCCCATCGTCGCGCTCGCCGCGTGGGCCGCCCGCAGGTACCGGCGCCGCCGCCGAGCCCGCTTGACGGCCGCGCCCCTCGCCGGCGGCTAACCCCCGAGGACCGCGCGCTCGGCCAGCTCGATCGGCAGCATGCCCGACCCCGCGATGGTGTCGTTGAACTCCCGCAACGACCCGCGGCCATCGCGCAGGTACACGTCGCGGATGCGCTCGATCTCCAGCGCGCCGGTGAGGTACGACGCGGCCTGCGTCGGCCACGAGCAGTACCGGCCGACCTCGGCGCGCGCGGTTGGCTCGGAGAGCGACGCGTTCGTCGACATGAACTTCACCGCCTCGTCGAACGTCATGTCGCCGATGTGGAGGCTCGTGTCGACCACGATGCGCGCCGCCCGGAAGATGCGAGCGTCGAGGTGGCAGAGCTCGTGGCGCGGATCGGAGAAGAACCCGTGCTCGCGCATCACCCGCTCCGCGTACAGCGCCCAGCCCTCGGTGAAGTACGAGGTGCCGTACACCTTGCGGACGGCGCGCGGGTTCTGCTGCACGGTGATGAGGTGCCAGTGGTGTCCCGGGTACGCCTCGTGCACCGAGATCGTCGGGATCGAAGCCCGTGCGTTCGTCTCCAGCCGCTTCTGCACCTCGTCGGGCGTCGTGCCGTCGGGAGGGAACGGCACGAAGAACGTGCCCGTGAGCGACGGCTTGAAGGCGGGCGGCGCGCTGTAGGAGGCAACCGCGAGCAGCGGCCGCTGGAACGGCGGCGACGGCAGCACCCGGCACTCCTCGCCGTCCGGCATCGTGACGATCTCGGTCTCGTGGAGGAAGCGCCTCGCCCGTTCGGTCCAGTCGGCGTACTCGTCGCGCATCTCCTCGGGCGACGACGGATGGTCCTTGTTGAGCCGCTCCACCACCGCGCGCCAGTCGCGGCTGCCGTCGATGCGTTCGGCGAGCTCGGCCATCTGCTCGTCGACCTCGTCGTACGCGGCACGGCCACGGTCGCGCATCTCCGCGGCGCCGTACCCGAGCAGCTCCTTCTCTCGGAGCAACGCGCTGTAGATCGACTCGCCGAGCGCCCAGTCGCCCTGCGCCGCGGCGGCGAGCTCGTCGAGGAACCCGGCGAAGCCTTCGAGCGCGCCGGCGGCGATGGCACCCGCTTCCGCGAGCTCGGCGCGCAGCGCCGGGTCGGACACCTCGGCGGGCACCATGTCGCGGGCGTACGCGATGCCGGCGCGGCACGAGCCCTTCGCCCGCTCGACGATGAGCGGGCTCGCGAGCTCGGCGTCGAGGTTCTCCCGCGCCGCGGCGAGCACGCCAGGGACGGCGCGCAACCGGGCCGCCGCGCTGGCGACGAGCTCGGGCTCGGGGTGGGCGCGGTTCAGAAACAGGGTGAACACGCCGCCGAGGCAGGGGCCGACGTACGCGGACGGGTCGCGCCGCCACGCCGCCCACTCGCGCACGATCTGCCTGCCACGCAACGTCGACAGCACGAGGTCGCGGTCGATCCGCTCGTCGAGGCTGAGCCCGTCGTCGCCGACCGCCTGGAAGCGGTCGAGCCACGCGTCGTCGTTGCGGGCCCGGCGCTCGAAGTCGCCCGCCGTGAACTCGCCGAGCCGGTCGTCGTGCCCGTCGATGCCGAGCTGCGTCGCTCGGACGGGGTTCTCCTCCATGTCCTCGGCGAGGAACGCGTCGAGCAGGTCGGCGATGGGCTCCGGCATGGCCGCGGACGCTACCCGCGTCGCGAACGCGCGGCTCGTCGCGTCGGGCGCCGACTCGGCTCTAGTGAACCGAGTCAGAGTTCGCCGGCACCTCGACGGCCATCGGCGCCGCTCCCGGCGTTCTCGGCCCTTGCCGTAGGGCAAGGCTACGGCTGCGGTCCTGCGGCCTTGCGAGCGACACCGATGGCGCGCCGACACTGCTCGCCGACTTCTGACTCGGCTCACTAGGTTGTCGTGGTGCGCGACCGCGACATCTACGTCGCACGCCTCACGCGGCTGCCGCTCATCGGCCCGGATGGCGTCGCGGTGGGCAAGATCGACGACGTCGTCCTCGCGCCGTCTGGGCCGGCCTCCGGGCCACGCGTGCTCGGCTTCGTCGCGAGCGTGCAGCGCAGGCAGATCTTCGTGAACGCAGCCAGGGTTGGCGAGATCGACCAGGACGGCGTGCGCCTCGCGACCGGCACGCTCGACGTGCGCCGCTTCCACCGCCGACAGGGCGAGATCCTCGCCAAGGCCGACGTCGTCGACCGGCGGGTCGGCGGCGAGGTCGTCAACGACGTCGGGCTGCGGGCGACGCCGCGCGAGTTCAGGGCGTGGGAGGTCGCGACCGTCTCCCTCGGCGCGGCCGGCATCCTGCGCCGGCGCGCGGGCCGCATCGTCGACTGGCGCGAGGTGCGCCACCTCTTCGATGCCGGGCCCCTCGCCCGACACCTGGCGTCGTTCCGCGACCTCCACCCGGCGGACGCGGCGTCGTCGATATCGGAGATGTCGGCCGACCGTCGCCACGAGCTCGCCGAGGCCATGGAGGACGACCAGCTCGCCGACCTCCTCGAGGAGCTCACCGAGCAGGAGCAGGTCGAGCTGATCGAGGGCATGGACGTCGAGCGCGTCGCCGTCGTGCTCGAGGAGATGGAGCCGGACGACGCCGCCGACCTGCTGGCCGAGCTGCCCGCGGCCGAACGCGAGCAGATCCTCGGAGCGATGACGCCGGACGAGGCGCGCCCCCTGCGCCGCCTGCTCGCGTACGGGGAGAAGACGGCGGGCGGCCTGATGACGCCGGAGCCGTTGATCGTCGGCCCCGACGTCACCGTTGCCGAAGCGCTGGCGAGGCTCCGCGAGCCGAACGTCGCCGTCGCGATCGCCGCTCAGGTGTTCGTGGTCGAGCCGCCTTTCGAGACGCCGACTGGACGCTACGTGGGCGAGGTCGGGTTCCAGCGGCTCCTGCGCGAACCCCCGCACCGCAGGGTCGGCGATTGCATCGACGAGGCGTACGTGCCCATCGCGCCAGACGTGCCCGAGGCCGAGGTGGCGCGCCTGCTCGCCGCGTACGACACCGTCGCGGTGCCGGTGTGCGACGCGGCTGGTCGCCTGGTCGGTGTCGTCACCGTCGACGACGTGCTCGACCACGTGCTGCCGGAGGACTGGCGCCGCCGCCGCGAGGCTCCGGCATCGTGAGGCGGGCCAGCGACCTCTCGGCGCCGCGCCAGGGGATCCGCTTTGGCGTGCACTACGACACCGAGGCCTTCGGCCGGTTCTCCGAGGGGATCGCCCGCTTCCTCGGCACCGCGCGCTTCCTCGTCGCCCAGACGGTGATCGTCATCATGTGGATCACCGTGAACGTGGTCGCGGTCCGCCTGCGATGGGACCCGTACCCGTTCATCCTTCTCAACCTGGCGTTCTCCACCCAGGCCGCCTACGCAGCGCCGCTGATCCTCCTCGCGCAGAACCGCCAGGCCGAGCGCGAGCGCGCCGCGACCGAACGGGATCGCGAGATCAGCGCGCGATCGCTCGCGGACACCGAGTTCCTCGCGCGCGAGCTCGCATCCATCCGCATGACGCTCGCCGACGTCGTGACGAACGACGACCTCGACCGCCGCTTCGACAAGCTCCTCGCGCGCATCGAGTCGTCCGTCGTGGTGCCCCCGGAAGCACCAGGGAGCGACGCGGCCCACCGGTAGGATCGGGTGCGTGATCGAGCGCGCCCACGCATCGGAGCCTCCGAGTAGCGATGGCAACAGGCCGTTCGCTCTCCTCGCGCGCCCGTGCGTTGCTCGGGCCCGACGTCGCCACGTTGGGCCAGGGCCTCGTCGCGTTGTGCGGCGCGGCCGCCGCTAGCCTCGTCGCCGGCTTCACGCTCGGCAGCATCGAAGGGACGCTGCGCGACCTCCCCGGCCTCCTCGTGCTCGTGCCTGCTGCCATCGGCATGCGCGGCCACATCTTCGGGGCGCTCGGGAGCAGGCTCGGGACCGCGATCCACACCGGCACGTTCACGCTCGCCCGCCGGCGCGACACCGTCGTCGGCCAGAACGTGCTGGCGACGCTGGTGCTCACGCTGACGTTCAGCCTCGCGGTGGCGCTCCTCGCCAAAGCGGCAGCCGTCGCGTTCCACGTGCAGGGGTCGATCTCCGTCGCCGACTTCGTCGCCATTTCGATGGGCGGTGGCGTGCTCGCGTCGATAGGGCTGCTCGGTTTCACGCTTGGGCTCGCCGCGCTGGCGACGCGTTACGAGTGGGACCTCGACAACGTCGCCGCGCCGCTCGTGACCGCGGCGGGCGACATGCTCACGCTGCCGTCGCTCTACCTGGCCACGTTCCTCGCTCGGCGGGACGTCGTAACGCCGGCGTTCGCGATCGTCGTCACCGTCGCGACGCTCGTCGCGCTGGTCACCGGCCTGCGGTCGAAGCTGCCGCTCGTCGTGTCGCTCGTCCGCGAGTCGTTGCCCATCCACGGTGCGGCGACGGTGATCGGCACGATCGCGGGGCTCGCCATCGAGAAGCGTCTCGACGCGTTCCGCTCGCTGCCCGCGCTGCTCGTGCTCGTGCCGCCGTTCCTCGCCACGACCGGCGCGCTCGGCGGCATCCTGTCGAGCCGCCTGTCGAGCAAGCTCCACCTCGGCATCGTCGACCCGGTGAGCTTCCCTCCGAGGGCCGCCCGCGACGACATGCGGCTCGTCCTCGCGTTTGCCGTGCCCATGCTCGTGGTCGTCGCGCTGGCCACCGACGCGGTCGCGCGAGTCGCGGGGCTGGCGTCGCCTGGGCCGCTCCGGCTCGTCGCGGTGACGGTGCTCGCCGGTCTCGCGACCTTCGTGTTCGCGTCGACGGTCGTCTACTACGGCAGCGTCGCGGTGTACCGACTCGGGCTCGACCCCGACAACATCGGCATCCCGTTGGTGACGTCGTCGGTCGACCTCACGGGCTCGTTCGCCCTCGTGCTCGGCATCGTCGCCCTCGGCCTCACGGGCTGACGCCGCGCCATCGAGGAGCACGGCCATCTACCATTCGGACGTTCTCCAATGGAAGAGCGCAAGCGCACCCTGAAGGCCATGCTCGCCGAGGGCAAGGACGCCTCCGAGCTGATGGTCGACCTCGCCTACGCGGCGCTCTACTTCGGCGACCACGACATCGCCGAAGAGGTCGAAGACCTCGAGGAGTCGTTGTCCGACCTCGTCCACGACATGCGCGCCGTGTGCGTGCTGGCGGCGCGCTCTCCCCGCGACGCCGACGCGATGGCGTCAGTGCTGCAGGTGATCGGGGCGATCGAGCGCATGGGCAACGCCGCGGTCGACATCGCCCGCATCGTCACGCGCCGCCTCGGCATACCGCGCGCCCTGGTGGCCGACCTGTCCGCGGCCGAAGAGGTGTCGCACCGCGTCGCCGTCCGCGACGGGTCGCACATCGCGCACCGCCCCCTCGCCGCGCTCGAGCTGCCGACGCGCGCGGGCATGCGGGTCGTCGCCATCCGCCGCGGTCGCGAGTGGA
>DASVEG010000015.1:0-2295 GCA_036380695.1 Acidimicrobiales bacterium
GCCCTGCGCATCGCGGCAGGCCCGATGCTCGTGTTCGTGGTGTTCGTCGGGATCCGGTTGTTCTCGAAGGGATTCGGGTGGCTCTTCGACCGCAGGGACGACCACGGGAGGCGCGTCACTCGCGCGCACGACCAGGCCAGGGCGTCCGCGAGCTACGGCGTCGCGCTCGTCGCCGCCCTCGCGATCGCGCTCCCGTTCGTCGCTGCGAACGTCGACGACGTCGTCGACGGAATCGGCGGCCTCGTCGGCATCGAGACCGACGAGCCCGACCGATCGGACGCGATCGCCCACATCGACGCCATCGCAGCCGGCGCGTCTCAAGCCGCGACCGGAGCGGCGAAGGCCGCCGCCGCGGTCGACCCTGCAACCGGGTCGGGCAACGCCCCCGCCAACGCATCCATCGAGGCCGCGGCGACGAACGCTCGCCTCGCATCCGAACGGGTGACGCTCGCGCTCCAGCACCTTGCCGACGAGGTGGAGCCGGACGGTGAGACGCGTGAGGTCGCAGGCACCGCGTTCGACCCGAAGACGTGCAAGCCGAGCCCGACCGCGAAGCCGAATCCGCGCGGCGTCACGATCCGGGCATGCGAAGCGGCCACCGCGGCCAAGACGGCAACCGAAGCGGTCGCGACGTTGGCGCGCGCGCTGAAGGCAGAAGCCCTCACACCAGCGAGCACCACCCCCTTCGTCGGCGGTCCGACGACGACCGCCTCGGCCCGGACCCCTCAGGCCCTCGCCCTCGCGGTCGCCGGCGGTGCGGCGGAGGCAACCGCGGGATCGACCGCGGCGGCGGTCGCGCTCGACAAGCTGGCGGGGGAACTGGCCGGGACGGCGCCCCCGACGACCGACCCCCAGCCTCCGATCGCGTGGGCCGGGCTCAGCGCGCTCGTCACCGCCATCGGCAGCCTGTTCGCGAAGCGCCGCCTCGACGTCGCGAGCCGCGCCAAGCCCCCGGGCGAGAAGAAGTCGAACTTCATCGCACGGAACGTCGGCTTCGGCGGGGCCGTCGAGGTGCTCGCCGGCGTGCTGACGGCGGCGGTGCTGCTGATCGCGGTGAGCGACGTGATCGAGGACGCGTGGACGCGCGGGCCGAAGGGCGACATGAAGATCGTCGTCGCGGTCGAGGCCTGGCGGTGGTGGCTGGGGGCGACCGTCGCGCTGGTCGTCATCACCAACTTCATCAACGTGAACACGTGGTCGCTCCGACCCTTCTACCACCGGCGGCTGTGGCTCCCGTATGCGGTGACTCGCGATGGTGAGACCTCAGATTGGCGTACCGACACCCGCCTCTCCGAGCTCGGGCGGAGGCCCGGGCAGCTGCCGGAGTTGATCCTGTGCGCGGCGGCACAGACGAGCGGTCGCGACTGGGCACCGCCCGGCCGGCGCGCGTTGTCGTTCGTCTTCACCGCGGACGCGTGCGGTGGCCCGGAGATCGGTTACGTCAAGACGCGCGCCCTCGAGGGGATGCTCGGCCCGAGGCACCGGTCACCGATCACGCTGTTCGGAGCGGTGGCGACGAGCGGCGCCGCGTTCGGGCCGGCGATGGGGCGGCACTCGAAGGGCGGCATCGGCGCCGTGATGGCGATCGCGAACGCACGCCTCGGCGCGTGGCTGCCGAACCCCCACCACCTGGCGCAGCTCGCGGACGCGCTCGGCAGTGAGAAGCCGCTGCGGTCGGGCGCGTTCGCCCGCTCACCACGACTTTGGTACTGGCTGATGGAGATCGTCGGCCAGTACCCGACCGACGCGAAGATGGTGCTCACCACCGACGGCGGCCACGTCGAGAACCTCGGGCTCGTCGAGCTGCTCCGGCGGCGTTGCACGCGCATCCTCTGCTTCGACGCGTCGGGTGCCGGGGTGACGCCCGCGACGCTGGCCGAGGCCATCGTCATGGCACGCGAAGAGCTCAACGTCCGCGTCACCTTGCTGCCCGGCCCCGAACCGCGCCAGCCCCCGAAGCCGCCTGGCGAGACCGAGGGACGGGCCGGCACCGAGAACGGGGACGGCGGCGGCGACGAGGACGACGAGACGAAGCCCACCGAGGAGGTCGTGGCCGCGGTCGCCGCGCTTCTCGACGTCACGAACTACGGCGCGGACCCGCTCATGCGCGGCGCCGGCAAGGCCGAAGCGTTGGCCTCGCGCTTGGCCAAGCGGCCGGTTCTCGTGTGCGAGATCGACTACCCCGAGGTGGTGCACCCCGGTGGGAAGGTCGAGGCGAGCAAGGGATGGCTCGTCTACGGCACGCTCGCGTTGTACGGCTCGGACGCGGCCGACTGGGACCTCCTCGAGTACGCG
>DASVEG010000016.1:0-8696 GCA_036380695.1 Acidimicrobiales bacterium
AGCATGCGGGCGAGCACCTGCCAGCTCGGCGGATCGACACCGAGCGCCGGCGCGCCAGCGGCGACGCGGTACCGGTGTTGGGGCCGGCCAACGGTGCCGCGGCTGTCGGTCTCGACGTGCAAGAGGCCGACCTCCCGCATGCGTTCGAGGTGGGGGCGGACCGTGTTGGGGTGGAGCCGGAGAACGTCGGCGATCTCTTGGGTCGACCGGGCCGCGCCGGTGCGGCTGAGCTCGACGTAGATGGCGTAACGCGTGTTGTCGCCGAGGGCCTTCAACACGGCGAGCCGCTCGACGGCGGGGCGGTCGGCGTCCACGGCGGAGATTTTACCCGTGGACCCCGGTAAAATCTATTGCGTGCCCACAACCGCCACCCGCGCGACCGACGCCGAGGTCATCGAGGCGCTCCGCGGGGTGATCGATCCCGAGCTCGGCGACAACGTCGTCGACCTCGGCATGGTGAAGGGTCACGAGTGGCTCGACGACGGCACGCTCGACGTGCGCATCTCGCTGACGACCGCGGGGTGCCCGCTGCGCGCGCAGCTCATGCGCGACGTGAAGGATCACGTCGGCCGGCTCGACGGCGTGGCGGGCGTGAAGGTCTCGTTCGGGGAGATGACCGCGGAGCAGAAGCGCTCGTTGATGGCCCGCGCTCGGTGGAAGGCGCAGGAGCGCGATCGCGTCACCACCGACATACCGCCGACGACCCGCGTCGTCGCCATCGCCAGCGGCAAGGGCGGCGTCGGCAAGTCGTCGGTCACCGCCAACCTCGCCGTCGCGTTGGCGCGGCGCGGATTGACGATCGGGGTGCTCGATGCCGACATCGGCGGGTTCTCCATCCCGCGCATGCTCGGCCTGTCGGGCCGGGTCGACGCGCAGAAGGACGGCGACGGGCGCGTCCGCATCGTCCCCCTTCGCAAGCCCGTCGGCGACGGCGTGCTCGAGGTCGTCTCGATGGGTTCGATCGAGGGCGCCGAGGAAGACGAGGCGGTCATGTTGCGGGGGCTCATGCTGAACCGGGCCGTGCAGCACTTCCTCGAAGACGTGCAGTGGGGCGCGCTCGACTACCTCTTCATCGACATGCCGCCGGGCACGAGCGACGTGCAGATGGGCTTGGCCCGCATGCTGCCGCGCACCGAGATGGTGATCGTTACGACGCCCTCGCTCGCCGCGCAGAAGGTCGCCACGCGGGCGGCCGACATGGCGCGCAAGGGGTACCTGCGCATCGCCGGCGTGGTCGAGAACATGAGCGCGTTCGAGTGCGAGCACGGTCAGCGGTACGCGCTCTTCGGCGAGGGCGGCGGCCAGCGCTTGGCCGACGAGATCGGCGCTCCCCTGCTCGGGTCGATCCCGCTCGACCCGACCGTCGCTGCCGGCGGCGACACCGGCCAGCCGGCCGCGCTCGCGGCGGGAGGCGCCGTCGCCGAGGCGTTCGCCGCGATCGCCGACCGCGTCGCCACGGCCGCGCTCCCCGTCGTCGAGATGGCCGGCTGCACCGCCCGCCTCCTCGACGCCGTCGAGGACGCCCTCGGCCCCGCTCCAACACCGTCGCCCTAAATCGTTCTGGGTGGACCAGTCCGGCGTATAGCCGGACTGGTCCACCCAGAACGAAAGAGAGAGCGCGCTCAGGGGCGGCGGGGGACGGGCAGGGAGATGCGGAAGTCGGCGCCGCCGGTGCGGGCCTGCTCGTACCAGACGCGGCCGCCCATGGCCTCGACGAGCCCCTTCACGAGCGAGAGGCCGAGCCCCGTCCGGCTGCGGTCGCGATCGCGCTGGGCGAGCAGCCGGAGGCGGTTGAAGAGGCTGGGCACGAGGGCCGACGGCACCCCAGACCCGTGGTCGATGACCGCGAGCTCGAGGCGCCCGTCGCTGCCGACCTCCTCCACGCGCACCTCCACGGGAGGCGCGCCGTACGTGAGCGCGTTCTCCACGAGGTTGGCGACGACCTGCTCGAGGCGGCGGGGATCGGCGAGCACGTCGATCCCCCGGGGGATGGCGACGGTGACGCCCAGGCTGTCGGGGACGCTGGCGAGTGCCGACTCCACGACCGACGCGATGTCGACGGGGCGGGGGCTGAGCAGCAGCGACTGAGCCTCGAGCCGGCTGATGTCGTAGAGGTCGTCGGCGAGCCTGCTCATGCGCTCGGCTTGGCGACGGATCGCTTCGCCCATGTGCGCGACACGATCGGCCGGCACCTCGCCAGCGTGCGCTTCGAGGGTGGCGCCGAGCCCGAGAATGGTCGTCAACGGCTGGCGCAGGTCGTAGGTCATCAAGGCGAGGAACTCGTTCTTGTCCGCCTCGAGGTCGCGCACCGCGGTGACGTCGCGGACGACGCCCTGGAAGCCGACGGGCTGGCCGTCCCGCGTGCGGGTCGTCATGCGAACCTCGACGACGCGGCGAACGCCGTCCGCCCTCACCAGGGCGAGCTCGAGCCGGCGCGATCCCGCAGGGGGCTCCGTCATCAAGGGCTCGACCGAGCCGTCCATTGGCGTGACGACGTCGGCGAGCCGCGCGTCGATGAGCGACTCGAGCGGCCGGCCGAGGATGACCGCGAGCGAACGGTTGGCGTACTGGATGCACCCGTCGAGGTCGACTTCGTACACGCCGTCTGACGAGTGCTCGACGACGTGCTGGTACCGAGCCTTCTGCTCGGCCTCCCGCCCGATGACCGCGGCCCAGTAGCCCTGCGCGATCGAGTCGGTGAGGCGGTCCATCGCGGGCAGCACGCGCGTGAGGAGCAGGGCGAGCGGCAGGCTCCAATGGCGACCGCGCTCGTCGGCAACCTCGATCGCCGTCTGCACGACGAGGTCGCGGCTGATGCGGAGGACGACGAGCAGTTGCGGCAAGGGAGAGCCGGCCCACGCCGCGGCGGCACCGACCTCCTCCAGGTCGCCGACCAAGGCCTCGTCCACCTCGGCGCCCTGGCTCGCCACGGCGAGGATCGCCTCGAAACGCGACCTCGCCTGCTCGATGAAGCGTCCCCGCTCCTGCGTCCCCCACGTTCGCGAGTCGGGGAACACCTCGGCGAAGATCTCGTAGGCGCGGATGGCCATCGCTTCGCACTGCCCGTCGAGCGCGTCGAGCAGGTCGCCAGCGTCGACGCTGCCCGGCTCGGAGAGAAAGAGGTTGCCGGTGCCGTTGTCTGCGTTGCGCGCGAGGAACGCCTTGACGTCCGTGAGCGCGACGTGCGGCGCCGTCCCGCCGTCACCGTCGTCGACCTCGACGAGGGGGAGGTAGCCGGAGGCCGCGAGCGATCGCACCGCCGCAGTCGGCAGCTGCAGCGCCTCAGCGGCGGCGTCGAGAGGGAGGAGGTGCGGGTATCCCGTGCTACGGCTCGTCATCGGCGCTCGCATAGCAATTCGACGGGCGCAGGGGTGTCGCCTTCTCCTCCGGGTCGGCGACTTCAGCCGGTTGCGGGCACATCCCACGGCGCGGTGAGGTCGTCCGCATCGGCCGTCGTCGCACGGCCGTCGGTGTGGAGCTTGCGCAGATGGGCCCACAGCGAGAACCGCGCGATCGGATACAGCGACTCGTCGACGTCGCGATACACCACGGGCACGAGCTGTTCGACCGTCGCGGGCGCCTTCTCGGCGAGCGCCGCGGCCACGGCTTCCTCACGCGCGAGGCGGTGGGTGACGTACTCGTCGATCTTTGCGACGGGGTCGTCGATCACCGCGCCGTGGCCAGGGGCGATCGCGCTGATCCCTATCGAACGCAGGCGGTCGAGCGACGCGAGGTACGCGCCCATGTCGCCGTCGGGCGGAGCGATCACCACCGTCGACCCGTTCATGATGTGGTCGCCCGAGAACAGCAGCCGCTCCTCCTCCAGGAGGTAGCAGAGGTGGTTCGACGCATGGCCCGGGGTGTGCAACGCCCGCAGGGTGAACTCGGTGGCGTCGATCGTGTGGCCGTCGCCGATCTCGGCGTCGGGGTCGAACCCGTCGCGGCCGCCTTCGAAGCCGAGCACGAGGACGTCGGGGCGGAGTCGCTCGCGCAACGGCTGCGCACCGGGCGAGTGATCGGAGTGCGTATGGGTGACGACGATCCAACGGATGCGGTCGCCGCCGGCCGCCGCGATCGCGTCCAGGTGCGAGTCGTCGGCCGGCCCAGGGTCGATCACCGCGACCTCGTCGTGACCGACCAGGTAGGTATTCGTGCCGGGGCCCGTCATCACGCCCGGGTTGGGCGCGACGATCCGCCGCACGCGCTTGGAGATCGATGAAGGCCGGCCGGGTACGAGCTCGCTCATGCGCCTGGGGTCGCGGGCTTGTCGTACGCGGGGTCCCCGGGGAGCACGATCCGCGTGCCCCCCTCGTCGTCGACGATGCGCGGGAGGATCGGCGGCACGTCGGTGATGGCGGCCGCGGCGGCGAGCAGGTCGGCGCTGCGGTCGAACCGCGCGATCGCTTCGAGGTTCTTGACCGTCGGGAAGATCATCTCGAGCTCGCCGCGGTGGTGGCGGTCGAGGGCGTCGGGCGGGCGCACCCACAAGCTCGCGATCGTCTCCCGGTCGTCGTGCAGTGGCACCTGCTCGGCTGGCGCGGCCGCGACGAAGAAGCGGGTGTCGTAACGGCGCGGCGGCCCGACGGGCGTGATCCAGTGGCTGAAGTAGTGCACCCCGCCGACCGCGAGCTGCAGCGACTCCTCGGCGCACACTTCGATCAGGCGCTTCTCGCCCGTGTCGACCGCCTTGCGGTGCAGCCGGTAGCGCTCGGCGACGTCGGCATCGGCGAACGAGATGACGTCGTCGCCGTCGTTCGGCACCGCCAGCAGCACCCCCGCCTCTTCGAACGACTCGCGGATCGCGGCGACCCAGTACGCCAAGCCGCCGGACGGCACGTCGAGCCGCGCGCTCGCACCGTCGTCGCTCAGTCCCCGGCACACGGCCTCGAGATCGGCGTGGCGGTCGGCCTCGTCGACCGCGCCTCCCGGGAAGACGTACGCGCCACCGACGAAGTCCGACTGCAGGTTGCGGCGCAGCATGAAGACCTCCATGCCTGCCGACGTGTCGCGGACGAGCATCACCGTGGCCGCGTCGCGAACCGGCAGCGATCGCGGGTCGGGCGCGCTCACAGGGTCTCGATCTCGATGACGTCGAGGCGGCGCGCGAGGCGCTTGCGGGCCACGCTTCGCAAGGCGACGCGGACGGGCGGCACCAGGAGCAGGATCCCGAGCACGTCGGTGAGGAACCCGGGGGTCACGAGCAACGCGCCAGCGAAGACGATCAGCACCGCGTCGATGAGCTCGGTCCCCGGAACCCGGCCGTTGCTCATCTGCACCTGCGCGCGGCGAAGCGTCGCGAGACCCTCCCGTTTGACGAGCCACGCACCGGCGCCGCTCACGGCGACCAGCACCGCGATCGTCCACAACGCGCCGATCGTCTGGCCGACCTGGATCAGCAGGTACAACTCGACGAACGGCACCACGAGGAACAGCAACGCCAGCGCGGCGAACACGCCATCACCCTACGCCCGCCATCCCCGTTCGCTTTCCGGCAGCAAGGTGCCCTGCAGGGGCGTTCTCGACGGAAAGCGCGGGTGGGGCCCGCGGGTCGGGGATGGTCAGCGGTCGCCGCGGGTGGGGGCGCCGCCGTCGGGGCACTTGAGCACCTTCTCGCAGGCGGTGCGGATGGGCACCCCGAAGAACACGGCCTCGGTGCCGAAGCCGAGCGGGGCATACGCCCGCGACGAGATGGCGAGGACCTCGCCCTTGTCGTTGAGGAGCGGGCCGCCCTGGAAGGCCGAGCCGACCGCGGCGTCGTGCTGCACGCCGGCAGACGACACGTCGGCCACGAACCCCTGGCTCACCGCGCCTCCGGACGCCCCAAGACCCGACATCGAGAACACCCGCTCGCCGATCTTCAGCGGCGGTTCCTTCGGAGCGAACTCCAGCTTGGGCATGTTGGCCTTCTGGACGATAAGCAGCGCGAGGTCTTTCTCCTCGTGCCACGTCCACAACGTCGCCTTGATCTGCTCGTCGCCCTTGCGGATGTTGACGACGGGGCCGGGCTGGCGGGTCGCGGCGCGGACCGTCGCGAACGACGCGATGAGGAGCGACTGCTCACCGTCGGACGCGACGACGAACGCCGAGCCGACGGACGGCTGGCCCGCTTCGTCGAGGGTGTTGACGAACCACACCGCAGGCGACGACTTCTTGATGAGCGCCTCGAGCGTCTCGCCTTCGGCCCGGATCTTCTTGATCGGCTCGAGCTCCTTGCGGACCTCCGCCTTGGCCGCGTCGCGCTCGGCGGCGATCGTGTCCATCGCGGTCTTGAACCGGCCGTCGAAGTCCTCGACGAAGCTGCCGATGCGCTTCTCGTTCTGTGACAGGCGGTAGTCGTAATACGCGTAGAGGACCGCGCCACTGAACGCCGCGCCGATCGACGTCGCGAGGATGAGCGTGACCATCCCGAGGATCGTCTTCGGGACGAGACGCTCCTTCCAGGGCGGCGGCCGCCACGCCTCTTCGTCGTAGATCTCCGCGTCGGCGTCGCGGCGGCCGGTCAACGTCGCCATGGTGCCCTCACGTTACGGCCTCGGCACCGCGCCGGGGCGCGTGGTCGTGGTGGTCGGCGGCACCGTCGTCGTCGTCGGTGGTGGGTCCCGCGTGTCTTCCGGCGGACGGTTGCTGCCGTCGTCGACCGTCGTCGTCGTGGTTTCGGGCGGCAACGCGGTGGGCGGGGCGGGCCCGACTTCGTACGGGCCGCCTGGAGCGGTGCCGGAAGGCTTGCGCTGCCCGCCGGGGTCGATGCCGGTGCGGGCCTGCTTGTTGAGACGGTCGGTGATGGTCTTGATCGGCGCGGGCTCGTTGAACTCGGTGGCTGGCACGTCCTTCAGCGCGACCGACATGAAGTCGCGCCACGTCGGCGCGGGCAGGCAACCGCCGGTCATCTGCGCGCATCCCTTGATGCCGCGCATGGGGATGGGCTCGTCGCGATAGCCGACCCACACCGCGGCCGACAGGGTCGGCGTGTACCCGACGAACCATGCGTTCCGGTTCGACTGCGACGTACCCGTCTTGCCCGCGGCCGGCCGGTTGATGTTCGCCTTCGTGCCGGTGCCGCCGGTGATGACGCCCTTCAGGATGTCGTTGACGTTGTCGGCGACGATCTCGTCTATCGCCCGCTGGCCCTCGCGGCTGCGGTTGTCTTCGAGCACCTTGAACCCACCCTCGCCGTCTGGCTCCTCCACCCGCACGACCGGCGTCGGTGTCTGCCGAACGCCGCGGTTCGCGAAGGTCGCGTAGCCGGTGGCCATCTCGAGCGGGGACAGGTCGAGGGTGCCGAGCGCGTAGCTGCCCGAGCAGGTGTGCACGCGCGGGCTGTACCACGCGGAGGTGACACCGAGCTTGCGCGCCATCTCCGCGGTCTCCTTGCACCCGACGTCGCGGATGAGCTGTGCGTAGACGGTGTTGTACGACTTCTGCGTGGCGACGCGGAGGGTCGCGCTCCCGCCCCCGCCTCCTTCGAAGTTGCCGATCGTGCAGTCGAAGTTCGGCGTCGGCTTGCAGTCCGGCACGCGGTACTGGCTCGGCGCCGGGTACACCTTCGTCGGCTGGATCCCCTTCTCCAGCGCGGCGGCGAGCACGAACGGCTTGAACGACGAACCCGGCTGGCGCCCGCTGCCCCCGCTCTCGGGGTACTGGTTCTTGTCGGCCAGCGGCCAGCACTCGGCCTCGACGTCGACCGGTGTGCCTTCTGCAGGACGGCGGCACGCGCCGAGCGAGAGGTTCACCTGGCTGGCGCCGCCCGCGTTGAAGTCCGCGCCGCCGACGATCGCCTTCACGAAGCCGGTGGGTGGTTCGACCGCAGCGATGGAGACCTCGAAGGGCGTGTCCTGGCCCTTTCGGTCGCCCTTGGTGAGCTTCGCCGGCCGCACGTTCGCGCGCGCCTTGTTGGCCGCGGCCTCCGCGGCGTCCTGCACCTTCGGGTCGAGCGTCGTCTGCACGCGCAGGCCGCCCTGGAAGACCTTGTCCTCGCCGTACTTCGCCTCGAGGTACTTGCGGACGTAGTCCATGAAGTACGGGTACTTGCCGTATTGGTTGCCCGTCGGCGGTGCGAACACCATCGTGTGCTTCACGCCGGGCCCCGGACGCTGCGCGGGATCCGGGTTCCAGTTCACGAGCACCTGCTCCGACGCGTCCTTGTGCTGCGCCTCGTCGAGGTATCCCTCACCGAGCATGGCGTCGAGCACGATCTTGCGCTTCGTCTCCGCGTTGATGGGATTGCCGATGGGCTCGTAACGCGACGGCGCGGGGATCACGCCCACGAGCGTCGCGGCCTCCGACACCGACAGGTGGTTGACGGGCTTGTGGAAGTAGATCTCGGACGCGGCGCCGACGCCGTACGCACCGTTGCCGAGGTACACGCGCGACAGGTAGCGGAAAAGGATCTCGTCCTTGTCGAGCTGGCGGTCGAGCTGGCTCGCCACGACCGCCTCCCGCACCTTGCGGAGGAGCGTTCGCTCCTTGCCGACGTACGCGTCCTTCACGTACTGCTGCGTGATCGTCGACCCGCCCTGGCGGATGCCGCCGCCGCGCACGTCTTGGTAGAGCGCGCGCATCGTGCCGCGAACGTCGACGCCGCCGTGCTCGTAGAAGTTGCGGTCCTCGGCCGCAATCAGCGCCTGCTTCAGGTGGAGGGGGATGTCGGTCGGCTTGACCGGCACCTCGAGGTCGAACTTGCGGAGCTGGCCGATCTC
>DASVEG010000017.1:0-8968 GCA_036380695.1 Acidimicrobiales bacterium
CTTTTGTGGACGCGGCCGTCTCGCGCTACCCTTGACCCTCGGCCCGTCGCGCCTGCGCGCCCTCTCCACGGGGGGCGCTGCCCGGCGGCGGGAGCCGGAACCAGCCGCAAGTACAGCACGTTTCAACGTCCCCAGGGAGGACCGCTGGCCAACAAGCCCAAAGAGGAAGGGATCACGCTGGAGGGAGAGGTCGTCGAACCTCTGCCCAACGCGATGTTCAAGGTTCGGCTCGACAACGGCCACGAAGTGCTGGCCCACAGCTCGGGGCGCATGCGCATGAACCGGATCCGCATCCTCACCGGCGACCGTGTCCAGGTGGAGCTCACCCCGTACGACCTCACCCGAGGTCGGATCGTCTACCGCTACAAGTAGGTCAGGTCTTCCGTGAAAGTTCGTCCAAGCGTCAAGCCGATGTGCGAGAAGTGCAAGGTCATCCGCCGCCACGGGCGCGTGATGGTCATCTGCACCGCGAGCGCGCGGCACAAGCAGCGCCAGGGTTAGGAGCAAGCGCGAGTGGCACGTATCGCAGGCGTCGACATCCCCCGCGAGAAGCGGCTGGAGATCTCGTTGACCTACATCTTCGGCGTCGGCCGCACGACCGCGAAGCAGGTCTGCGCCGGGGTCGGCATCGACGAGAACACGCGCGTGCGTGACCTGACCGAGGAAGAGGTGACGCGTCTCCGCACCTGGATCGACGCGAACCTCAAGGTCGAGGGCGACCTTCGCCGCGACGTCCAGAACGACATCAAGCGGAAGATGGAGATCGGCTCGTACCAGGGCATCCGTCACCGCAGGGGCCTGCCCGTCCGCGGCCAGCGCACCCACACCAACGCACGCACCCGCAAGGGCCCGAAGAAGACCGTCGCCGGAAAGAAGAAGGTTCGTAAGTAATGGCAAAGCCGAAGACGGGCGGTCGACGTCCCCGCCGTCGCGAGCGCAAGAACATCGCGTTCGGGATCGCGCACATCAAGTCGTCGTTCAACAACACGATCGTCGCCATCACCGACCCGGACGGCAACGTCCTGTCGTGGGCGTCGGCCGGCAACGTCGGGTTCAAGGGCTCGCGCAAGTCGACCCCGTTCGCCGCGCAGCTCGCCGCCGAGAAGGCCGCGCGCGCCGCGATGGAGCACGGCGTCCGCAAGGTCGACGTGCTCGTCAAGGGCCCCGGCTCCGGCCGCGAGACCGCCATCCGCTCGCTGCAGAACGTCGGCATCGAAGTCGGCGGCATCAAGGACGTCACCCCCATCCCGCACAACGGCTGCCGCCCGAAGAAGCGGCGCAGGGTCTGAGGTAAAGAAATGGCTCGTTACACCGGACCCGTCTGCCGCCTGTGCCGGCGGGAGAAGATGAAGCTCTTCCTCAAGGGCCCCAAGTGCGACACGATGAAATGCCCGATCGAGCGCAGGCCCTACCCCCCGGGCGAGCACGGCCGCGACCGGCCGCGTGAGTCCGAGTACCAGATCCAGCTGCGCGAGAAGCAGAAGGCTCGTCGCATCTACGGGATCCTCGAGAAGCAGTTCCGCAACCTCTACGAGGAGGCGAACCGCCAGCAGGGCATTACCGGCGAGAACCTGCTCCGCATGCTCGAGCTGCGTCTCGACAACGTCGCGTACCGCGCCGGTTGGGGTGCGAGCCGTTCGCAGGCGCGCCAGTTCGTGCGCCACGGCCACGTGAACGTGAACGGCAAGCGCGTCACGATCCCGAGCTTCCGCGTGCGCCGCGGCGACGTTGTGTCGCTGCGGGACAAGAGCCGCAACCTCATCGTCATCCGCCACAACCTCGACACGCTCGACCGACAGGTGCCGCCGTGGCTCGACCGAGCCGGCGACGGTGCCGAGGTCACGGTCCGCGATCTGCCGCTGCGCGAGCACATCGACGTGCCCGTCCGCGAGCAGCTCATCGTCGAGCTCTACTCGAAGTAAGCGTCCAGGGAGCCACTGTCTCAATGCTCATCATTCAGCGACCCACGGTCGAGCCCGTCGGCGAGGAGGAGCCCACAAGCGGCCGATTCGCCATCGGACCGCTCGAGCCGGGGTTCGGGTACACGCTCGGGAACTCGTTGCGCCGGACGCTGCTGTCGTCGATTCCCGGCGCAGCGGTCACCCAGGTGCGCTTCGACGACGCCCTCCACGAGTTCTCGACGCTCCCGGGCGTCAAGGAGGACGTGACCGACATCATCCTCAACCTGAAGGACCTCGTCCTCCGGGTCGAGTCCGAGGATCCGGTCACGCTCCGCCTCGACGCGCGCGGCGCGGCCGAGGTCACCGCGGGCGACGTCCAGACGACCGCGGACGTCGAGGTGCTGAACCCCGAGCTGCACATCGCGAGCCTCAACTCGAAGGCGCGCCTGGCGATCGACATCACCGTCGAGCGCGGCCGTGGCTACGTCAGCGCCGACCGCAACAAGAAGTCGTCGACGATCGGCGTCATCCCGGTCGACTCGATCTTCTCGCCGGTGCGCCGCGTCGCCTTCACGGTCGAGCCCACCCGCGTCGAGCAGTCGACCAACTACGACCGCCTCGTGCTCGACATCGAGACCGACGGTTCGATCACGCCTCGCGAGGCGCTCGCGTCCGCGGGCGACACGCTCCGCTCGCTCGTCGGCCTCGTCGCCGACATGAGCGACGCGCCGCAGGGTCTCGAGCTCGGCGAGGTCGCAGGCGAGCGTTCGGGTTCGCCCGACCTCGACCTCCCGATCGAAGACCTCGACCTGTCGGAGCGCCCGCGCAACTGCCTCAAGCGCGCCCAGGTCAACAGCATCGGCGAGCTCGTCGAGAAGACCGAGGAGGATCTCCTCGCGATCACGAACTTCGGTCAGAAGTCGCTCGACGAGGTCATCCAGAAGCTCGACGAGCGCGGGCTGAGCCTGCGCCGTCGGGGCGAGTAGGCGAGGAGGAGCGATGTCCATCCCCGGGCGTCCGAAGAAGGGCCGTCGCTTCGGCGGCGACGCCGCGCACCAGAAGGCGATGCTCGCCAACCTCGTCGCGTCGCTGATCGCGGCGGAAGCACTCGTCACCACCGAGGCCAAGGCCAAGGCGCTGCGGCCCGTGGCTGAGAAGCTCATCACCAAGGCGAAGAAGGGCGGCGTCTACCGCCAGCGCGATGTCATCGCGTTCCTTCGTGACAAGGACATGGCACACAAGCTGTTCGAGGACATCGGGCCCCGCTACGCCGATCGCGCCGGTGGCTACACCCGGATCCTCAAGCTGGGCCCGCGCCACGGGGACAACGCCCCCATGGCCCGCATCGAGCTCGTTTAGCTCGCCGCCCGCGCCGCGCTTTACCGTTTTTGGGCGCGCTCATTCCGGTATACCGGCATGAGCGCGCCCAGATCCGCGTCGGGGGGACGATGAGCGAGCACCGGCCGTGGCTGTGGGCCCTGACGTCGGCGC
This sequence comes from Acidimicrobiales bacterium, assembly GCA_036380695.1. Classification (GTDB taxonomy): domain Bacteria; phylum Actinomycetota; class Acidimicrobiia; order Acidimicrobiales; family CADCTF01; genus DASVEG01. Next base: position 3,393 of record DASVEG010000017.1, read on the forward strand.
TCTCGATCCTCCTCGGGCTCGCGATGCTCGCGGGGCTGCCCGGCGAACTGGCCGAGGCTCGGCGGTACGAAGCGCGTGCTGTCGAGGATCACGAGCGCGGTGCCGTCGTGGCCGAGAAGCGATCGTTTCCGGGGCGCGGCAGCAACTACCGCATTCGCCTCCGGTTCGAGGACGGGTCGACGCACGCCGTGGAGATCGAGAGCCGGGCGGACTGGGAGCGGTTCCGCGACGGCACCGAGGTGCTTGCGACGGAGTGGGGCGGCGAGGTCACGAGCCTCCGGCATCGCGACGGTGCGTCGGTGGAGACGACCGACAGCCCGGTGCACCAGCGGGCCCTGGTCTCGGTGCTCCCGCTCATGTTCGTGCCGTGGGGCGGGTTCGGCCTCTGGTTCGCGGCGTTGCTCCGGCGCGAAAGCGGATCGTGGTGGAAGAAGGCCGATCAGCCGCTGTGGCAGCCGAGCGCGGGATGGGGGTTCGGTTGCCTCGCGCTCGCGGTTGCGTCGGTGGTGCCCGTGTTCCTGCTGAGCGCAGCGGTCTACGCGCTCGCAGAGATCGCGCTGCTGACGGTCGCCGCCATGGTGGCGGTGGTCGGAGGCGTCGGCCTGATCGTGCTCGTCGCCAGAGGAGTCGCCCGCCACCGCCGCCTAAGGTCGCGTTCCGGCCATGACGCTGTTCGACGACGACGCAGACGCCCACGCCGGGACGACACGAACGACCCGGGTGACGACGGCCGCCACGCCGACTGAGGTCCGCACCCGCGTGCGCATGACCGTCGCCTACGACGGGTCGGGGTTCAAGGGGTTCGCGGTGCAGCCGGGCGTGAAAACGGTCGCCGGCGCGCTGCAGGAGGCGGCCGCGAGGGTCCTCGGCCACGACGTCAAGGTCACGTGCGCTGGCCGCACCGACGCCGGTGTCCACGCCTGGGGGCAAGTCATCCACTTCGACTCTCCGCTCGACGGCGACGAGCTCGACCTCGTGGCGCTGCAGCGCAGCCTCAACCGCATGCTCAAGCCGGCCATCGTCGTACGCGACGCCGGGCCCGCGGCAGAAGGGTTCGACGCGCGCCACTCCGCCGTCGCCCGCCGGTACCGCTACACCGTCGTGAATCGCCCCGTGGCCGACCCGTTCCTCGCCAACACCGCGTGGCACGTCGAGCACCCGCTCGACCTCAGGACCATGCTCACCGCGTGCGACCCGTTCCTCGGCGAGCACGACTTCACCAGCTTCTGCAAGCGTCCGGACGACCCGCAGCGCACGATGACCCGCCGCGTGCACGACGCGGTCTGGCACGACTTGGGCGACGGCGTCCTGCGCTTCGACATCGAAGCGCAGTCGTTCTGTCACCAGATGGTGCGCTCGATCGTCGGCACGCTCGTCGACGTCGGGCTCGGCAAGATGCGAGCGGGCGACATCGCATGGGTGCTTCGCTCGAAGGACCGGGCCGCCGCCGGCCCCGTCGCCCCACCACACGGCCTGTGCCTCTGGGAGGTTCTCTATGCCTGACACGAAGCAACCGCGCTCGCCACTCGACTTCCTGCCGATCGTGCTCGTGACCTCGGGCGCGCTGCTCGTGTCTGCAGGGGTGTTGTTCGCGCTCGCCGTCGCCGACCACCAGAGCATTTCGGGCGACGAGCAGTTCCGGTTGGTGGGCCAGGCCGCGAGCCCAATCGTCGCCGCGCTCGTGCTCGGCGGCGTGTCCTTGGCGGTACACGAGCGTCGGCTGCCCGGCGAGGAGAGGACGATCGTCGCGTCCTCGTTCGCGGTCGGCGTCGGCATCGTCGCAGCGCTGCTGACGGTGCTCCTCGCGCTCAACGGCGTCGTCGTCGACGTGGTGGAGTCGGTGCCGACCGGGATTCGCGTATCGAAGGTGATCGGGCGGGTGGCGACGCTCCTCATCGCCGGGCTCGCCCTGGTGGCCGGGGTGCTCGCCCCTACCGGACCAAGACGACCTGATACCCGCGCCGACGCAATGCGGCCACCGTCTGTTCTCGGTGATCGGGGTCCCGTGTCTCGAGGGTGAGCAGCACCTCGACCTCGCCGATGCCGAGCGTCATGCCCGACCGGTGGTGCTCGACCTCCAGCACGTTCAAGCCGAGATCGGCCACCGCGGACGTCAGCCCGGCGAGCGCGCCCGGCCGGTCGCCGATCACGATCCGCAGGATCAGGTAACGCCCCGCGGCCGAGAGGCCGTGGTCGATCAGCTTCATCAGCAGGAGCGGGTCGACGTTCCCGCCCGACAGGACGACCGCGGCAGGCGCGCCGGCGGGCCCGCCGACGCGACCCGCGAGCACGGCGGCGAGCCCGACGGCGCCCGCCGGCTCGACGACGGCCTTCGCCCGTTCGAGCAAGAGCAGCACCGCCCGGCTGATCTCTTCCTCGGTAACGGTGACGACGTCGTCGACCAACTCGCGAACGTGCTCGAACGTCAACGAGCACGCCGCCTTCAGCGCGATGCCGTCAGCCATCGTCGCGACGTGATCGAGCGTCACGCACTCGCCTTCGGTGACCGACCGCGACATCGCCGCCGCGCCCTCGGCCTCGACGCCGACTACACGCACCCCGGGCCGCATCGCTGCGAGCGCGACCGCGATCCCCGACACGAGGCCGCCGCCGCCGACGGGCACGACCACGACGTCGAGGTCGTCCTGCGCCTCCTCGGCCAGCTCGAGACCGATCGTCCCTTGCCCTGCGACAATCGCCGGGTCGTCGAACGGTGGCACGAACACCGAGCCGTGCTCGCCGGCGAACGCCTTCGCGGTCACGAGGCAGTCGTCGACGGTGTCGCCCTCGAGGCGCACGGTTGCGCCGTACGCACGGGTGGCGTCCACCTTCGGCAAGGGCGCGTTCGCGGGCATGAAGATCGTCGCGGCTCGACCCGTGAGCGCCGCGGCGAGGGCGACGCCCTGCGCGTGGTTGCCCGCGGACGCGGCGACGACCGCGACGCCGGCGTCGAGCTGCGAGATCAGGTTGTAGGCGCCGCGGATCTTGAACGAACCGGTGCGCTGGAGGTGCTCCGGCTTCAGCAGGACCCGCCGCCCGGCGAGCCGGGACAACGAGTCGCTGACCTCGAGCGGCGTCCGCCGCAGCACGCCCGCGACCCGCTCCCTTGCCGCGACGACGTCGTCGATCGAGATCACGTTGGGACGTTCTGTGTGCCGATGACGCATCATGATGCGCCATCGGCACACAAAAGCGGCTCGGTTGTCGGGATCGGCCGTCTCCACGTACACTGGTCGACCGTCCTGCACGCCCAGTAGAAAGCCGTCCGCGTGCGCACCTTCTCACCAAAGCCCACCGACATCGAACGCGCCTGGCACGTCGTCGACGCCGACGGTCTCGTGCTCGGCCGCCTCGCGACCGAGGTGGCCCGCGTCCTGCGCGGGAAGCACAAGCCGATCTTCGCGCCGCACGTCGACACGGGTGACTTCGTCGTCATCGTCAACGCCAGCAAGGTCGTCATGACCGGCGCCAACAAGGCCGACAAGAAGATCGTCTACAGCCACTCGGGCTACCCCGGTGGTCTGCGCGAGAAGCGCTTCAGCGACGTCTTCGCGGCCAAGCCCGAAGAGGCCGTCCGCCGCGCCGTGAGGGGCATGCTGCCCAAGAACACGCTCGGCCGGGCGATGCTCAAGAAGCTCAAGGTCTACGCAGGCCCGGAGCATCCCCACCAGGCCCAGCAGCCAAAGACGCTCGACCTCGCGGCCATCGCGAAGCGCGCGTCGTAGGTCAACGAGGAGTCCAGAAGTGCCGAAGCCGCTCATGCAGTCCACCGGTCGCCGCAAGCAGGCCGTCGCCCGCGTTCGCGTGCGTCCCGGTGCGGGCGTGGTCACCGTCAACCGCAGGCCGATCGAGGACTACTTCCCGTCGGCGACCCACCGGATGATCGTCACCGAGCCCCTGCGCCTCACGACGACGAACGAGATGTACGACGTCGACGCCACCATCGACGGCGGCGGCATCTCCGGCCAGGCAGGGGCTCTCCGCCTCGGCATCGCGAGGGCGCTCGTCGAGCTCGACCCCGAGATGCGGGCAACGCTCAAGAAGGCCGGCTTCCTCACCCGCGACGCTCGCGAGAAGGAGTCGAAGAAGTACGGCCTCAAGAAGGCCCGCAAGGCTCCGCAGTACTCCAAGCGCTGACGACGACGATTCCGATTTTGGGCGCGCTCTTGCCGGTATTCCGGCTCGTGCGCGCCCGAAACGCGTCATGAGCATGACGTTCGGCACCGACGGCGTGCGCGGCCTCGCGAACGCCGAGCTCACGCCCGAGCTGGTGCTGGCGCTCGGCCGCGCCGCGGCCAGGGTGCTGGGCGAGGGGCCGTGGGTCGTCGGCCGTGACACCCGGCGGTCCGGGCCGATGCTGCAGGCCGCGCTCGCCGCGGGCCTCGCCAGCGAAGGTGCCGGCGTCGTCGATCTCGGCGTCGTGCCGACGCCTGCCGTCGCCCACGCCGCCGCGTCGCGATCGCTTCCGGGCGCGGTCGTGTCCGCGAGCCACAACCCGTTTCCCGACAATGGCGTCAAGTTCTTCGCGCCGGGCGGGCACAAGCTGCCGGACGACGTGGAGGACCGGCTCGAGGCCGAGCTGCGTGCGTTGCTCGCGCCCGCAGGATCCGCGCCCGGCGCTGACGGCGGCGAGCCCAAGGTCGCGGCGGCGGTCGGGACGATCTCGACCGACGCGACCGCGGTCGACGCCTACGCCGCGCACGTGCTGGCCGTCCTTGCCGACCGGACGCTCGCGGGCGCGCGCGTCGTCCTCGACTGCGCCAACGGCTCGGCCAGCGCGATCGCCGGGGAGGTCTTCCGCAGAGCGGGCGCCAACGTGACCGTCCTGCACGCGCAGCCCGACGGCACCAACATCAACCACGGCTCGGGCTCGACGCACCCGCAGGCGCTCCAGGACGCGGTGCGGGCCACGCCAGGCGCCGTCGTCGGTCTCGCGTTCGACGGCGACGCCGACCGAGTGCTCGCCGTCGCCCCGAACGGCGACCTCGTCGACGGCGATCACATCCTCGCCCTCGCTGCCGTCGACCTTCGCGACCGCGGGTTGCTGGCCAACGACACGCTCGTCGTCACCGTGATGTCGAACCTCGGCCTCAGGCTGGCGATGGCAGACGCGGGGATCGACGTCGTCGAGACGAAGGTCGGCGACCGCTACGTGCTCGAGGCGCTCGAAGCGGGCGGGTTCTCGCTCGGTGGCGAGCAATCCGGCCATGTCATCTTCCGAGACCTCGCGACGACGGGGGACGGTCTCCTGACCGGGCTCCTCCTCGCCGACCTCGTCGTCCGCCGCGGCGAGCCCCTCGACGCAATGGCGGCTGCGGCGATGACCCGATTGCCCCAGGTGCTGGAGAACGTGCGGGTCCGGGACCGCGATGCGGTCGCGACGGCCGAAGAGGTCATGGCGGCGGTGGCCAAGGTGGAACGCGAGCTCGGCGACCACGGGCGCGTCGTCCTCCGGCCGAGCGGCACCGAACCCCTCGTGCGGGTGATGGTCGAGGCGCCGACCGCCGAGCAGGCCGAACGGGCCGCCGACCGCCTCGCGGGTGCCGTGGCCGCTCTGGGTTAGAGGTACGGCGCCG
>DASVEG010000018.1:0-12319 GCA_036380695.1 Acidimicrobiales bacterium
CGGCGCTGCGTCTCGCCGTCGCCGATCGCGGTGGCGCTCATGAGGGCGCCGCACTCGACGATTCGCTGCGAGATGCGGTGGCCTTCGCTTGACGCGAACCACTTCTCGGTGTCCCACACGGAGTGCCCGGCGTCGGCGATAGGGACGCCCGCGGCATTGATCGTCGACGTGACGCCCACCAGGAGGTCGGTCTTCTCGGCCAGAGTCACGCCATCGAGCGGATGCACCTCCCAGGTCGACTCCCAGTGCGCCTCGACGGGGTCGGACGACGCGAGCTCGAGGGCGGGGCCAGGCACGCTGGCGCTCGCCTTTGCGATCGCCGCGGCCTGCTCGCCTGCGCGGCGCGCCGCGGCGTCCGCGAGTTCGCGCGTCGCGTGGAAGCCCCACGACGAACCGATGAGGGCGCGCACGCCGACGCCCGCCGACTCGTTCTGCACGAGCCGCTCGACGACGCCGTTGCGAACCGCGACGGACTCCGTCCGCATGAACATGACCCGCGCGTCCGCGTAACGCGCGCCCGCGGCGAGTGCGCCTTCGACCGCGGCCCCAGCGATGTCGAACATGGGGTGGCTCTACTACGCCGTGGACGAGACGGTGGCGCCGAGTGCCGCTTGCGCAGCAGCGAGGCGGGCGACGGGCACGCGGAACGGCGAGCACGACACGTAGTCGAGGCCGGCCTCGTAGAAGAAGTAGATCGACGACGGGTCGCCGCCGTGCTCTCCGCACACGCCCAGCTTGATGTCGGGCCTCGTAGCGCGGCCGCGCTCGACTGCGAGCTTCACGAGCTCGCCGACGCCGTCGAAGTCGATGGTCTCGAACGGGTTCGTCCGTAGGAGGCCCTGCTCGACGTACGCGGTCATGATCCGACCCTCGATGTCGTCGCGGCTGAAGCCGAGCGCCATCTGCGTCAGGTCGTTGGTGCCAAAGGAGAAGAAGTCGGCGTACTCGGCCAGCCCGTCGGCGCGGATGGCGGCGCGAGGCACTTCGATCATCGTGCCGATAGAGATGTCGAGCTTGGCCGCCTTGTCGCCCGCGGCCTTGGCGATCGCACCTTCGACCCACTCGCGCGCCATCGCCATCTCCTCGCGGGAGATCGTGAGCGGGATCATCACCTCGACCACGGGCTTGCCCTTCTTCGCCAGGCGATCGAGCGCGGCCTCGACCAACGCCTGCACCTGCATGGCGTACAGCCCGGGCTTCACCACGCCGAGGCGAACGCCGCGGGTGCCGAGCATCGGGTTGACCTCTTGCCAGAGGCGAGCGGCGGCGAGCAACTCGGTCTCCGCGTGCGAAAGGCCCTCGGTCGCCTGCTTGACCACCAGCTCCTCGACGTTGGGGAGGAACTCGTGCAGCGGCGGGTCGAGCAGGCGGACGGTGACGGGCAGGCCGTCCATGGCCTCGAGGATCTCTTCGAAATCGGCGCGCTGCGCGCCACGCAGCTTCTCGAGCGCGGCTTCCTCGGCCTCGACCGTGTTGGCGAGGATCATCTCGCGCACGATCGGCAGCCGGTCTTCGCCGAGGAACATGTGCTCCGTCCGGCACAGGCCGATGCCCTCCGCGCCGAACTCGCGCGCCCTCGCCGCGTCCGGGCCGTTGTCGGCGTTGGCGCGGACCTTGAGCTTGCCCTTGCGCGCTGCGTCCGCCCACCCGAGGATCGTGTCGAGGTCGGCGGACGCTTCGGCGGCTTTGAGGGGAACCGCACCGACGACGACGCCACCGGTCGTGCCGCTGATCGAGAGCACGTCGCCCTCGTTGACCGTGGTGGACCCGACCGTGAACGAACGGCCCTTGATCCGCACCTGCTCGGCGCCGACGACGGCAGGCTTGCCCCAACCGCGGGCCACGACGGCGGCGTGCGACACGAGGCCGCCGCGCGCGGTGAGGATGCCCTCGGCCGCGATCATGCCGTGCACGTCTTCGGGCGAGGTCTCGTTGCGGACGAGGATGACCTGCTCGCCGCGATCGGCAGCGGCCGCCGCGTCGTCGGCGGTGAAGTACGCCTTGCCGACCGCGGCGCCGGGCGACGCGGCGAGGCCACGCGTGATGACGGTGAGTCCCGACTCGGGCACCGCGAAGTCGGGATGGAGCAGCTGCTCGACGTGCTCGCCGGTGACGCGGAGGATGGCCTCCTCGCGCGACAGCTTGATCTTCTTGTCGACCTTGTTCGACGTCTTCGCCTTGCCCGTCATGTCGATCGCCATGCGGACGGCGGCCCGACCGGTGCGCTTGCCCACGCGCGTCTGGAGCATCCAGAGCTTGCCCTGGTCGATCGTGAACTCGGTGTCGCACATGTCGCGGTAGTGCAGCTCGAGACGTTCGAAGATGCCCATGAGCACGCGGTAGATCTTCGGGAACTTGTCCTCGAGCGCTTCGAGCGGCTCGGTGTTGCGGATGCCGGCCACGACGTCTTCGCCCTGGGCGTTGACGAGGAAGTCGCCGTACGGCTTCGAGTTGTCTCCCGTGGACGCGTCGCGGGTGAAGCCGACGCCCGTACCCGAGCTGTGGTCACGATTGCCGAACACCATCGTCTGCACGTTCACGGCCGTGCCGAGGTCGTGGCTGATCTTCTCCCGGTTGCGATAGGCGATCGCACGCGGACCGTTCCACGAGCGGAAGACCGCCTCTATCGCGCCGCGTAGCTGGTCGCTCGGCTCTTGCGGGAACGGCTGGCCGGTGTGGTGACCGACGATCTGCTTGTAGCGGTCGCACAGGCGGCGGAGCGTGTCGGGGCTGATGCCCGCGTCCGCCGTCACGCCGTCCCACTCCTTCGCGTGCTCGAGGAGACGGTCGAAGTCCTCCCCGTCGACGCCGAGGACGATCCGCCCGTACATCGCGATGAAGCGGCGGTAGGAGTCGTACGCGAACCGCACGTCGCTCGTCTGCTTGGCGAGGCCTTCGACGGAGTCGTCGTTGAGGCCGAGGTTGAGGACGGTGTCCATCATCCCCGGCATCGAGAACTTCGCGCCGGAGCGGACACTCACGAGCAACGGGTCGCTCGGGTCGCCCAACCGCTTGCCCATCGCCTTCTCGAGCTTGGCGACCGCCTTTTCGATCTCTTTGTCGAGACCGTCGGGCCAGCCGCCGACCATGTAGTCGCGGCACGCGTCGGTCGAGATCGTGAAACCCGGCGGGACGGGGAGACCGAGCACCGACGTCATCTCGGCGAGGTTGGCGCCTTTGCCACCGAGGAGATCCTTGAGGGACATCGGCGGCTTCCGGTGCTTGTGGTCGAAGGCGTACACGTACGTCACGGGACGGGAGGTTACGCGCCTGCCGTGCCAGGCTCTCCCGATGGCTGGTCCCGAGCTGCTCGTCCTCGCGCGGCACGCACGCCCGACAGTCGACCCCGCGAAGCCCGCGAGCGAGTGGGACCTGTGCGAGGAAGGCGCTCTGGCGGCGCGACGGATGGGCGAACGGCTGCGGTCGGTCTCGCCTTCGGTGGTCGTGTCGAGCGTCGAGCGCAAGGCGATCCAAACCGGCGCGATCGCCGCCGACGTGCTCGGCGTGACGTTCCAGACCGGCCAGGACCTCCACGAGCACGTGCGGCCGTTCCTCAACAGCGACGAGCAGTTCGAGGCCGAGATGGAGCGGTTCTTCGCCCGGCCGTCGGAGCGCGTGTTCGGGGAGGAGTCGGCCTCCGCGGTCGGCGCGCGGTTCACGCGAGCCCTCGACGCGATGGTGGCCGCGCACCGGGGCGAGCGCCTCGTGGTCGTCGCGCACGGGACCGTGCTGTCCCTCCACCTCGCCGGCCGCTACGGGCTGGACGCGGCACGCGTCTGGGGTCGGCTGGGCATGCCGTCCTTCGCCGTCGTCGAGACGCGGACGAAGACGCTGGTCGACCTCGTGGAGGCCGTCTGACCGTCCTTGGGCTCGCTCAGGCCGGTTTACCGGCCTGCGCGCGCCCAATTCCCGAAGACGTGTTCAGCCGGCGGCGGCGTCGAGCTGCTTGACCAGCCGCTTGGGGGCGATGAGGCGGTACGAGGTCGTGATGAGCTCGGCGATCTCGTCCCAGTCGAGCTTCTTCGCCGACACGTCCATCGTCACCCAGCCGAACCGGCCGACGTAGGCGGCGAGCTTGAAGCGGGGGTCGGCGAGCAGTGCCTCACGCTCGTCGGGACCGGCCTTGACCGTCATCGCCGTCTCACCTGGGAACAGGAAGATCTTCTTGTTGACCCGGAAGTTGAGGTCCTCGCCCCACGTCACCTCTTCGGTGACCTCGGGGAGCGCCATCGCGATCGCCCGCATGCGATCGGTCTTCGGCCCTTGCTGCACATGTCGACGCTACGCGTCCGGCTCGAACACGTCCTCGATCACGCAGCCGAACGCCCGCGCGATCGCGAACGCCAACGGGAGTGAGGGGTCGTACTTCCCCTTCTCGAGGCTGATGACCGTCTGACGCGACACGCCCAGCCGCCGCGCCAGGTCGGCCTGCGTCCAACCGTGGTCGGAGCGCAGCTCGACAAGCCGGTTCTTCACGACGCCAGACGACGCAGGACGACACCGCTGGCCGTCCACACGACGATGCCGAACACCCACGGCGCGCTCCCCGCTCTCCGCGAGGTTCCAACGATCGACCGACGTGAGCGCGATCGCCAGCGCGACGAAGGCCATGCCCGCCATGACCGGCCGACCCACTCGACCTCCGACCGCGGTCCGGACCCGGGCGAGACGACGGCGACGAACAGGAACGCCAGATACCCGGCCCAGAACGCGAGCGAGCGAAAAGACCACTCGAGACGGTCGACCACGGCGCGGCGAGGTGTCGTTGCTTGCATGACATCAAGGCAAAGCACGCTTTAGCTTGACAAGCGACCTTCACCCAGCGTCGGCGCCGCCCGCCGACTCGCTGACGTAGGCCGCGACGGCTTCGATCTCGTCGTCGCTCAACTGGCCCTCGAACGCCGGCATCGTCCCTTGGATGCCGACCCGTACGACCGCCTCGGCCTTCTCGGCGGACGGCTTGCGCTCGTCGAGGTCGGGCCCGACCGTCGCCGTCGTACCTGCGTCGCGCAGCGTGTGGCAGTTGCCGCACCCCGCGGACGTGAACACCGCCTTGCCCTCCCCGCTCGACGCCGATCCCGCGTCGTTGCCGCAGGCGCTCGCGAGCAACAACAACCCGGCGGCCGCGACACCGGTGGCGACCCGGCGCACTACAGCGCGAGGCGATCACGCACGCGATCGACGAGCTCGTCGATCGGCACGCGTTCCTGCTCCAAGGTGTCGCGGTCGCGGATGGTGACGGCCTTGTCCTCCAGCGACTCGAAGTCGACGGTCACGCACAACGGCGTGCCGATCTCGTCCTGGCGCCGGTACCGCCGGCCGATCGCCTGCGTCTGGTCGTAGTCGCACATGACGTGGGGCTGCAGCAACGACAGCACCTCGCGAGCCGTCGGCACGAGCTGCTCGTTCTTCGACAGCGGGAGTACGGCGACTTGGTACGGCGCGAGCCGCGGGTGCAACCGGAGCAGCGTGCGCTTCTCACCGTTGACCTCGTCCTCGTCGTACGCGGCGAGCAGGAACGCCATCATCGTGCGGGTCGCACCAGCGGCAGGCTCGACGACGTGGGGCACGTAGCGCTCGCCCGACGCCTGGTCGAAGTACTCGAGCGGCTGGCCTGAGAACTGCGCGTGCTGCGTCAGGTCGTAGTTGCCGCGGTTGGCGATGCCCTCGAGCTCGTCCCAGCCCCACGGGAACAGGAACTCGACGTCGCTCGTGCCCGACGAGTAGTGGCTGAGCTCGTCGGCGTCGTGGGCGCGCAGCCGCAGCTTGTCGGCGGGGATGCCGAGCTCGGTGTACCAACCGAACCGCTCTTCGCACCAGTACTCGTACCAACGCTGCGCCTCGTCGGGCGGCACGAAGTACTCCATCTCCATCTGCTCGAACTCACGAGTACGGAAGACGAAGTTCTGCGGCGTGATCTCGTTGCGGAACGACTTGCCGACCTGCGCGATGCCGAACGGAGGCTTCTTGCGCGTCGTCTGCAGCACGTTGGCGAAGTTCACGAACATGCCCTGGGCCGTCTCGGGCCGCAGGTACGCGACCGCGGCGTCGGACTCGACGGGGCCCGCGTGGGTCTTGAACATCAGGTTGAACTGCCGCGCCTCGGTGAAGCTGCCCTTCTCGCCGCAGTTCGGGCACGTTTCCGGGTCGTCGAGCTTGTCGAGACGGAACCGCTCCTTGCACTTGCGGCAGTCGACCAGCGGGTCGGTGAAGTTGGCGAGGTGACCCGACGCCTCCCACACGCGCGGCGGCGACAGGATCGCAGCGTCGAGACCGACGATGTCGTCGCGCATCTGCACCATCGATCGCCACCATGCGTTCTTCACGTTGCGAAGGAGCAGCACGCCGAGCGGGCCGTAGTCGTAGGTGCTGCGAAAGCCGCCGTAGATCTCTGCCGACGGGAACACAAAGCCCCGCCGCTTGCACAGGTTGACGACCGACTCCATCAGGTCCGGCATGGGCAAAGGCTAGTGGCCGCCCCGCGAGGCAGGTTCGCGATTTCGCGCCGTGGGTACATGCGTCACGACGGACCGCGACCAAGGAGAACCCATGGGACTCGTCGTGCTGCTTCTGATTCTCGCCCTGTTGTTCGGTGGTGTCGGCCTCGCGGTCGAAGGCCTCAAGTGGCTCCTCATCGTGGCCCTCGTGCTCTTCGTCGTGAGCTTCTTCACCGGCTTCCGGGGCCGTTCCACCGTCTAACGAAGGTTTTGTGTACCGATGGCGCACGATGTTGCGCCATTGGTACACAAAACGGATTCGAAGGCCGTCGTCAGTGCGCCCAGTGCGCGTTGGCGGCGGCCTTCAGCCGTCTCTCGAGGTGGTTCTCGAGGGCGCGGGTCGCAAGCGACTCGACCTCCGCGGTCACCTCGCTCGCCGGCTCGAGCAACGCCTTCGAGAGCTGGCCACCGAGGATCTCGCGGACGACCGCCAGCGCCGGATCGCTCAACGACGCGCCACGCCGGCACGACCGGCACAGCGTGCCGCCCTGTTCGAGGTCGAATGCCACCAGGGGTGTGTCGACGGCGCCGCACATGGCGCACGCGTCGAGCACCGGATGGAACCCTTCGAGCGACAGCAACTTCAGGTAGAAGCCGGCGACGATGAGCGGACTGTCGCGGGTGGACAACGACCGCAGCGCTCCCAGCAGCATCCGGTACAGCCCGATGTTGGGTTCGCCCTCCTGCGCGAGCTGATCGACCGCTTCGAGCAGCGCGCCCGCACGCGCGACGCGATCGAGGTCTTCGCGCACGGCTCGGAACGTCTCGATCGTCTCCGCCTGCGTGACCGTGTCGAGCTCACGGCCTTCGTAGAGCTGCAGCGCGACGTGCGTCATCGGCTCGAGGCGCGCGCCGAAACGGCTCTTCGTCTTGCGCACGCCCTTGACGACGGCCCGCACCTTGCCGCGCCCCTCGGTCAGCAACGACACGATGCGGTCGGCTTCCGCGAGCCGGTGCGTGCGGAGCACGACGCCCTCCTCGCGGTAGATGGTCACGAGTCCTCGGCCGCCTCGTCGTCGCCGTCGACGCCGTCGACGCCGCCGAACCGCCTGGCCCGCCGCTGGTACTCGCGCACCGCGTCGAAGAGGTGCTCGCGGCGGAAGTCCGGCCAGAGCACATCGGTGAACACGAGCTCGCTGTACGCGATCTCCCACAGCAGGAAGTTCGAGATGCGGTGCTCGCCCGACGTACGGATCACGAGGTCGGGGTCGGGCATGCCGGGCACGTAGAGCGCCTCGCGAATCGCACGCTCGTCGATCTTCGACGGCGGCAGGCCCTTCTCGACGAGGTGGCGCACGGCGTCGACGATCTCGGCGCGGCCCCCGTAGTTGAACGCGATGACGAGCGTCATCGCCTTGTTGCCCGCAGTGAGCTCGAGCGCTTCGTCCATGCGGCGCACGAGCCGCTTCGGCACCCGCCAGTCGCGCCGGCCCGCGAACCGGATCCGCACGCCGCGCTCGTGCAGTTCGTCGCGCCGGTCGGTGAGGATGCGCTCGTTGAAGTGCATGAGGAAGCGCACCTCGTCCTGCGGTCGCCTCCAGTTCTCCGTCGAGAAGGCGTACACGCTGAGCCACGAGACGCCGAGCTCGAGCGCACCCTCGACGGTGTCGAACAGCGCGTCCTCGCCCGCGGCGTGTCCCTCCGTGCGCCGCAACCCACGCCTCGTCGCCCACCTGCCGTTGCCGTCCATGACGCAGCCGACGTGCGTCGGGATGTTCTTCGGGTCGATGCCGGGGATCGACGGGGCCACAGCCGGACGGTAGCGCGGAGGGGTGTCCAACCTCCGCGTCGGGTAAACCGGGTTCGATGCTCCGACGCGTGCTCGCCCCGTTCATCAAGAAGTGGCGATGGGCGGAGACCGCGGTGCGCGTGCAGGAGCGGTTCTCCGAAGTCCATGGCGGCTACCTCGCGACCGCGATCACGTTCGCCGCGTTCACGTCGCTGTTTCCGCTCCTGCTGTTCGCGACCGCCGTCGTGGGCTGGCTGTCGTTCCGCGATGTCGACGTCGCTGCCAAGGTCATCGGCGAGCTCGGGCTCGGCGCCGACAGCGCGGCAGCGACCGCCATCACGAAGGCCATCGCAACTGCGGAGAAGAGCCGGCGCATCGCCGGCCCTCTCGGCGCCATCGGCCTCCTCTGGTCGGGCCTGGGCCTCGTCGCGGCGGTGCAATACGCGTTCGACAACGTGTGGCAGGTCAAGGGTCGCGGCATCAAGGACAAGCTCCACGGGCTGGCGTGGCTCGCAGGCTCCGCCGTCCTCTTCGCCGTGTCGTTCGCGCTCACCGCTGCGCTCAACTACGCGCCGTTCGCGGCGCCCCTCACCATCGTGGGCGGGTTCGTCGTCGGCGTGTTCCTGTGGCTCTGGACGATGCGAACGCTCACGAACGTTCCGGGCTCGTGGAAGGCGCACCTCCCGGGCGCCATCGTCGGCGCGATCGGGTTCGAGGTCCTCAAGGCGGTCGGGTCGGTGTACGTGCCCCGCGCCGTCGGGTCGTCGTCCGCGCTCTACGGCTCGCTCGGCGTCGTGTTCGCGATCCTCGCCTGGCTGTTCTTCTTCGGCCGGCTGTCGGTTTACGCCGCCGTGCTCAACGTGGTGCGGTGGGAGGAAGACCACGGCACGGTCACCGTCGAGATCGAGATGCCCCGGCACGCCGACGTGGTTCCGGTCGAAGCGACCCGCGCCGGCGAGGCGAAGGATCCCGTGGTGTCGACGTCGACACCCGCGACCGCCTGACCGCCCGCTCCAACATCCACGTTGCGTCAACGGCGTGCCCCGTAGGGGCGATCGACGGAACGCGTTGCCGGACGCGACGCGGGGCTACGCCAGGAACTCGCGCAGCGAACGTTGCACGCCGTTGCGGCGGACGCCGTTCGGGCGGAGGTCGACGGTGTCCTCGAGCTCGCGAACGTCGACCGTCGGCCGGCGGACGAGGTGGGTCACCTCGTTCGTGAGGTCGACGAGCGCGCGGCGGTGGGACGCGAGCACGTCTGCCCACCCGAGGGGGGCGGCATCCATGAGCTCGCCGAGCGTCGGCTCGCCGTCCACGCCGAGCTCGACCGCGGCCTCCCTCGACGCGATCGCGCGGTGCAGCTCGAGGGCGCTGATCGAGTGGTACAGCCCGTCGACCGACGTGTCGTCGTCGCCAGCGACGAGGTGATCGGCGAGGCGGTCGAGGGCAACGCGCTCCCGCCAGAGGAGGCCGGACAGCTCCCGCAGACAGGTCTGCAACTCGATGCCCTCGGGCGGCGCGCCACCGGTCACACCCTGTTGATCGGCGATGTACAGCGGAAAGTGAGGAATCGGGCGCGATACACCCCTTCGAAGCGAAACCGCAGGTCAGTGGGCATGACTAGTCAGCATCGACCGGGCAATCCATGACGTGCGGTCTGTCCGAAATGACACGTCCGGGCTCTACTGCTGGCAACGGAATGTCCGGATCATGGCAACTGTGACCAACACCTCAACGCTCGCCGCCGAGGATCGCCTCGTCCGCGAGAATCTGCCGCTCGTCCGCCGTGCCGTGGCGGAGCTGTCCGCCCGCATGCCGAGGCACGCGCCTCGCGACGACCTCCTGTCTGCGGGCATGGTTGGTCTCGCTCAGGCGGCCCGCAACTTCGACGCTTCCCGGGGTGTCCCGTTCCATCGGTACGCGGCGACGCGCATCAAGGGCGCCCTGCTCGACGAGCTGCGCACGCACGACTGGGCGAGCCGCCCGGTCCGGGCCAAGGCCCGTCACCTCGAGGTCACGACGGAGAAGCTGACGGCCCGCTACGGCCGCACGCCGACCGCCGAAGAGCTCGCGGACGAGATGGGCGTGCAGCGCTCGACCATCGAAGGCCTGAACCACGACCTCCACCGCGCGACCGTCCTCAACTACGAGGCCATGGTTCAGAGCGGCGAGAGCGACTCGGTGCTGCTGGTCGACGACGACGACCCCGAAGGTGAACTGCTCGACCGCGAGCGCAACGCCTACCTCGTCGACGCGGTGAAGGCTCTCCCCGAGCGCTTGCAGACGGTCGTCATCGGCTACTTCTTCGAAGACCGCTCGATGCAGGAGATCGGCTCCGAGCTCGGCGTCAGCGAGTCCCGTGTCTCCCAGTTGCGGGCCGAGGCGCTCGACCTGCTTCGCGACGGGATGAACGTCCACCTCGACCCGTCGCTCGTGGCAACGCCTGCCCGTCCGAGCGGTCGGGTCGCCCGCCGCAAGGCGGCGTACTTCGATGCGATCGCCGCGAGCAGCACGCCGCGCGAGCGCCTCGACTCGAAGCCTCGGCTTCGTGTGTCGGCGGAGGCCGTCGCTTCCTAGCGACGGCTACCCGTTCTTCTGCTGTCCCCTCCCACCGCCCGGCTCGGCTGGCTCCGCCTTGCCGGGCGGTTCCTTTTCTGCCGGCGCCTTCTCGGCTGCGGGGGTGCCCGCGGCGGGTGAGGTGGCCGACGTCGACGGCTGTTGCTCGGTCGCAGCAGGCTGCGGTGCTTCCTTGCCGTTTGGCAACGTGCTGGTCGTGGCGACGGGCTGCGACCCGGTGCCGGCGGCGTCCACCGTCGATGTGCCCGCCGGAGCGACGCGGGTGCCCGTCGGTGTCCTCGTCACGGTGAGCCCGAGTACCTCGGAGCCCGGCTGCGGCGTCGGGATCTCGAGGAGGACCGGAGGGTTCTCCGGCACGACCGGACCCTCGGCCACCGGCGCCGCTGTCCCGGTGAGCGCGACCGCTGCCCCCGCGGTCCCGACGACGCTCGCAGCCTGACCCGTCAGCGCGACCGCGCCGTCGGTCAGCCGCGGCACCCACCCGATGAACGGCAGCTGCGCGATCCACGCCGTGGGGCCAGCGATCCAGCGCAGGCGGCCCACCGAAACGCTGAGGAACGCCCGCACGATCGCCGGATCGAAGTGGGCCCCCGCGCACTTCGTCAGCTCGCGCCTCGCGTCGGCCGCGCTCATCGCCTTCTTGTAGGCCCGCGCCGCGGTCATGACCTCGTACGCGTCGGCGACGGCGACGATGCGGGCGCCGAGCGAGATCTCGTTGCCCTTGAGGCCGACGGGGTAGCCCGTGCCGTCGAACTTCTCGTGGTGCTGGGAGATGGTGAGGGCCCACTCGCCGAGCCACTCCGACAGCGGCGATGCGATGCGCGCGCCCTCCTCGGGGTGACGGTGGATGTGCTTCCACTCGGCCGCGGACAGCTTCGAGGGCTTGTTGAGGATGCGCTTGCGCACGTGGAGCTTGCCGATGTCGTGCAGCAGGGCCGCCCAGCGGAGGCGATCGCGATCGGCGTCGGGGAGCTTGAGCTCGTCGGCGATGAGGTCGGCGAACCAGCGCACCCGTTCGGAGTGCCCGCGGGTGTGACGGTCGTGGCCGTGGAGCGCGCCGACGAGCGAGAGGATGACCTCCGCCGCGCGGGTCGGCTCGTCTTCCATGCCGAGCGCCTTCGCCTCCTCGAGGCGGTGTTGCAGGTTCTTCACGCTGCCGGCGCGACGGGCGACCGCGAGGCGGCGCGGGGCCCGGTCGGGGAACACCATCGACAGCTTGAGGAGGGCGGCGAGCGGGAGGGCGCGGCGTGCAACGCGGTCGACGGCGAGCAGCACGAGCGTCGAGACCACGAGGAGGACGCCCCACCGCGTGACCGTCTCGAACCAACCGTCCGGTTCGGACAGCCGGCGCGAGAGCACGGCCGACGACGCGACCGCGGCCGCGACCGGGATGAGGTGGGCGGCGACGAGGACCGTCGCCGACAGCACCGGTCTGCCCGCCCAGCGGTTGCCGCGGATGCGATCACGCAACGCCGTCTCGCGCTGGACGGCACGCCACGTCGCGGCGCCGACGGCG
>DASVEG010000019.1:0-2959 GCA_036380695.1 Acidimicrobiales bacterium
ACACGCGGCAGTCGCTGGCCGCGGGGGAGCGGGTCACGATCGCCGTGCCGCGGACGATCGCCGACGGGTTGCAGATGAACACCCCTGGCGCGGTGACGTTCGAGGTCAACCGCCGCTTGCTGCGCGAGGTCGTCACCGTGACCGACGCCGAGCTGGTCGAGACGATGGTGTTCCTGTTCGAGCGGTCGAAGGTCGTGGTCGAGCCGAGCGGGGCGGCCGCGCTCGCCGCGGTGATGTTCGGCCATGTCGCCGGCGTTGCCGGCTCCGGCGCCCGCGTCGGCGTCGTCCTCTCCGGCGGCAACGTCGGCGCCGCCCGGTTCGCTGAGCTCCTGGGCTCGTTCCGGAGGCAATAGAGGCGGTACAGCCGCCTCTATTGCCTCCGGAACGGCCCTTTGGGGGGTCGCGAGCCGGCCTGACTACCATCGGCCGGCATCATGAGCGATGGACGGCTGGATCTGCCGCGTCTGCGCCGCGGCGCCGGGCGAGTGCTCCGCATGGTCGAGCTCCGCGCCAGGCGGCCGTTGCGACCGCTCTTCGGCGTGCGGCCCCTCGCCTTCGACCGCCTCCCGTCCGAGCTCGTGCTGCGATACGGCTACAACGTCCTCTTCCGCCGCGACCCCGACCCCGGGGGCACGGCCCACTACCTCGAGCGGCTCGTCCTCAAGCAGCTCACGCCCGCCGAATTCGTCGACAACCTGCGGGGGTCGGAGGAGTTCGAGTCGCACACGCCGTTCGCGGCCAGCGCGTTCGGGCCGTCGCTGCACGCCAGCCGCTGCCACTTCATCCGCTCGCTGCCGAAGGCGTCGCGCATCGTCGACCTCGGCGGCACGCACTCGGGCAGCGCCTGGGGCGCGCTCGTGCTCATGGGCTACCCCTACGAGTTCGAGTCGCTCACGATCATCGACCTGCCGCCCGACGACCGCCACCCGCTCTACAAGTCGGAGGAGTACCAGGCGGTCGAGACGGCGCGCGGCCCCGTTCGCTACGCCTACCACTCGATGACCGACCTCAGCTCCTACGCGGACGAGAGCGTCGACCTCGTCTACAGCGGCCAGTCGATAGAGCACGTCACGCCAGAAGACGGCGCGAGCGTGTGCCGCCAGGTGTTCCGCATCCTCCAACCTGGCGGTTGGTTCGCGGTCGACACGCCGAACGCGCGGGTGACCCGCCTGGAGAGCGACGAGTTCATCGACCCCGACCACGAGGTCGAGTACACCGCCGACGAGCTGGCCAAGCTCCTGGAGGACGCGGGCTTCGACGTCGTCGAGCGCAAGGGTCTGAACTACGCCGGTCGCTCGGTCGCGTCCGGCACGTTCGACCCTGCGGAGATCGCGGCGAACCGCGGCCTCTACGCCGAGGGCGACAGCTGCTACGTGCTCGCGTTCGTGGCGAGGAAGCCGCCGCTCTCCGCCGAGTGAACGCGTTCCGCGAACGCGTCCCCACGTTCGACCACGTCAACGTCGCCGCGGCGATCGCCATCGCCAGCGGTGCGGCGTTGCGCCTCTGGATGCTCTTCACGTCGGTCGGGCCCTACGACTCCGACGAGGCCGTCGTCGGGCTGATGGCCCGGCGCATCCTCGACGGCGAGCTGTTCACCTTCTACTGGGGCCAGCCCTACGGCAGCAGCCACGAGGCGTTCGCGGTGGCCGCGCTCAAGGGCGTCGGGGTGCCGACGCGCGTGGCCATGGAGCTCGTGCCCGCGGCTCTGGCGATCGCGGCCGCGCTGCTCGTCTGGCGCATCGGCGTGCGCCTGCTCGGTCGCACCGCTGGTGTGCTCGGCGCCGCGCTGTTCTGGACGACGAGCACCGCGTTCGTGTGGCACTCCACGAAGGAGCGCGGGTTCTACGGCGCGATGCTCGTCGCCGGGCTCGGCTTGCTGCTGCTCGCCATCCGCCTCGTCGACCAAGTGACGTGGCGAGACGCCGCATTGTTCGGGTTCGTCGCTGGCACCGGATGGTGGGCGAGCCCCCAGGTGGTGTACCTCGCCGCCCCGACCGGGCTCTGGTTGCTGTGGGAAGCGGTACGCGCTCGCAACCTCGCGTTCGTGAAGGTCGCGCCCGTGACCGCCGCTGCCGCGGCGGTCGGCGCCGCGCCGTGGTTGTTCACCAACGCGCGCACGGGATGGGACTCGCTGCGCGTCGCGACGTCGGTGCCGGACACGACGTTCGGCTACCGCTTCGGGCTGTTCCGCGTGCAGGCGTTCCCTGCCGCGCTCGGGGCGAAGCTGCCCGTGCGCGGCGACTGGGTCGGCGGCGTGGCGGGCAAGGCCGGGTTCGTCGTCGCGCTCGCGATCATCGTCGCGGTGCTCCTCCGCCTGCCGTCGCGTGCGACACCCCTCCGGCTCGGCGTCGTGCTGTACCCGCTGATCTTCGCCGCGTTCCCCACCTCGTTCTACGTGGCCGAGCCCCGTTACCTCTCCCTGCTGTGGCCGCTCGTCACGCTGCTGTTCGGCTTCGCGATCGCGTGGTTGCCGTGGGGGGCGTTGCGCGTCGCGGCGACTGCCTCGCTCGCGGCCATCACCGTCGTGAGCAGCGTCGTCTTCGTCGACTACGCGTCGGAGACCTTGGGGATCGTCGACGTGTCGCCCGGCGAGATCGCGCCCGTGCTGCGCGAGCTGCGCGCCTCGCGGACCGACAACCTCTTCGCCGACTACTGGGTCGCCAACCGCATAACGCTGGAGACCGAGGAGGAGATCGTCGCCGCCCCGCTGCAGGTCGTGCGCTACGAGCCGTACGAGCGCCGGGTGCGCGCCGACGACAACCCGCCGTACGTCCTTTTCAGCGACACCTGCTACTACCGCGAACTGCGCCGGTTCCTCGACGAGAACCTCATCGAGTACACCGCTACGCCCGCGGGGCGGTGGACGATCGTGCAACCCGCGACCAAGGTGCTGCCCGACCAGGCGCTCGTCGACTGGGCATCGGTGCGCGGCGACGGCCCGCACCTGCACATCTGCTGA
>DASVEG010000020.1:0-3394 GCA_036380695.1 Acidimicrobiales bacterium
CATGACCAAGTTCCTGCCGATCGTGATCGCGGTCGTCGCGGTTGCGGTCTGGCTGTTCCGTCGCTGGATCAAGACCGACAAGGGCAGGGCGGCCTTCGACGCCTTCAAGCTGAAGGTGCCGATCTTCGGCCCGCTCGTGCAGAAGACCGCGCTGACGAGGTTCGCCTCCACGCTGTCGGCACTCCTGCGCTCCGGCGTGCCGATCCTCGAAGCCCTCGAGATCGTGTCCGACACCGTCAGCAACACGGTGATGTCGAACGCGGTGCGCGACGTGCAGACCGCCGTCAAGGGCGGCGAGTCGATCCACAAGCCGCTGCAGAACCACAAGGTGTTCCCGCCGATGGTCGTGCAGATGATGGCGGTCGGCGAGGAGACGGGCGCCCTCGACGAGATGCTGGAGAAGATCGGCGAGTTCTACGAGGCCGAGGTCGAGGCGACCGTCGACGCCCTCACGTCGCTCCTCGAGCCGCTCCTCATCGTCGTGCTCGGTGGCACCGTCGGCGGCATGGTCGTGTCGCTGTACATGCCGATGTTCAACATCATCAAGCTGATCCAGTAGCGGCGCTCGTCCGCTGCATCCGAGACACCGAGAGAGCCGGTCCCCCTGGGGCCGGCTCTCCCGCGCGACGGCGCGAACGAACGACGCCCAGTCGCTTTCTCAAAGAACGCCCGCGCCTGGCGCGGTGGTAGTGGGGGAACGCGGACGTGGGGGCGCAGGCTGGGGCG
Source organism: Acidimicrobiales bacterium (assembly GCA_036380695.1). GTDB lineage: Bacteria > Actinomycetota > Acidimicrobiia > Acidimicrobiales > CADCTF01 > DASVEG01. The sequence continues at coordinate 727 of DASVEG010000020.1, forward strand.
CACAGGCCGTCCGCAGTGTCCGTCGACCGGGCCGGTAACGCCTGTTCGTGGCGGCATCGCCACGGTGCGTTGAGGGTCTCAACGGGTAGTAACTAGTCCGCCTGGGCCATTTGACATTGACTCGGACAAAGCCGGACAGAAATTGCTCAAGGCTCTGGGGTGCCCTGCCGTTGATAGGGATGCGAGCAGGTGCTCCGGAAAAAGGCAAACCCGTTGAGAGGCGGGGGCGCAATGCCACGGGACCTCACCCCGCTGGAGGGGGGACGGTCAGCCGGGCTGCCAGGAGGACCCGAAACCGGTGATGAGCCGGGAGGGGCCCGAGAGGCAGGACACGGGCTCGCCTAATCCATTGCCATCACCGAAAGGGAAACCCCCAATGCTTGCTTCCTTCCGCAAGCGCATCGAGCGTGAGGATGAGGGCTTCACCCTCATCGAGCTCATGGTCGTTGTGCTCATCATCGCCATCCTCTTGGCGATCGCGATCCCGACGTTCCTCGGCGCACGTGAGCGTGCGCAGAACCGTGCCGCTCAGTCGGACATCCGCAACGCCCTCGCGGCGGAGAAGGTGTACTACACGGACGTCGAGGCCTACACGACCGACAACACCACGCTCAAGCTCATCGAGCCTGCGCTCACCTTCACCACGGCCACGGCCGACTCGAAGACCAAGGTCTTCCTCTCCACCAACGTCGTCGGCACCGTCGCCGACGCGGTGGTCTGCATCGGCAAGACCTCGGCATCCGGCAAGGCGTTCAGCCTGCAGGACACCGCGATCGGCGCTTCCGCCGGCACCCTGTACTACGGCCCGAACGACGTGAACTGCTCGGGCACCGGCACCTCTGACGGCTGGTAAACCAGACCGTTCGAGCAGTACCGAGTACAACGCTTTAGCGATGGGCGGGCCTCAGGGCCCGCCCATCGTCGCGTCTGCGCTCTGCGCGTCCTCCGACGCCCGCTCTTCGGCGGCGTCGATCTGGCCGAGCAGCTCCCGCCGGCCGTCGTCGTCGAGCCCCTGCAGGTGCGCCACGCGCTCGGTGTGCCGGCGGGCTTCGTCGAAGTCCTCGTTGGCGACGGCGACCCGGGCGAGGCCGATGGTGGCGCTGATCCGCATCGGGTTGCGCGCGATGGCGGCGCGGTACGCCGCCTCCGCCCCGTCGACGTCGCCGACCTTGAACAGGATCGCCCCGAGGTCTTCCCATACCCGGGGGTCTGGGCGGTCGCGGTCGACCTCATCACGGTTGGCCGCCACGGCGCGGTCGTACCGCGCCGGCTCGTTCTGCGACTCGGCGTAGAAGACGTGCATGGCCGCGATCGCGCGTGGCAGTTGCGGCCACCTTGGCAGCAGTCGCCCGGCGGACGCCGCGTCCTCGGGCGAGTAGGCGAGCTGCGCCTCGCGGAGTCTTGCGTCGCCGGCCACGAGCATGCCGCCAGCGGCGACCGCACCCGCAGTGCCGACCGCGCCGATCAGCATCCGGATGCGCGACCACGCGAGGACGACAGGTGGACCCGCCGCGCCGAGGGCGAGGAACGCGAGGGGGACGGTGCCCACGTGCAAGGGCTGGACGAGCAGCATCCCGCCGGCCCCGAGCGCGAACGCGGCGAGCGGCCCGCGGGCGCGACGGAACGCGAGCAGCGCGAAGGCGGCGAGCGCGGTGACGCCGGCGAGGCCGGTGGTGACGGCGTACTCGACGATGATGTTGTGGGCGTCGTCGAAGAACGAGTCGTTGCCGGAGCGCACGAGCTCGAGCGGCCGGTACCGCTCGGCGCCGGTCACGTACCGCCCTGGCCCGTTGCCCAGGACGGGCTTCTTGCTCACCGCGGTGACGGCGGAACGCCACGTGTACAGGCGCTGCTTCGTGCTGTTGTCGCCGACGCCCTGGGCGACACGTGAGCTGCTCGATGCGCCGTCGGTCGAGCCGACCGCGACCGTGCCGATCGCGGCACCGGCGGCGAGCAGGCCAACCATCGCGACAGCCCGAAGATGCCGGCCACGGACCAGCCCCCACGCGGCGGCCACCACCAAGCCCGCGAGCGCGAACCGGCTCCCGGACGCCTGCACGCCCGCCGCGCACGCGACGAGCACGACGCCCCATCCGAACGACTGGCGGAACGCGGAGACGGCGAGGAACGTGCCACCCGCGAACAACGTGGCCACGTGGACGGGGTTGCCGACGAGGCCGGTCGCCCGCCCGTCGAACAGCGCGAGCGAGTAGGCCTCGAGATTCGTCAGGTGCTGCGCGATGCAGACGGCGGCGTTCACGACGATCGCGGCGCCCAGCGCGAGCGACACCACCCGCGCACCCTGCTCGGTGACCGTCCGCCCTATCGCCCACAACGCGAGCAACCCCGCGATGAAGAGCCAGCCGGTGCCGCGTGCGTACCCGCCGAAGAACGCCAGGTGGGGGTTGTCGGAGAACACCACCGACAGCAGCGCGACCGAGAGGAACCCGAGCCCGGCGATGGCCGGCGCGCGGTCGTGCTCGTGCGCGAGCAAACCGACGAGGCACACGAGCCCGACCGGGATGGCGACCAGGATCAGCACCGCCTTCACCGTCCAGAACGGCGCGGTGACCGCCGTGAGGTAGCCGACCGGGATCAGGAAGGCGAGGGCCGCCGCCGCCATGTCGGCCAGCGACAGGCCGGGGGCCTCGTCGGGGGTGTCCGGCAC
>DASVEG010000021.1:0-11177 GCA_036380695.1 Acidimicrobiales bacterium
CTCGCCGTGCTGCGGGTCGACAAGCTCGGCCTCCCGGCGCTGACGCGGGCGAACGGCAAGGTCGGCCAGAACGGCGCGGTGTTCGGTCACCCCGGTGGCCAAGCCGCGGTGCGCCCTGCCCCCGCGCGCATCTCCGACGAGGTGACGGCGACCGGCGAAGACATCTACGGCTCGTCGACGATCCGGCAGGTGTACGTGCTGTCGTCCGCGCTGCAACCCGGCGACTCGGGTGGCCCGCTCGTCGACGCGCAGGGTCGGGTGGTCGGCGTGGCCTTCGCGATCGCGCCCGACCGCCCAGGCACCGCCTACGCCCTCACGTCGTCCGAGCTCGAGAAGGTCGTCAAGGCGTTCGACGCCAACCCCAACGCCAAGGCCCGTACCCAGGAGTGCCTGTCGTAGGGACGCGCAGATAGCCGCGACTTGCGCGTTTCAGCCGCGGTACTCGCGGTTGTCGTCGCGCAGACTGCCGCGGAGACGCTCAAACGCCGCGCCGACCGGTCGGCCGCGGCCGCTCCTCGTGGGGCACGCCGAGCCGCTCCAGCCGCTCGCGGAGGTCGGCGACCACCGTGTCGACCGCCTCGTCGGGCCGGTCGATGGCTCGGTCGACGGCCCACTCGGCGAGCACGTCGCCGACGCGATCGAGCTCGGCGAGCGCTTGAAGGACGCCGACCACGAACGGGTCGACGCCCTCGTTGCCCTCACCGCCGCCCGCGGCCAGCGCCGCCCACAGCGCGTGGCCGTCCTTCTCGAGGGTCTTCGCGTGCGCATGGAGGGCGGACTCGGTGCGCCGGAGCAGCTCGACGACGTCGCTCGCACGCTGCGGCTGGGGCTGCGCGTAGCGGGTCAGGGCGGCGCGGAGGCTCCAGTTCGACGCCCGCGGGCGCTCCGCGGTGTCGAGCAGGCGGGCCAGTTCCGCCGGTTCCACAGCGGCCGTCATGGCCGCAGCGTAGGAGCGCCCGCCCGGAGACGCGACGAGGGCCCCGCTCGCGCGGGGCCCTCGTCGACTCGATGACCGGTCAGCGACCGAAAGAGCTACTCGACCTCGATGAAGATGCACTCGCCGGGGCACTCCTCGGCGGACTCGATCGTCGCGTCCTCCATGCCGGCGGGGACGTTGGCGAGCCCGTCGGGGCCGCCGGGCTCGTTGAAGACCTTGTCGCCTTCCTTGACATAGGCGAGCCCGTCGTCGAGCAACGTGAACACCGAGGGAGCGATCTCCTCGCAGAGCCCGTCCCCGGTGCAGAGATCCTGGTCGATCCAGACCTTCATGCCCACGGTCTTCGTCCCTTCGTGCTGGCTGCAGGTGACGGCGAAGCTACCGACGCCTGTTTCTGACTGTCAATTTACCCGGTCTCGGACGGCTAAATGCGCGTTCGCGTCCACCGCATCCCACGTACAGTCGCAACCCCCGGTGTATGGTCGCCCGAAGGTCACCCTCAGGGAGGCCAAGGAGGTGTCGAGGTGTCGGACGCCGAGTTGAAACGGGAACTGGACGAGATCCGAGAGCACGCAGCCGTGCTCGAGGAAGAGGTGATGACCCTGCGGCGGCGGCTCCAAGAGGCGCCGAAGCGAGTGCGTACCCTCGAAGAGAAGCTCCTCGAGACCAAGGGCCAGCTGGCGCAGGCGGTCTCGCAGAACGAGAAGCTCACCTACACCCTGCGTGAGGCGCGCGAGCACATCTCCGCCCTCCGCGAGGAGGTCGACAAGCTCACGCAGCCGCCTGCCGCGTACGGCACCTTCCTCGGCCGCAACGACGACAGCACCGTCGACGTCTTCAGCGGCGGCAGGAAGATGCGCGTCGCGCTGCACCCCGAGCTCGAGGACGTCGACCTGGTCAAGGGCCAGGAGGTCGTGCTCAACGAGTCGTTCAACGTCGTGCTCGCCCGTTCCCCCGAGCTGAACGGCGAGGCGGTCGTCCTCAAGGAGTTGCTCGAGGACGGCAAGCGCGCGCTGATCGTCGGCCGGGCCGACGAGGAGCGCGTCGTCGAGCTGAGCGAGCACCTCCTGAACGACGCGGAGGTCAAGCTGCGGGCCGGCGACACCCTGCTGATGGACTCGCGCACGGGCCTGCTGCTGGAGAAGCTGCCCCGGCCCGAGGTCGAAGAGCTCGTGCTCGAAGAGGTGCCGGACATCTCGTACGACGACGTCGGCGGCCTCGGCGAGCAGATCGAGGCGATCAAGGACGCGGTCGAGCTGCCGTTCGTGTACCGCGACCTGTTCGGCGACTACGACCTCCCGCCCCCCAAGGGCATCCTGCTGTACGGCCCCCCTGGCTGCGGCAAGACGATGATCGCCAAGGCCGTGGCCAACTCGCTGGCCAAGAAGGTCGCCGAGGTGACGGGCAACCAGAACGCCCGCAGCTACTTCCTCAACATCAAGGGGCCGGAGCTGCTCAACAAGTACGTCGGCGAGACCGAGCGCCAGATCCGCCTCGTGTTCCAACGGGCGCGCGAGAAGTCGGAGGAAGGCGTGCCCGTCATCGTCTTCTTCGACGAGATGGACTCCCTCTTCCGCACGCGAGGCACCGGCATCTCCTCCGACATGGAGTCGACGATCGTCCCGCAGCTGCTCGCCGAGATCGACGGCGTGGAGACGCTGAAGAACGTCATCGTGATCGGCGCGTCGAACCGCGAAGACCTCATCGACCCGGCGATCCTGCGCCCCGGCCGCCTCGACGTGAAGATCAAGGTCGAGCGCCCCGACGAAGACGCCGCGGTCGATATCTTCCACACGTACCTCACGCCCGCGCTGCCGCTCGACGAGGCGGAGGTCGCGGAGCTCGGTGGTGGCGACGCCGAGAAGGCGATCCGCGTGATGATCGAGCGGACGGTCGCCGAGATGTACTCACTGGCCGACGAGAACCGCTTCATCGAGGTCACGTACCAGAACGGCGACAAGGAAGTCATGTACTTCAAGGACTTCTCGTCGGGGGCGATGATCGAGAACATCGTGCGGCGCGCCAAGAAGCTCGCCATCAAGCGAGAGATCGCGGGGGAGGGGCGCGGCATCACCGTCCGCCACCTGCTCGACTCCATCCGGCAGGAGTACAAGGAGCACGAAGACCTCCCCAACTCCACCAACCCGGACGACTGGGCGAAGATCTCGGGCAAGAAGGGCGAGCGCATCGTCTACATGCGCATCCTCCTCAACGACGTGAAGACCGGCGAGGCGACGGGCGGCCGGGCGATCGAACGGGTGGCAACCGGTCAGTACCTCTGACCGCCCGCGCTCGCGTTGGGTCCACGCCTTTTCTGCGGCCGCGCCCACGTACGACTCGGTCATCCCGTTCTTCGCCTACTGGGGCGTGGTGCTGGCGCGCCGCGCGCGGCTGTCGTACGGCGAGCGCGTGCTCGACGTCGGTTGCGGTGCCGGTGCGTCGCTCGTGCCCGCGTCGATGGTGAGCGGATCGGCGTTCGGTGTCGACGCATCGCTCGCGATGTTGCGGGCCAACCCGCTGCCGGCTGCGCTCGTCGCCGGCGATGGCGGCCGCCTGCCGTTCGCGACCGCGTCGTTCGACGTCGTCCTGTGCGGGTTCGTGCTGCAGTTCCTCGACGACGCGGTCGCGGCCTCGCGTGACATGCACCGCGTGCTGCGACCTGGCGGCCGGCTCCTCGTGTCGCTGCCGGAAGCCGACGTGCCGGCCGCCGTCAAGGTGAAGCAGGAGTGGGGAAAGCGGCTCGGCCTCCCGCCGCCGATCCGCCGCGAGCCGGCGTGGGCCGTCGAGGTCGTTCGGGAGGCCGGCTTCGAGCAGGTGGAGACCTCGGCCGAGGAGCACACGTTCTCGTTCGAGTCCGGCGACTCCTACGTCGACTGGTGCCGGTCGCACGGCGGTCGCGCGCTGATCGACGCGATCGAGGCGACCGGCCCGGACGAAGCGGCCGCGTTCGCGTCCGAGCTCGCGGCCGCGGCCGAGTCCGAGCGCGAACGCGTCGGCATCCCGCTGCGTGCGACGGCCCGGTTCGTCGCCGCGGTGCGCGGCGGATGACGGTTTCGATGGGGCGTCTACCGCTGGGCGCCGGGTAACGTCGAAGCGGCATGGCCATCCACAAAGTCCTCGGTGTGGAGACGGAGTACGGCATCCAGCAACGGGGTGCCGGCGAGTCGAACCCGATCGCCGCGTCGTCGGTGCTCATCAACGCGTACGTGGCCGAGCTGCAACGCAAGGTCGACTGGGACTTCGAGGACGAGTCGCCCGGCAACGACGCGCGTGGCTTCGCCCGCGAAGGCGCGATGCCGCCGGAGGTGGAGACGCACCTCGTCAACGCGGTGCTCACCAACGGCGCTCGGTATTACGTCGACCACGCGCACCCCGAGTACTCCACGCCGGAGTGCTCGACGGCGCGCGAGATCGTCGTGTGGGACAAGGCGGGGGAGCGCATCCTCGCCAGGTCGATGGAGGCCGCGGCGCGGAACCTGCCGAACGGCCAGGGCATCGTCGTCTACAAGAACAACTCCGACGGCAAGGGCAACTCCTACGGCACCCACGAGAACTACCTCATGGATCGCGCCGTGCCGTTCGCGCGCATCGTCCAGCACGTCATGCCGCACTTCGTCACGCGCCAGATCTTCTGTGGCGCGGGCAAGGTCGGCACCGAGGCGCCGACCACTGGCGGCCGCGACGTGCTCTTCCAGTTGTCGCAGCGCGCCGACTTCTTCGAGGAGGAGGTCGGGCTCGAGACGACGCTGAAGCGGCCAATCGTGAACACGCGCGACGAGCCGCACGCCGACGCGCAGAAGTACCGCAGGCTGCACGTGATCGTCGGGGATGCGAACCTCGCGGAGGTCTCGACCTTCCTCAAGGTCGGCACCACGGCGATCGTCCTGGCGATGATCGAAGACGACGCGTTCGGCGAGAAGGACTTCACCCTCGCCACGCCCGTCTCCGCGATCCGCAAGGTGTCGTACGACCTCACGCTGTCGGAACCGCTCCTGCTCGCCGACGGCCGCAAGATGACGGCGCTCGAGATCCAGTGGGAGTTGCTCGACCTGGCGCGCAAGTACGCGGAGGACCGCGGTCTCGAGGTCGTCGGCGGCGACGAGGTGGGCTACGACGTGCTGCGCCGCTGGGAGCTCGTGCTCGCGGGGCTCGAATCCGACGTGAGCTCGCTCGCCCGCACGATCGACTGGGTCGCCAAGTACCACCTGCTCGACGCGTACCGCGAACGCCATCGCCTCGAGTGGTGGGACCCGCGCCTCGCCGCGATGGACCTGCAGTACCACGACCTGCGCCCCGCGCGGTCGTTGTCGGAGCGGCTGGGGTTGGAGCGGATCACGACCGATGCCGAGGTCGACGCGGCGGTCACCGAGCCTCCGACGACGACTCGGGCCTACTTCCGCGGCCGGTGCCTGCAGCGGTGGGCATCCTCGATCGCCGCTGCCAACTGGGATTCTCTGGTGTTCGACCTCGGCAGCGAGCCGCTCCGCCGGGTTGGAATGATGGAACCGCTAAGAGGTACGAAGAACATTGTCGATACCTTGTTGGACGGATGTTCGAGCCCGGCCGAGCTGATCGCTCGGTTGGACTCCTAGGGGAGGCAGTACGCCGGTATGGCAGAGCGTGAACAGAAGCGGAAGGCAGCCCCGCAGCGGACCGACGAGACCGTCGAGGAAGACGTCGCCGCGCCCTCGGGCCAGGGCGAGAAGCTGAAGGCCGAACTCGACGATCTCCTGGACGAAATCGACGAAGTGCTCGAGGAGAACGCGGAGGACTTCGTTAGGTCGTACGTGCAGAAGGGCGGTCAGTAGTTACGTACAAGTGGGTCGCCTACCGAACGTCCGTTCGATAATCTGGCGACCATGAAGACGTGCGTGAAGTGCGGCGAAACGAAACCGCTCGACGCGTTCTACCGGATGGCCGGCATGCGGGACGGCTACCGGAACGACTGCAAGGCGTGCAACCTCGCAGCGAAAGCGCAGCGGCATCGTGAGAACCCTGGGCCGGCGCGCGAGCGAGTGCGCGCATGGCAACTCGCCAACCCCGACAAGGTCCGCGCCAAGCAGGCCGAGTACCGAGCAACCGGACGCAAGCGGGTTGCCGACCGCCGGTCGTACCTGAAGCGCAAATACGGCATCACCCTCGAGCAGTACGACGAGCTCCTGGCGGCTCAGGGTGGCGTGTGCGGCATCTGCGGCGCGGCGCCTCGAGACGACATCTCGCTGCACGTCGACCACGACCACGGGACAGGGGAGCGTCGCGGACTCCTGTGCTTCCGCTGCAACAACGCCCTCGGCGACTTCGCGGACGACTCCGAGCGGCTGTACGCGGCCGTCGAGTACCTCGCCGACCACGACCCCGAGCAACGAGCTCTCGCCGTCATCGCGCGCGAGCGCGTCCGGCTGTTGCTCGCGAGCTGACCGTTCCGGACGGCTAGCGGTCGGCAACCCGGTAGCCTCGCCGCCCGTCATGACGTTGCCGATGTTCCCGCCGACCGACGACCCCGGCCCGAGCTTCCACGCGCTGCTGCGGCGGCTCGACCTCGACCCGCCGTCCGCAACCGTGCCGCTCGACGATCGTGCGTTCACGATCACGCACGGCACGACGATCGTGGCGTTGCGGTACAACGACGGCGTCGTCATGGCCGGCGACCGTCGGGCGACGGCGGGCAGCTCGATCGCCCACCGCGCCATGGAGAAGGTGCACCCCGCCGACCGGTGGTCGGGCGTGGCGATCGCGGGCGCCGCGGGCTTCGCGCTCGAGATGGTGAAGGCGTTCCAGCTCGAGCTCGAGCACTACGAGAAGCTGACGGGCAAGGCGCTCAGCCTCGAAGGCAAGGCGAACATGCTCGGCACCATGGTGCGCAGCAACCTGCCGATGGCCGTCCAGGGCTTCGTCGTCGTGCCGCTGTTCGCGGGTTACGACGTGCGCCGCCGCATCGGCCGCATCTTCACCTACGACCCCACCGGCGGCCGGTACGAAGAGACCGACTTCCACGCCGACGGCAGCGGTGGCCGCGACGCCCGCACCACGGTCAAGCTCGGCTGGACCGAAGGCATGGATCGCGCGGCGGCGATCGAGCTCGCGGTCGAGGCGCTCTACGAGGCGGCCGACGAAGATTCGGCCACCGGTGGGCCCGACGCGGTGCGCGGCATCTACCCGACGGTCGCCACCATCACCAACGACGGCTACGAGGAAGCGACCGACGCCGACGTCGCCGAGCGCTTCTCGGTGCTCATCCGGCGCAAGAGCGATAGGGGGCTGAACCGATGAGCATGCCCTTCTACGTCTCGCCCGAGCAGGTCATCGCCGACAAGGCGAAGTTCGCCCGCACCAACATCGCCAAGGGCCGCGCCCTCGTCGCCCTCGAGTTCGCGGACGGCATCCTCCTCGTCGCCGAGACGTTCTCCCGCACGCTCCGGAAGATCAGCGAGATCTACGACCGCATCGCCTTCGGCGGGGTCGGCAAGTACAACGAGTACGACAACCTCCGCCAGGCCGGCGTGCGCTACGCCGACGTCGAGGGCTACCGCTACTCCCGGGAGGACGTCTACGCCAAGGCGCTTGCGAACGCGTACGCGCAGATCCTCGGGCAGACCTTCACGCACGACATGAAGCCGATGGAAGTCGAGATCCTCGTCGCCGAGGTCGGCTACGAACCGTCCGGCGACGAGCTGTACCGCGTGACGTTCGACGGCCTCGTCGTCGACGAGGACAACTTCTGCGTGCTGCCCGCCGACGCCGACCCGATCGTCGACCGCGTCAAGGAGTCGTACCAGGAGGGCCTCGACCTCCGCGCCGCGTTCAACGTCGCGGTCAAGGCGCTCGCGGGCCCCGAGCGCACCTTGACCGACAAGGAGCTCGAAGCCGCCGTCCTCGAGCGCAAGGCGACTCGCCGCGCGTTCCGTCGCCTGAGCGACGAGGAGATGGCGGGGCTCCTCGACGCCACCTAGCAAACCGCCGTCCCCAGCGGGTGCCGGCAGCGACCTCGCTCCAGCACCAGCGGGGCGCACTCGGGAACCACCGGGCCGCAGTTGTCGGAGGGGGTGGGGACCGGTCCGTGAGCGAAGCCCTTGCCCCGAAGGGCCGAGGCGAAGCCGAGGTCAGCATGCGAGCGGCGGAGCGGTCCCCACCCGCTGGCGCGGGACCCGCTGGCGGGTGACCCGCGAGTTAGGTCAGGTGGGTGGCGATGGCGATGGCTTCGCTGGCGACGGCGCCGCCGAAAACCGCCCACGCCGCGACCGAGCGGGCAACGCTGGAGCGTGAACGCGGGCGGCGGCGGCCGGGTTCGTCGAAGGCGGCTTCGACCTCGTCGGCGAGGAGCAACTGCCGCGCCAGGTCGACCTCGTCCTCCGGCACGTCGACCCGCACGTCGCCGATCGGGTACGGCCCGTCGACGGCTCCCCGCAACTGAGTGACCACGCCCGCGGCACCCAAGCGAGCGGCGAGCACCCTGGCGTGGAAACCGTTTCCCACGGTCACGAGGGGCACCATGCGGATGGCAGCCACGGCAACAACGGTACCGTGGGGCGGGCCGTCGCTTCGGCGGACGGGAACGAGCGATCGCAAGGACGACATGGAGCGACGGATCTTCGGGCTCGAGAACGAGTACGGCGTCACCTGCACGCTTCGCGGGCAGCGCCGCCTGAGCCCCGACGAGGTGGCGCGCTACCTGTTCCGCCGGGTGGTGAGCTGGGGCCGATCGAGCAACGTGTTCCTGGAGAACGGCGCGCGCCTCTACCTCGACGTCGGCAGCCACCCCGAATACGCGACGCCGGAGTGCGACTCGATCCACGACCTCGTGGTCCACGACAAGGCGGGGGAGCGACGCCTCGAAGACCTGCTCGTCGCGGCCGAGCAACGCCTGCGTGAAGAGGGCATCCGCGGCGTCATCTACCTGTTCAAGAACAACACCGACTCGGCCGGCAACTCCTACGGCTGCCACGAGAACTACCTCACGTCGCGCCGCGACGACTTCGGTCACTACGCCGAGGTGCTCATCCCGTTCTTCGTCAGCCGCCAGATCTATGCCGGCGCGGGCAAGGTCCTGCAGACGGCGCGCGGCGCGATGTACTGCATCAGCCAGCGGGCCGAGCACATCTGGGAGGGCGTCTCCAGCGCGACGACGCGCAGCCGCCCGATCATCAACACGCGCGACGAGCCGCATGCGGACGCCGAGCGGTACCGCCGCCTCCACGTCATCGTCGGCGACTCGAACATGAGCGAGTACGCGACGTTCCTGAAGGTCGGGGCGACCTCGATCCTGCTGCGCATGCTCGAGGACACGAGCGTGGTGCTCCGCGACATGACGCTGGAGAACCCGATCCGCGCGATCCGCGAGATCAGCCACGACCCGACGTGCCGCAAGAAGGTGCGGCTCGCGAACGGGCGCGAGGTTTCCGCGCTCGACATCCAGGCCGAGTACCTCTCTCGCGCCATCCGCTACAACGAGACCAAGGGGCTCAGCCCGCTCGAGGAGCAGGCGCTCGGCATGTGGGAGCACTGCCTGAACGGCTTGGAGAAAGACCCGATGAGCCTCGACCGCGAGTGCGACTGGGTCATCAAGCACAAGCTCATCGAGGCGTACCGCGAGAAGTGGGGCATTCCGCTGACGCACCCGAAGGTCGCGCTCGTCGACCTGCAATACCACGACGTCAACCGCAAGCGCGGGCTCTACTACAAGATGCAGGACAAGGGTCTCGTCGAGCGCATGTGCGATGACGACGAGATCGCGCATGCGGTGAACAACCCGCCGCAGACGACGCGGGCGCGGTTGCGCGGCGAGTTCATCAAGCGGGCCACCGAGCGGCGGCGCGACTACACCGTCGACTGGGTGCACCTCAAGCTCAACGACAACGCGCAGCGCACGGTCCTGTGCAAGGACCCCTTCAAGTCGCGCGACGAGCGCGTCGAGAAGCTCATCGCTTCGCTGTAAGTGAGGTAGCGAGTGCCGGCCTTCCGTGCCGCGCGCGTCGAGCACGTCCTCGTCGACCGCCCCGGCCTGCAACGCGTGCAACTCGCGGACGGCAGTCGCGCGTACGTGCTCACGCAGCTGATCGGGCCTGTCGCGGCCGGCGACCGTGTCGTCGTGAACACCACCGCGGTCGACCTCGGCCTCGGCACCGGTGGCTGGCACGTCGTGCACTGGAACCTCGAGCGCGACGCATGGAGCGACCGGGGGCCGGGCCACGTCATGAAGCTGCGGTACACCAGCCTGCAGGTCGACACCGGCGCGTCCGAAGAGCTCGACGGGCAACCGCCGCTCCGGCTCGACGGCACGCCCGTCGTGGCGTGCGGGCTCCACAGCCAACTGGCCGCGGTCGCGGTTGGGTTCGCGGACAAGGCGCCCGGCCGCCGCCTCGCGTATGTCATGACGGACGGCGCCGCGTTGCCGCTGGCGTTGAGCGACCTCGTCCACGACCTCCGCACCCGGGGACTGCTCGCGTTCACGGTCTCCGCGGGTCACGCGTTCGGCGGTGACCACGAGGCGGTCAACGTGCACACCGGGTTGCTCGTCGCCAAGGCGCACGGCGCCGACGCGATCGTCGCCGGAATCGGGCCAGGCGTCGTCGGCACCGGCACCACGTACGGCCACACGGGCCTCGACGCCGTGCACGTGCTCGACGCCGCCGCGGCGTTGGGGGGGCACGCCATCCTCGCGGCGCGCGGCAGCGACGCCGACGCGCGCGAGCGTCATCGCGGCGTGAGTCACCACACCCAGGAGGTGCTCGCGCTCACCGCTGCGAACCCCGATGTGCCGTCGGCAGGCCGGGCGCCCGACGTCGTCGCGCTGCTCGACGCGCATGGGCTCGAGGTGACGACGATGGGGCGGACGGCGGCGGACGACCCCCTCCCGTTCCGCCTCGCCGCGGCCGCCGGCGTCCGTGCCGCGGCCGTCGTCGTCGACGCCGCGGCGCGCACGGGAAGCGACGGTGCAGCCGGTAACGTCGGGTCCCTCGTGACCGACACCGACGTCTTGACGCCTGGGCCCCCGCCGACGCCGCCCCCGAACCTCGGCCGGCGGGCGGCTCGCAACACCGTCGAGTGGGTGTTGATCATCGCGGCCGCGCTCATCGTCGCCTTCGTGGTGAAGACGTTCTTGATCCAGGCCTTCTACATCCCGTCCGCGTCGATGGAGCCCGAGCTGAACATCGGCGACCGGGTGCTCGTCAACAAGATGAGCTACCGCTCTGGCGGCATCGACCGTGGCGACCTCGTCGTCTTCGAGCGGCCGAAGTGCGAC
>DASVEG010000022.1:0-3362 GCA_036380695.1 Acidimicrobiales bacterium
GTACGACGCCCACGGCAGGAGGACGCCCGAGACGACGAGCGCACAGCCCGCACCGGCTGCGGTTCGTAGTCGACGCGTCAACACCCGACCAGTCTTGTCCTCTCGTGCGAGACCCGAGACACCGTGCGCGAGCGACCCCCGTTGCGTTTCGCCTCCGAACCTCATGAACGGGCATGAGGAACTTCACTGTCGCGGTCGTCGTCGGGGCATGCGCGTTGGCGGCGTCGCCCGGTCAGGTGCAGGCCGATCCGCTCACCGAGGCCACGGTCGAAGGCGACGGGAACTTCACGTCGGTCGGAACGCCGAACAGCAGCCTCGGCACGTTCGTGTGGGCATGCCATGCGACGGCGTCGGCACCGGTTCGGAGCACGAGCGTGACGTGCACCTTCCAGATCGGTGCGGAGACGTTCACGACCAGCAGCTCCAGCGACGGCGCGGCGACGTCGACCGTCCCCCAGGTGACGCAGGCGTGGTTCAACGACGTCAGGATCTGCTGGGAGGCGGAGGTCGTCCGGCTCGACGGCAGCGTTGCCACCGACAGCGGATGCAAGGGCGACTGACCTGAACCGCACGCATCGCGACCGTCCCACGGGTGAAACGCTGGGGGCCGTCACGGACATGTAGAGGTGACGGCGGCAGGGGCGGGCTGCGAGGAGACGCGTGCGGGACCCAGTGGAGACCAACGAAGACCGCTACCGAGCGCTGTTCCGTGAGGCGGCGCGACCGGTGCTCGCCTTCGTGCTGCGGCGCACCGACGACCCCGCGGACGCGGCGGACATCGTCGCCGACACGTTCCTCGTCGCGTGGCGCCGGATCGACGACGTTCCCCCCGGGGACGAAGCGAGGTTGTGGCTCTTCGGCACGGCCCGCGGTGTCATGCGCAACCACGCGCGCGGCAAGGTCCGGCGAACGAGGCTCGGGGAGCGCCTGCGTGCGGAGCTCGAGAGCCTCGCCGTGGCCGACCCCGCGATCGCGGTGACCGAGGTCGACGCGGTGCGCGCCGCTCTGGCGAGGCTCGACGAGCTCGACGGGGAGTTGTTGCGGCTCACTGCGTGGGAAGGGCTCGCCCCCTCCGAGCTCGCGGTGGTGCTCGACATCCCCGCGGGCACGGCGCGGACACGGCTGCACCGCGCGCGAGCGCGGTTGCGTGCGGAGCTCGGCGAACGAAACGTCGATGACGGACATGTACCGGCCGGCGAGCGAGTGCTCGCCCACGACCCGAGGTGCCAGTGATGGACGACGCCAGGCTCGACGCATTGGTGGCTTCGACGGCCGCCATCTCCGACGACGACCTCGCCGGCCTCGACATCTCGGGTCTCGAATCCCTGGTCGAGGAGATCATGTCCCGCAACGAGTTGCAGTCCCATCCCCGCCGCTCCGTGTGGCCCTTCCGGGCGGCCGTCTCCGCCGCCGCGGCCGCGGTGATCGTCGTCGCGTTGTTCGCCGGCCAAGACCTCGGGCGCCGGGGCACGGCATGGGCCGCGCCGCTCGTCGCGATGGCAGAGGCGACACCGCGGCTCGTCGTCGATGCGCCTGGATGGGAGGTGACCCGCGCGGACGAGTTCGGCGCCGACACCGGTGAGATGACCTTCAGCGACGGCAAGCGCTCGCTCGAGCTCCGGTGGCAGCCTGCGGGAGCAGCACCCGCCCTGTCGAAGGACCGTGCCGCGTCCTCCGACCACTTCGAACCGGTGACGGTGCTCGGCGAGCAAGCGACGCTGTACCGGTATGGAGGGACGACCGACTACACGACCGTGTGGACGGACGGCGACCACGCGCTCGAGGCCCGCGGTGCGTTCCGCACCCTCGCCGCGTACAAGGAGGTGCTCGCATCGCTCCGGCGGCTCGACGCGAACGCGTGGCTCGACGCGATGCCGGCGAGCGCGGTGCGCCCGGCGGAGCGCGCGGCTGCGGTACGCGCCATCCTCGCCGACATCCCGCAGCCAGACGGATTCGACCCGTCGCGACTCGAGACCAGCGCGTCGGTTCGTGACCGGTACCAGCTCGGCGCCGCGGTCGCTGGCGCGGTTGCGTGCGGATGGATCGAGTCGTGGGTGCGTGCGACCGACGCCGGAGACGCCGCCGCGGCGGCAAGGGCGGTCGCGGCAATGGGATCGTCGCGGGACTGGGACATCCTCGACGAGATGAATCCCGACGGCGATTACCCCGAGGTCCTGTGGGAGTACGCCGACGCCATGAAGACGGGTGCCCCCGTGCCCGCGGGCAAGGTCATGACCGTCCGCGAGGCGTACCGCTCCGCGCTTGGCTGTACTCCGTAGCTCACGCTGGTTGCCGGCTTTCGTCGATCGCACTCCCTCCAGGGGCGGCGAGTGACGGAAAGCGCGCCGGGGTGGCGGAGGCGTAATACGGAAATCCACCCGACCCCTTTTGAGGCTTCGTGCGTACTAGTACGTAGATCGAGCGTGCGGAGTGAACAGGGGACGCGGATGACACCGATCGGCACGGACGGAGAACCGGTGGCCGAGAGCCGGCGGCGGTGGCTGTGGTGGGTGTTTCCCGCCGCGGTGGCGGTGGCCGGAGGGCTGTTCGCGTTGTCGACGATCAGCGACTCGACGACGAAGACTTCGGTCGCCGACGCCCACGACGCGGCCGGCGAACGCCCGCCAGAGACGGAGCTTCAGTGCGACGCGGGCGAGAAGGAGGCCCACGGCATCTTCGACTACGTCGTCACCAACGACGACCCCGGTCCGCAAGAGACACGTGACGCCTTGGCCGGCGAACTGCGAGCGAGGTCCCTGCGGCTTCACGCCACCATCGACGAGTTCGTTCCCGGCCACCGCTCTGCCAATCGCGCCGAAGAGGTGCTGGTGCGTGACGGCAGGGTCGTGGCGGTGGTCAAGCTCAACCACGAGGGCCGCTCTGGGTGGGTCGTCGGTGGGCTCAACGCCTGTGTTTCCGTCCTGGCGGACGCGTGACCCGCCGCCCGCTACGGGCGGCGGCCGTCGTCGCCGTTGCCGTACTGGGGAGCTTCGGGCTCCCGCCGGCGGGCGGCGGCGCGCACTCCTGGACGCTGATGTACACCGAGCGCTGGGAGGTCGAGGAGCGGCCGGTGAAGTGGCAGGTGGCGCCGAGCATCGGCACGCAGCACGCCGACTGGGTGCCGTACATCAAGAAGGGCGCCGCGGAGTGGAACGCGATCGGCTCCACCATGCAGCTCTCCTACACCGGCGTCGCCCCCGACGAAGGCGACGACTGCGGCACCGCCGCGGGGCTTGGCATCGTCCGTCACCGGTTCATCCCCCGGAGAGCGGACGGGCGATTCATCCCCGCTCACGCGTGGCTCTGCACCGTCGGGGACCGGCCCGTGTCCTTCGTCATGGAGCTCAATACCGACGCCAACT
>DASVEG010000023.1:0-56703 GCA_036380695.1 Acidimicrobiales bacterium
CTCAACGGTTCGTGTCTTCCGACACCGCTCTGCTTCACACGCGACTCCGAGGCCACGCGAACATGGACCGGTGTGGTCGCATCCGACAGCGCGGCCTTCGGGAAAGAGGATCAGCGGAATGGTGCACAGACGATGGATCCAAGGCTGAGGAGCCTTCACGCGCTGGGCACGTCGATCGCGAACTCGTATCGAGACACTGCTGCCGCAGCCATACTGTGCGGCTCCGTTCGACGAGGCACGCCAGACGAGTATTCGGACGTGGACCTTACGATCCTCTACGAGACGGTCACCGGAGTCGCGGCCGCACACACGCGACGACCCGCGAGTGCCGTACTGCTCCGGCAGCAGGAGTCGGACTCCTACGGAATCGTCGAGACATTTGTGGTCGAGCGCACGAGGGTTGACGTCCACCATCTTCCTCTGGCCACGGCGCGACGCGATGTGCAAGCGGTCGTGGCCGCGGACACGGCTGCTGCGCTGAATGACCAACGGCAGGGACTGTGCGCCGAGCTCGCCGAGGCTGACGCAATCTTCGGTGGCTCTGTCGTGGAGGAGCTCAGGCGGCCGCTCCGCCCTTATCCGGCAAGGCTCGGTGTCGCGATGATCAAGGCACATGCCGAGCTTCCCGGACGATGGATGCTTGTTCGCGATCTCCAGAGAGATGACCTCGCCGCTTTCTACCGGGGCGTGATCGAAATCGAGCGCCGCCTTCTCGGGCTGCTCCTGGGGCTGAATCGCGTGTATCACCCGCCGAACCTGAAAGCGATCGCGCAAGTCTGTGTCGCGTTCCGGGCGGCGCCGCTGGACCTGGCCAGTCGTTTGCAACGCGCACTATCCGACCCTCCACGCTTCGGCCTCGCGACCCTGGACTCGCTGGTTGCCGAGACAGCGAGCTTGGAGGGCGCACCGACTGCGGAGTTCAAACGAACTGCCGCCACCTACTTCGCGATTCCGGACTGGGTCATGGGCTCGGATGCGCCGTAGGTCGTCGACGTCGGCAATCGCCGTCGCGGCAATTCAGCCGCGGCAGCCGTACCGCCGATACCCCGGATCGCTTAGCGATTAGCTGGCAACACGCCTTCAGCTGGTCTCATTGGGTCCCGGCGGGGCGGCTCGTCTTCAGCTGGTCTCATTGGGTCCCGGCGGGGCGGCTCGTCTTCAGCTGGTCTCATTGGGTCGCGGCGGGGCGGCTCGTCTTCGGCTGGTCTCATTGGGTCCCGGCGGGGCGGCTCGTCTTCAGCGGGCGGCATGGGTCGACCTTACTTTCGAGCTCGTGTGCAGAACCGAGTCATCAGTTTGCGGATCACATCGTGGCTAGGCCGACCGAGAGATGAAGCGACGGCACGTCCCCGCCGAACGTCCGATGCACAACGCCACGTGGCACGTAGAGCATGTCCCCCTCTCCGAGCAGCACGCGACCTCCCGAGGCGGCGTCACCGCCGAGCTCCCATGTCTTCCGCCCTGCGGCCTGCAGCGCGATTACATCGTGAGCATCGTCATGCCAGGGGAAACCCTGGCATGGGCCAGCCGGCGACGGTGGCGTGAAGTACGCGTTGATGCCGACGCGAGCCCCGAGCTTCACCTCGAGCTCACGACGAAAGACGCCTACGGGCGGGACGAGGCTGTCGATCGCGACCACCAACATTGTGTACCCGTCCAGGAGCGCACCGCGTACGACACTCCGTCCATAGGTGCGGCCCCTCCTTGGGAGTGCGCGCACTCCTTGGTCTTCATCCTGCGTTTGAACGAACCACGCGTCCGAGGTGGCGAGGCCGTCATCGACCAGCCGCCAAATGTCCGTCTCGGACAACAGCGTGTTGAATAGGTGTCGACCGCCTCGCGCAACAGCCACTGGCGAACCGATCACCTGGTCACCGTCGGCGCGCGCAAACTCCGCCACAACGTGCACCACATCGGCGAGTGCAACGGGACCCGTGCGATTCATTGAACCACCGACCGTAGGGTCGCGGCGTCATGAAGGGCTCCCGAGCGCAATCGGCACGAGTTGCGTGAGCAGGACTTAACGATCGTGCCGGGGTTCCTCAACTCCGATGAGCTGCAGGCGCCCCGGGAGGCACTGTAGCTGCACGACCTCCGACCCGAGGAGTACTTCGCCGACCCGCTAGCCCATGAGCAGTACACCCGAAGCCAGTTCGGCGGGGTTCGCATGGTCCTGTGGCCGTCGTGGGACCTGAACCGGCTGGCGTTCCACCCCGACCCGGCGGACCCGGCCGAGCGCTTCCTCGGATCGGCCGACGTTCCTCTGGAACGCGGAGCCATGGGCGAAATATGCGGGCCATCGACAACGAGCAGCTGCACCATCGCGACGACGTGAACCACACACTCGTGGTGCCACACGGAGCCGGGCCACGCCCGGCGAACCGAAAGTTCGGCTTCCCTGCAATCGCGGACCACTACTGGGACGGACAGACGCTCACCGACGTGCAGTGTCGCCCCCTCCCCCCCCGGCTCGGATGGACATGTCGCCCTACTCGACCAACGGCAGCGTGACGTCCATGTAGGTAAGCGGCGAGTCGCCCCTCCGACACGACGTTTGCTACATGGGATTCCGCCCGTCACCCGGACGGATCGGCTGGTCGGATCGAACGTCATCTGGATACCCAGCTGTTCCAGCAGCCGGTTCCGTCCTGTCGCATCGGCGCCGCGTAGAGCGGCCGCGGCGGCGCTCAGGTCAGCCAGGAGCACCGCTGCTTCGTCCGCGGCAGACGGCGCTGTAGCGCCGGTCTGACCAACTGCACCGGCGAGGACCTGCTGCGCGATGGCTCGCTCCGCCGCCGTTTCCGAGATCCACTTGCCGATGACCGATGCGTCATCCGCCGTCATCGAGGGCGCGCCTGTAGTTGGCCAGCCGAACGTCGCACTGAGCGATTGTCTCCCGCGCCTGTCCCGCCCTGTCGGTCGAGTTCACGTCCGACGCCAACACTTCAAGCCCCGCGATGACTGCGGCCCTCGTGTCCTCGATGTGGTCGTCGTCGAACGCCCTCTCGAGCCGTGGCTCGACAACCTTCAGGATGAGGGACTCGCGGACGTAAACCGTCTTCGGATGGCAGCCGTTCGTCGTGGCGTACTCGATCGGGTAACGACAGCGGTAGTAGGCCGCGCCGTTGTTCCACGTGCCTTCCATCCGTCTCTCGCACAGGCCGCACCTCATGACCCGCCGGAGCACGTATGGACGTGGTGTCGCGCGCGCCTTGCGAACCGTTGCGACGGGTGGCGCGACCGTGATCCTCGACTGCACGGCCTCCCACTCCTCGACCGTGATGATCGGTTCGTGGCTCATCGACCTCGCGGACGCACCCGTCGAGCTAGCGCCGTCGTTGCGGCGAGCCGTGGGTTGGGCGGCCGCCCGCCTCATTGCGCAAGAGCGTGATGGTGCTGACCTCCGTCCCGATCGGGACAGCGTTACCCGCTGGCGCTACCCGGCCGAAGGGGTTGGAGCGACCGACATGCCGCAGGTCGCGCGCCTGTGCCGGTGGGTGGCCGTGGAGCCGACATCGGCGCGACTGTCTGTAGCTCGCAAGGTCGCCGCCGCTCGGCTAACCGATCCCCTTGTGGCCGGTGAAGCCGTGATCGAAGCGGCGGAGATCGCTTACCGCCAGACAGTTGACTCGACCGTCCAGCAGGCCCTGGCACGTCAGGCCGAACTTGAGCAGACGTTTCGAGGAATCGATAGTGATCTCAGTTCCGCCCGGTCGGACCTCGCGAAATCTCTCGATCAGACCGTCCTCCGTGCCGCCGCGGGACTGGTAGCGATCGCAGCGGCCTCGGCGGCTGCCGAAGAAGGCTCTCCGGGATTCATACGCTTTGGAAGCCTCCTCGTGGCCGGCTACGTGCTCTTCAGTGCCACCGTGGAGTTGGAGGTCGCCCGGCGAGATATCGACGGCCGGATCGTCGCGTTCACGGGCGTCCTGGACACGAGAGGGCAGGACCTCGCTCATAGCGCCACCAACAGCCTCAAGGCCTGGCGCGCTCAGCTCAAGCGACCTGCTCGACTCATCCGCGTGAGCCTCGTTGGGGCCGCTTGTGTCATCGCAGTCGGAGGATTGGTCGCTGCCGAGAATGTCTCGACGGCGTCGACGGCTCGAACAGGGCGAACAACAACCACGAGCGCGCCCGCGTCGACCTCACCACCAGGGTCAGCAACCACGGCGTCATCCACCCCGTAGCCGAGCGCGTCGGCGAAGGTCACTTCCTCGACGTCGACCCGAGCAACGCCGAACCGTGGGCCCGCGAACGACGCGCGCGTCATCGCCAGATCGGGTACCAGGCGTTGAGACGCTCGCCCCGTCTTACATTGAGATCCATAGCCCTCCTGATCGCGCCTTCCCAATACCCCGGCCCTTGCCAGTGGCAGTAGTCGGCGCCGCCGAGCTTGCCTTGGGCGGCGCTGGTCGCCCACTCCGCGACGTCTCTAGTCGTGGAGACGGGCGTGAACGACGCGCCGGTCCTGTCTGTGATCTCGCCGGCGACGGCGAGGTTCCCCGTCGGGACGCCATGCCAATACCTGTAGCCCGCGCCAATGTCTTGCTCCACTTGAGCCAGCGATTCAGAAAAGCCGAGATACGCGACCCCGTCTCGGAACGTCAGACCGCAGAGATACTCGTCGGTCGAGGTCGTCACTTTCGCGGCGATCCAGCGGAAGTCTCCGCCGGGAGGACGTGCATCGAGCCACCGGCGTAGCGCATCCTCACTCCCGACTCGGTCGGCGAAGGTGTGGATGGGCTCATCCGGGTGGATCCGGTCCATCGTCCCCCACTGGACGCGAAGCGGAAAGCCCGTCCACTCGCCAGTTTCATCTCGGTGTACCAGTTCTGGGCAGATCTCCGCGAAGAATTGACACGCGTCGAGAAGCGGCTCGAGCGTTGGTCTGCATGCGACGAGCTGGTCGTAGTGGGGCTTGAGAGCTCGGGTGGGCTCGTGAAGGAGAACGTGGACATCGGGCGGTACGCCTCTCCAATGCGACGAGGTGCGGAAACCCAGCCCGAGGTTGTTGCCGAAAACCGCATCTGGCTCCGGCACCACTGGGTGAAGAAGGTGTTGGCCGACGTTGCGTACGTACCGGAACGCTTCGATCGTTCGGGCGCCGTGATCGCCACGCGCGAGGCGCGCCTCGAAGAGGATGCGGTAGTCGGGGGTCGCGAGCTCAGTTCGCATCACGTCATTGAGCTTCTGTATGAATGCCACAGCAGAGCGAACTGGAGTCGTGTAGTCGTCGGGATCCGCGATGAAGCCCGCCGTTCGACGGTGGTAGTCAGCGATCGACACCTGCACGTCGCGCATCGCGGACCGCATCGGCTCAAT
Source organism: Acidimicrobiales bacterium (assembly GCA_036380695.1). GTDB lineage: Bacteria > Actinomycetota > Acidimicrobiia > Acidimicrobiales > CADCTF01 > DASVEG01. The sequence continues at coordinate 5,323 of DASVEG010000023.1, forward strand.
CTCATCGGGCTGCAGCTGGACGACGGTCGGACCTGTCATCTAGTCAGCTTCACGTCGGGGCCGGGTTGTTCATCATCACCCCAAGCCTCGTCGATCGCCGTGACCTCTGTGGCCGAAAGCCATCGATCGGCCGCTGACCAAAGTCTGGGCGCGCCAGGCACGCGCCCCAAGCGATCGACGCATCACCGGATGTCCGCGCGCTACTACCACCGGCAAAGGGCGGCCTGCTCAATCGCACCGTGGCGTGGCGAGCCTTCGGCGTGCTGGGGCCGACCGTAACCGTGATGTCTATGGCCGCCTTTCTGGCGACGTTCGTTGCTGCCGGCTGGCGCCCCGGTGACCCGTTCCCGGGCGGCGACGTTGCCGCGGCGGCATCCGGCGCCGCCTTCATGACCGTGGTGATCGCGCAGAGCGCGAACGCGTTCGCCTGTCGCGGCTCCTCGCGGTGGGCGGGCGCGCTCGGGTGGACGACGAACCACTTGCTCCCGCCCGCCGCGGCGATCGAGCTGGTGTTCGCGTTGTCGGTCATCGCCGTGCCCGCGCTCGCGACGCAGCTCGACCACCGGCTGCCGACCCCCGTCGGGTGGAGTGTCGCGCTCGCGTCGGGCGTCGTCGTGCTGGTAGCCGATGCCGCCGACAAGCGCCGCCGCGGTCGGTCGCGGCTCCGGTCCGCGCGACGAGATGCCGCGCCGCCCCGTCCGTAGGCATCGGACGCCTCCGATCCCGCGGCCGAAGCCGCTCGTCAGACGATCGTGGAGGCTCGACGGAAGATCGAGCGGCACATGGCGGCGTTGGAGGCGGGCGTCGATCCCGCGCTCGTCGCCGAGCGGACGCGGAAGGCACAGTCGGAGATCGTCGCCGCTGAGGCGATCCTCAATTCGACCCCCGACGCGCCCGCGCCGCTCACGGTCGACGAGGTGGTGGCAACGCTCGAAGCGCTCCGCAACGTCCCGCGGTTGCTCGAGGTCAGCGGACCCCGCGATCCGGGCCGAGGTCTACGCATCGCTCGGTATCACGCTGACCTACCGCCGGGAGGGTGATGCCGAGTACATCCAGGTCAGCGCACAGATCGGGGGCGTCGACCTGGAGCGTGTCGGAGGGGCGACTCGCCGCTTACCTACATGGACGTCACGCTGCCGGTGGCTGAGTAGTAGCGACCCGTGACGATCTCCAACTGCTGTCTAGGACAGCAGTTGTTTCGACACCGGACTCGCGGGGTCGATCATCCACGCAACAACTTGCTCCCACTCCGCTGCAGGGAACGTCTGACCGGCGTCGGCCAGAAGTCGTCGCGCGTTCCAGCGCTCAGATCCACCGATCAATCCGATCAGGGCATGAGCGAGGCCGGTCTTGATGTACGCGTCCATGACATCGCCAGCCGACGGGATGTCAGTCGATGTCATGTGTCTTCGCAGCTCCAAAGATGCGGCGTGTGCGCGTGACGGGTCAATCGCGGCGAGAGCGCGGGCGATGTCCGCTGCGGCCCACGCATCGGTTGCACTTCGCAAGGCATCTTCGAGCCTGCGAGACACGACCTTCGCGAGTGCGGGCGCGAGTGTCACTACGAGCCGAGCCGGCTCGGAGATAGACCAGGAGTCAGAGTCGGCGATCGCAGCCGTCAGTTCGTTCACCACCTCGCCGTGCAAGGTCGGATCGAGTCGAACGGCTAGTTCCGCATAGCCAGCGATTGCGCGTCGATCGATGGCGTGGAGCGAGTCAACTAGCTGCCGGGCTATTGCCGGGCTTGCGACGTCAAGCCTGGCGGCAGCGCGACCGGCTCGGAACGCGTACTCGGCGGGCATCGCCGCCGCGACCTGCTCGAGACGCGTCGCGACATCGCGGGTACCGCGAGCTTCGAGCTCGGCCTCGAGCTCCAACAGCCGGATTAGGTCGCCGCCCACCGCGGCGGCGCTCCGCCCCTGAACCGCCTGAACGAGCCTCTCGTTGTACGAGGGGTCGAGCTCTCTTATCGCACGGCTGATCTCCGAGAACTGTTTGAGCGGCCGCGCCTCCATGTGTTGCCACACGACATCGATCGCCTCCCGTAGCCGGCGAGGGGACGAGCGCGCGATGCAGCCGAGCAGCGACGGGACGTCGACGACGTCCGGGGTCCCGAGACGGGAGATGACGAGATCCACAAGCGGCTCGAAGACTTCGTCAAGCGATTCGTCGATGAGCGCGGCCATCCCGGCGAAGTCGGACGGCCTCGCGCGACTCATCGCAGACAGGAGCGCCCGCACGGCGTGTTCGGGCATCGGGTCGACTACCGACACGAGCGCGGTGGCCGTAGTGACGATCCACGTCGTCCCAGCATCGAGCATGCGAACGAGGGTGTCGACGACGTCAGGGAGGCGTCTCGGGTCGAGCTCGACTGCGGTTATGGCGAGGTCGATGGTCGATGAGTACAAGTCCCTCGACTCGAGGCGGGCGAGAACGGCGCGAACCGACGCCTCGCGGGCGTCCTCACCCAGATCCGCTACGACGCGAGCGAGGCTTGTTAGGTAACGCCGCTCGCATTTCGACAGGAGGCCGACGAGTTCCGCCGAGTGTTCGCGAACGAGGGTTTGATCGATCGCCGCGAGAGCCGCAACGACTTCGGTGATATCGCTGGTCGACGCCGTCGGCTGGGAGCTCAACATGTCGCCTAGCCGCGCGCGAAGAGCAGGAACCGCGGGGTGGGGCGACCACTGTCGAGTCCGTGCTGCCTCGGCGGCAGTGGCGCTGGCCATCAGTGCTCGTAGTAGTGCCACGCTGTCTTGTCGCCACTCCTCGGGATGCGACGCAGCCGCAGTCGTGATGAGGAGCTGGCGTACTTCCCCCGCGACTTCGAGTGGACGGTTATCCGCGTCCCCTGGGATCAGGGCCTTGAGAAACGCGTCCCGGTCAGTTGACTGTGCGACGGCCGAAGGCAGGAGGACAGCCCACGGCTCCCAGAAGAACAGGTGTCGGCGCGCGAGCTCCGCGCGATCCGCCGCCGGCATCGCGGCCAGGTGCTTCGCCGCGAGGTGTTCTTGAAGGGTGCGATGCAGAAACGCGACCTCTCGATCACCGAGCGGGTCGAGCAACGTCATTGCGATGCTGCGCTCGTGCTGGGGAAGCGCGTCGAGCGGGGTGATCGCCGGCGAGAGAAGTGACACAGCCTCCTGGAGCGTTGTCCTTCGCGTCGGTTCAGTGGGCGCCAAAGTCGACCAGGCCACGTCGCTCAGGACGCGCACCCATGACGGCACGCGTCTCGACGCGTCGAGATCGCTCATGCGGGGCGATGCCCGCTCGGTCGCCTCGCGGAAGAGCATGGCCTCTATCGCGACGTCATACAGCTGCGGAACCGTTGTTGGGACACTCGCGCCTCGACGCAGTGAGTACGCGCACGCTTGCACCGCGAGGACTGCGAGCAAGGGGACCCGAAGCCCGTCGCCGGCGAGGCGAACTGGCGAGTCCGGAGCGAGGACCACACGCGCGACGTGCGGTACGCCAAGCGCCCGCGACACTCGGCGAACCAGATTCGCCGCGTGGCTCTCCGACATGTGCTCCAGGCGGCCGACGCTTCGCCCGATTCGCGGTTGCCCGTGCGGCGCAAACACTCCTCGTGGTCTCTCAGCGTGGCTCGTTCGACATGTGAGAAGCAGCGACACACGCTCGGAGGACAGCAGCAGCTGAAGGTGCTCCATCAGCAGCTCCGTACGGGCGGCTTCGTCCCACCCGTCCAATACGACCGTGAGCGGCTGGTCGGCGCGCGCGACGAGTCGTTCGGCACGATCGCGATCCAACCAGGACGATCTCGAGGGTGACACGAGCGCCCCCCAGAGGTTCGCGGACTCCTCCAACTCCGCGCATCGAGCGAGGAGGGGAATTGACACCGCTTCTACGGGGGCGCCTCGTTGTAGATCTGCGAGCGCGCGCCGCGCGGTTTCCAAGGCGTGTCTGTGTGCGAGCCACGACTTTCCGCTGCCCGGCGCGGCCTCGATCATCAGCCTTCGGTGCCTTCGGACGGCATGATCGAATTCGATCGTCTGATCCGAGACCCGCAAGGTTGCTGGTCGGTGGAGCTCATCTAGCGTCGCGTCGAATCCCTGCCTGTCCGGTAGTGCGCGGAGAAGCCACTCGACTAGCGCGATGAGGTACGAGCGAACCTCGGAAGCGCTGGCGGGAGTTCGCGCAAGCCCTTCGAGCTCACGCGCGACGAGCTCCGTGACGCGACGTGCGGACCGCGCACGGATCTCAGCGTGTCGGAGCTGCGGGGCGAACAAGCCGACGTCCAACGCCGCTCCGAACAGAACCAAGAGGTCGAAGGCGAACTGAAGGCGCTCCGCCTGCTGGAACTCGTGGGACACGGAGGCATTCAGGTCCAGAGCGCCGGCGATCGCGTGGACGAGATTCGCCATCACGGCCTCATCGATTAGACCTGGAGCGGTCTCGACCCAGACGTCCGCCAGATCCTCCACGGCTGTCTCGCTCTGCAGTACTTGCTCGAGCCTCTGACGTTCCTCGGGCGCTAGCGAGGTTCGCGTTGTCCGGCCGATCGCTGGCCGCTCATCGCCGTTCGTTTGCAGCCAGTCGGCAGCTGTGTCGAGTGCGGCGCTGATCCTGTCAAGTCGGGTTGCCTCACGCCTCTTCTGCGAGAACCCGGCGCGCATTTGCTCAAGCGACAGCTCCAGTAGCGCTCCGCCTATCGCCCAACCGAGTTCCGCCGACATCGCGAGCCAGGGTAGATGGCGCACTTGGCCGATTTGTTCGGCCGTTAGGCCCTCTGTCCTCGGCCTGTTGGTTATGCGTCCGCGCCCAGGCGACGGTCGCCGCGGGGAGGTCCAGACTTCGGGGCGACTCGCCGATTACCTACATGGACCTCAAGCTGCCCCTGGTCGAGTAGCTCCGACGATGCCGCTACACGAACTCGATGCTGGCCGCTTCGTACTTGGCCGGACCCGTCAGACCCGCCCTCTCGAACGACTGAAGCCGATAGTTCTCAGCCGCCGTCACGAGCGCGACCTCGTCGAGGCGCGGAAGCTCGGCCAGCCACGCCTCGGCCGTCTGGAGACGTAGCAAATCCTCGGCGGCTAACGACCAAACATGATCGCAGTGCGGAGCATCGGGCGAGTCGTTCCTTGGGACAGGCCGCTCTTCGGCAGCGCAACGGTCGTAGACCGCTTGCACAGCCTTCGAGCGGCGCTCGACACTGTCCCGCCTGTTCGTGTTCCGCTTGCGAAGTTGGTCCTTGACTACTCGGATCGCCACGAGCGCCTCGAGCTCTCCCGACGTCACGGCTCGGGCGAGAGCTGCGCCAAGTGCTGCGAATCGGGAGTCACGAAGCGGGGGCTCAGGTGTCATCTGCTCGTCACTCACGCTCAAGCCCCCACACCCCGCGTGTGCGCGACCGCCGGCCACACCCGCAGGACGTGAGCGGACGGACGGTCGGGATCGATGGCGTCGAGACGAGCCTCGTAGCTCTCGTAGTCGGGAATGAACCGCACCGACGCCCATCGACGACGGTCGCTGCGAATCTTGCGGCGTTTGGGAGTCAGCTCATAGACGCCCCTGACGCCGCTGCGCCCGAGTTCGTACGCGGCGATCGCCGGGGATGCAGCACCCTTGCCGACCGCGGTGAGGTCGAAGCCATTGCCGTGTCCAGCACGCCATGACTGGCGGACGAGCTCTCCTACGGAGCCAGCGACCACGCCCCCGACGATCATGCCGCCGATCATCGGGATCGCGACCGGCGTGGCTCCAGCAGCGCCGAGGCCGACGAACGCGACAGGGGTGGCGGCGTTGGCGATAGCAAGGCCAGCCCCCCAGCCCGCCAGAGCGCCGACTCCTCCGATGCCGCCCGCGGCGGCAATGGGCACCGCGTCGAAGCCCTCGCGCCGACCCTCGTGGAGGTCCCACGCCTGGATGCCCGTCTCCACAGCCGCCCCAACGACAATGCCGATGACGGTCGCGCCAACGGCGCCGCCGATGCTGAAGCGGCGGATGTTGTAGAACTCGCCATTGCGCTCGATCAGCCGCATGCCGTTGTCGGGAACGAGCCGACCGTCGGGCCCGATGCGGACACCTTCGTGCCGCTCGACGAAGACCTCGATGGCATTGCGGCGCGCGATGTTCGCAGCCGGGTCGGCGGCCCGAAGGTTGGACAGGTCGATAGATGAGCCGCCGTGAGAGTGCGGAACTGCATGGTCGATGTGGAAGTTGTCGAACGCGATGGGCCTGCCGGTCAGCCAGCACTTGCCACCCGCCGCCTCGTAAACCGCGCGGCGGATCGCCTCGTTCCAGCCACCGCGAATCGGGTCGACGCCGACGCCTTGAAGGACTTCGACGACCAGCCCGTCGACGGGGATGCCCCATCTGCCGAACTCAGCTGCGTAAATCACATTGGCCTCGGCAAGCAGGGCGCCGTAGCCCCCGCCTCCCGCTGCAGCTGCGCTCGGGACAAGCGCGGGATCGATGCCCAACCGAGTTGCAGAGCGCCTCGCTTCGATCTCAGCCGGGTCGGGCGGTGAGATGCGGATGAAGAGATCCGCGGCGACGGATCCTACGGTCGTGGTTGATGGTTGGACGTCGATCATGGGAGGCGAGCTCTTCGAGCTTGATCGGTAGGCCTCCCGCGTACCGTGAGGCCTAACCAGCATTAATCCTCCGTACCGTGGGCCGCGGCGGGTGGGGTCGAGCCCCACGGGAGACCGAGACCTCGGGGGGACTCGCCGCTTACCTACATGGACGTCACGCTGCCGTTGATCGTCCGTCGAGCACATGGGGGCGCCGCGGGCTCGGCGCCAAGGGCGACGGCGTGTCGGTACCGAGGTCGAGCGCACACACCGTGCCGGACAGGTGGTCGTCACGACTAGGGACCTTTGGCCCTCGTTGACGGTCCTCGCCGTCCGTACCGTCGGACGAAACGACGATCGACGGAGGCACAGCCATGAAGGCACTCGTGTACAAGGGCCCCGGCCGCAAGGCGTGGGAGGACGTACCGGATCCCGTGATCGAGGCCGACACGGATGCCATCGTCCGCGTCGACGCCGTCACGATCTGCGGCACCGACCTGCACATCCTCAAGGGCGACGTACCCACGGTGACCGAGGGGCGGGTCCTCGGCCACGAGGCCGTTGGCACGGTCGAGCAGGTCGGCTCGAGTGTGAAGAACGTGCGGGTCGGCGACCGCGTGCTGGTGTCGTGCATCACCGCCTGCGGGTCGTGTCGCTTCTGCCGTGAGGGTCGCTACGGCCAGTGCCTCGGTGGCGGTGGCTGGATCCTCGGCCATCTGGTCGACGGCACGCAGGCCGAGCGGGTCCGCGTGCCATTCGTCGACACGTCGACGCATCCGGCGCCGGACGGTGTGTCCGACGAGGAGCTCCTGATGCTCGCGGACATCCTCCCGACCGGCTACGAGGTCGGCGTGCTCAACGGCGGCATCAAGCCTGGTGACGTCGTCGCCGTCGTTGGCGCGGGCCCGATCGGCCTGTCGGCCATCGCGGCGTCGAGGCTGTACAGCCCGAGCCATGTCGTCGCGATCGACAAGGCCGACAGCAGGCTCGAAGCGGCGAAACAGTTCGGCGCGGACGTCGTCGTGAACAACGACCGCGAGGACCCCCTCGCCATCGTGCGCGACCTCACCGACGGTCTGGGTGCGGACGTCGCCATCGAAGCCGTCGGCGTGCCTGCGACCTTCGAGTTGTGCGCCGCGCTCATCCGGCCCGGGGGCAGGGTTGCGAACATCGGCGTGCACGGCGAGCCGGCGACGCTCCACCTCGAGGAGCTCTGGATCCGCGACGTCACCATCACCACCGGTCTCGTCGACACGTACTCGACGCCGACGCTGCTCAAGCTGCTCGTCAGCCACCAGGTGGAGGCGAAGCGGTTCGTGACCCACCACTTCGACCTCGACGACTTCGAGGAGGCCTACGACACCTTCGCCCGGGCGGGAGACACGGGCGCGTTGAAGGTCGTCCTGACCAGAAGCGCCTGAGCGGACTGTCGCCGGAGGCGGAGCCATGGCCCACGTCGTCGATGTGGCGGACGCGACCGACTCCGGCGGCAGCGACGGGCTCTCCGGTGCCGAGGCGCAGCGACGCCTCGCCGCCGATGGTCGGAACGAGCTGCCGGAGGCGCGACGGCCGGGCTGGCTGTCGCGCCTCGCGGCGCAACTCCGAGAGCCGCTTTCGCTGCTGCTCGTCGCGGCCGCGGCCCTGAGCCTTCTCGTCCTCCGGGAGATGACGGAGGGGCTCGCGATCCTCGTCATCGTCGTCCTCGACGCGGTCGTTGGTGCGGTGCAGGCGCACCGCGCGGACGACGCGATGGCCGCGCTCCGGGAGCTGACCGCGCCGCTCGCGTCGGTGGTGCGCGATGGCCGCCCGCAGACGATCGCCGCCGCGGACGTCGTCGTGGGGGATCACGCGCTCGTGGCCGCGGGCGACCGCGTCCCTGCGGACGTTCGCGTCACCGATGCCGCCTCACTGGCATCGGACGAGGCGATCCTGACGGGCGAGTCGATCCCCGTCGACAAGTCAGTGGGCGACGTGCTGCTCGCGGGCACCCTCGTCGTCCGAGGTCACGGCGGCGGCCACGTCGTCGCGACGGGTGCGCGCACGCAACTCGGTGCGATCGCGACGTTCCTGACGGAGGCACCGGAGCCCCCGTTGGCACGGGAGTTGCGCCGCATCGGTTCCTGGATGGCGACCGGCGCGGTCGCGCTCGGCGTCGTGGTCGTCGCGGTTGCGGTGGTGCGTGGCGACGGGGGCCGCGACTCCCTCCTCGACGGCCTGCTCGGTGGCGTGGCGCTCGCCGTCGCCGCGATACCGGAAGGCTTGCCCGCCGCGATGACGGCCTCGCTCGCGCTCGGCGCGCAACGCATGGCGCGGCACGGGGCCATCGTGCGAACGCTGACCGCCATCGAAGCGCTCGGCTCGACCACGGTCCTCTGCGTCGACAAGACCGGCACGCTGACCACCGGGCAACTCGAGGTCGACGACGCGATCCCGGCAGAGCGAACGAGTGCCGCCGAAGCAGAGCTCTGGCTCGCGATCCTGCGGTGCAACGACGCGACCGACGGTGGTGTCGACCCCATCGACGTGGCCCTGTTGCGCGCCGCTGAGGCGCGCGGTCACACACCGATGCTCGGGCGGAGAGTCAGCGAGGAGCCCTTCGAAGCGACGACCCGCCTGATGGCGACGGTGCACGAGTTCGCGGACGCGAGGGTGCTGTCGGTGAAGGGCGCACCGGAGGCCGTGTGGGCCAGGTGCGCGGACGGCCCGCAGCTCCGTCGCCTCGACGGGCTCGCCCGTGGCCTCGCGCAGGCGGGGCGCCGGGTGCTCGCCGTTGCATCCGCAGCGACGGACGACCTGTCGGCACGCGAACTGCAACCGTTGGGGCTCGTCGCGTTCCTCGATCCGTTGCGGCCGTCCGCGCGCGCGGCGGTGGACGCGTGCAGGCGTGCGGGTATCCGCATTGTCGTCGCGACCGGCGATCACCCCGAGACAGCGGCCGCCATCGCGCGTGACGCCGGCCTCGATCCCGACCCCACCGTCATCGGCTCGGAGTTGCGTGATCTCGACCCAGACGAACGCCAGGCGCTTCTCGCTGAGGCCGCAGTGATCGCCAGGGTCGAGCCGGCCGACAAGGTCGCGCTCGTCGTGGCGCATCGCGCCGCCGGCCATGTCGTCGCGATGACTGGCGATGGCGTGAACGACGCGCCCGCGCTCCGCCACGCGGACGTCGGCATCGCCGTCGCCGGGGCGGCCGGGACGGACGTCGCCAGGGAGGCCGCCGACATCGTCGTCACGACCGGCGACCTCGGCGTGCTCGTCGAGGCCGTGCGCGAGGGCAGGCGGATCTACCGCAACGTGGTCAGCCTCGTGTCGTACCTCCTTGCGGGGAACCTCAGCGAGATCATGGTCGTGCTCGGTGGGGTGCTCTTGCTGCAAGACCTGCCCGTGCCGCTCCGGCCGGTGCATCTCCTGTGGATCAACCTGATCACCGACGGGCTGCCCGCCCTTGCGCTCGGGGTCGACTGGTCGCGCCGAGACGGCCTCGAGTTGCCGCGCCGGGAGCCCGGCACCCACCTGCTCGACCTGGCCCGCCTCCGCCTCCTCGCCGGCCGCGCGCTCGCCGTCGCTGCCGCAGCGTTGGGTGCGGGCGCATTGGCCGCGCAGATGGGGTGGTCGCCGGGCCGAGTCCAGTCGCAGCTCGTCGTGACGCTCGTACTCACCCACCTCGTGCTCGCGTACGTGTCTCGCTCGGAGCGGTTCGCGTTCGAGCGCGACTGGTGGAGGAACCGCGCGCTCGCGGCCTCGGTGTTCGGGTCGGCCGCGATGCAGGTCGTGGTGATGACGGTGCCCGCGCTCGGCGGTTGGCTCGACCTTGCCGCGTTGCCTGTCGCCGGGTGGGCGATGGCGGTCGGAGCGTCTGTGCTCGTCGTCTGCGTGATCGATGCCGTCAGGGCGGTTCGGCGGCGCAGGGTGCGCTGATCGACATTGTGTGCGAACGACGCAGGACGGGTCTCGCCGTAGATGCGCACCGGTAAAGTGATACAATCTCAACGTGCCTCAGCGTGTGAGCGACAGGGAGAAATCGCAGAGCCTCCTGCTCGCGTCTGCGTTTGGGGCGGGAGTCTCACGCGACGCACGGCGCCTGACGCCGGACGATCTGGACGCCGCTACAGCGAGCGCCATCGCCGCTGTACTAAAGCTGGGCAGGGTGCAACGGGCTTTCGTCGAGCTCGCCGAGAGCGCGACTCGCTCGGCCCGCGACAAGACGTACGTGATCGTTCTCCTCGAGGAGATGGCGAGACACGCCCGGACCCGCACCGTCGCGAGCGTGATGCCCGACGAAGAACGTGCGATGTGGGAGCGGGCCGGCGCCGACTTCAGCAACGGTGAGCAGGCGCTCGCCCGCAGTGCGGCGGCGACCGCCTCGGCGTTCGCAGACCTCCTGGAGCGCAGTGTTGCCGGTGATGAGGCAGCCGCGAAGCTGCTCGACGTCGATCGCAGCCGCATCTCGCAACGACTCGCCGAACGCAGCCTCTACGCCGTGAACTACGGCGACGAGCGCTACTTCCCCCGGTGGCAGTTCGCCCGTGACAAGGTTCTCCGGGGACTCAAGACGGTCCTCACGGCCCTCGATCCGAAGCTCCACCCACTCACCGTCGACCACTTCTTCACCACCCCGAGTCTCGAGCTCCTCGGATCGGACGAGCCGCTGAGCCCAGCGGCGTGGCTCGCGACCGGAGGCGACATCGGAGCAGTCGCGGAACTCGCCGCGGACCTGTGACGGAGCGGCTTCCGCAGCCGGTAGCCGCCAACGTCAAGGGCACCGCTCTCGAAGACGACGACATCCTCGAGCTGCCGGCAGGCACCGAGCTCACTCGCATCCACCCTCTCGGCGGTGACCATCCCGTGGTGTGGAATGCGTTCCGAGGCTGGGGGCCCACACAAAGCCGGTTCGACCACCAGCCGCCGCCGCGGGGTGTCCACAAGACCCGCCGGATCGCCTACGCGACCTTCGGGCCGACAGCGTTCCCGGCCGCCCTCGCCGAGTATTTTCAAGACGATGGTGGCGGCGTGCGCCCCATTGACACGACGCGAGATCGACCCGCGGTCACACGCCTCGAGATCGTGCGGCCCCTCGTCCTCCTGAATCTCGACCGTGGGTGGGTGACCCGGGCAAAGGGGAACCAGGCCATTCGGACTGGGCACCGATCGATGAGCCGCGAGTGGGCCCGAGCGATCTACCGCCATCACCCCACCCTCGACGGCCTCGCCTACAGCTCATCCGTCTGGGGTCCCGGCACGTGCGTCGCCCTCTGGGAACGAGCCGAGGACGCCTTCCCCGCGACGCCCGCAGCGCACCGAACCCTCGACGATCCCGTGCTCGCTGTACCGATCGCCAACGCTGCCCGCAGCCTCCGGACGATCATCGTCTGAGCGATGATCAGGTGGCTTGGCGGGCGGCACGCGGATCTCGCCGGCCAGGAGAGGAAGCCCGGCGTTCGGGGTGAAGCGCATCGGAACGTTTCGCGCTGAGCACGGCCCGGTTGCCATCGGCTCGGAACACGATGTGACTTGTACGCCACGACTTCACTACGTGCGCCTCTGTGCATCTAGTGGCGTCGCTGCTGCCGGCTGACGTCGGGAGGTGTCGTCTCGAGCTCAAGCGCGATGTTGCTCGTCGCGTTGCCGTCGTCGTCGGTCTGTACGACAAGGTGCGTCTTGCGGCCGTTCATCTGGAACGAGCCGTACGCGAACATGACATCGCTGAAGCGAGCGACGTCGAGTTTCACCGGCGTCTGGCTCCAATCGAGCGGGCCCAGCACGACCAGCTCCTCGATCGCGTGTAGTTCGCCCGTTGGCTCGTCGCGTAGGTAAAGGGGTTGCCCGCTCCCCAGACCGAACCCTGCCTCGAAGCCCCTCAGCCCCTGGCGGTCGTCGCGGTTGTGTGCCTCGGTCAGGATTTGGCGGCCGAACGCTTCGTTCTCGAGGAACTTCACGGCCACGTCGAGAAGCGTGCCGACCTCGTCGCCCTCTGCGTTGTACACCGCATTGTCCGGGAACAGGCGGTGTCTTGGTGTTGTCCCGTCCGGGAGTCGCATGGTTGCCTTCACCATCTGGACGGTCATCGACACCCGGTCGGCGTAGAGCGCGAGGGTGCGTGGGTCGCCCTTCGTCCTGGTCACAGGCTCCATCAACGTGACGCTGGCGTGCGACGCAGCCTTTGTGCGTGCGGCACCGGTGAACCCGCTCCACGACACCAGCACCAGTCGATTGGTCTCGAGGTGTTCGTGCTTCGTGATCATCTGTTCGACCCACGGCAGTTCCGCCTTCCGCACGCGGTCGATGACCTCGAACGACACGACGATGTCGATCTCGTTCAGGCGTGATCGCGCGACGACATCGACCTCTCGCAGGACGTTGACGACAGGGTCGTGAAGTTCTTCACTTTCCGTGACGACCCACCCCTCTGGCGCGAGCGCAGTGCGGAGGAGGTACAGCGCCTTCTGTCGGTCCGTTGTCCGTCGCGGCACGTGACAAGGCTAGGACTGGCCGCGGGGCTGAGCTCATCGTCCGCCGCGAAGACGATCTGGTCAGATGCCGAGTATGGGAACCGGTTGCCAGCTGCGCTCTCGCACGTCCTTCAGGCCCTGGAACACGCCGCAGTCGACGAGCACGCGCGCCGGCCGGCATGCTCGGCGAGGAACCGGGAGCCGGTGACGGTGCCGGCCGCGCCGTGGAACGTGACGGTGAGCGCGTCGCTGCGGTCACCGCCGTACGGGGCGCTCGACGGCTTCGTGGAGCTTGCGGTCACGTTCGTCTCCGTTCTCCATCGCCGCGTCGACGACGCATGGTGCAGGTGCTCGTCGACCAGCCCGAGCGCAACGGCGTCGAGGGCGGCGTTGACCGAGCTGATCTGGAGTGAGCACCTCGATGCAGTACCGGTCGTCGTCGATCATTCGTTGGAGCCCGCGGACCTGACCCTCGATGCGGCGCAACCTGTTGGCGTACGAGTCCTTGTTGATCGTGTAGCCGCGCATCTCACTGGTCCCCGAGGTCCCACGTGACTCGGACAAGCTCGGGCAGGCCGGCGATGGTCAGCTCGGCGGTGCCGGTGCTGTCGCCGGTCGCGGTGAACCGGAGTGTTCCTTCGCGGTGGTGGCCGCTGGGTCCCGTGCCGTCCCAGACCGGAGCGGTCCACGGCGTGCCGTCGACGACGAGCCGTGCACTCGCGGCGACGTCGAGGTCGAGCTCGACGGAGTGGGTGTCGAACACGACGTCGAACTTCGCGCCGTCGGCGCCGATCCGTTACGGTGTGACTTCGACCGTGACCTCACCTGCCTCCACGGTGCGCGATGCGAGTTCACGGCTTCCGCTGGTGTTGCTCGCGGGCCTTGCGGTGTCGTCGCCGTCGCCGGTGCACGCGCCGAGGAGCGCGGCACCGGTCACGAATGCGGCGACGAGGAACAGCCGGCTTACGCGGCGCATGCGGTCATCTCCCCTTGGCGGTCGTGGGTGTTCAACTGGTGGAGCCGGCGAGCGGCGATGGAGATCGCGACCGCGTTGATCGCGATGCCGGCGAGCATGAACGGCACGCGCCAATCGAACAGGAATGCGGCGAGGCCGGTGGCACCGAGCAGTGGCACGAGCTCGGCGACGTGGTGAGCGCAGCAGGCGACCATGCCGACCGCCGACGCGCTCGTCCCAGTGCCCGTCGTCGCGCCGAGGTGGTGTGCCCGGTGCCTGCGGCGCAGCTCGACCATGAGCGCGACCTGCGTGCCGAACCCCGCCACGATCGGTACGAGCAGCCACCAGTCCTGCCGGGTCTGATCGCGCAGGTGCTGCCAGTCGGCCGACAGGGTGAGCACGCCGACGTAGAAGGCCGCGATACCCGCGCCGGCCACGAGGCCCCAGCGCAGGGAACGCCCGGTCATCGCGCCCGCTCCGCAGGCCCGGTTGCTTCCCTGCCGTTCGCGCTCTGGTCGGGATGGTCGCGACCGGCTCGGCCCTGGCCGTGGCCGCTCATCATCCCGCGCATCATGAGCACCATCATCAGCGGGCAGGCGAGCACGACGGCGAGGTAGCCGAGCGCGCCGGCCTCGACGCCGAAGGCGACGAGCAATGCGGCCGCCGCGACGACGCCGACCAGGCAGTGCGTGAGGTGGTTGCGCACCATGGGCCTCTCCTTGGTCCTGGCCGCATCGTGTGCTCGGACGCGCAGGTGCGGTAGGGCCGTTGGTCCCTGCCCCTAGGGGGTATTTCGCGGCGCACGGTGCCGGTATGACCAGGGCGCGAGCCGTGCCCGGCTCATCGCAGCCGGGCGACCGTCAGCCCCCAGTCGCCTCTGGGGCCGCCACTTCGAGCGCGGCCTTCACCACGTCGTCGATCGACATCGTCGAGTCGAGTGCGACCGACGAGGGCCACGGGTGGGCGTCGGCCGCCATCGCTGCCGCGATCGCCGGTGTCGCGTCGGACGGGTCGACGCCCGCGCGCCGGCGCGACTGGATCCTCTGCGCGGCGACGCGAGCAGGAGCGACGCAGCGGAGCTCCACGAGGTCGGCGAACGCCTCGTTCGCTATCTCGTGGGCAGCGGCGCGATGGCGTTCGGCGGTCCAGCTCGCGTCGAGCACGACGCTCTCGCCCAGGCCCGCCAGCGTCTGAGCGGTGGCGAGCACGTCGGCATAG
This sequence comes from Acidimicrobiales bacterium, assembly GCA_036380695.1. Taxonomy (GTDB): domain Bacteria; phylum Actinomycetota; class Acidimicrobiia; order Acidimicrobiales; family CADCTF01; genus DASVEG01. The sequence continues at coordinate 20,481 of DASVEG010000023.1, forward strand.
GTGCCCTCGGTCTGCGCGGGCCCGTAGGGGCCCTGCCGATATCCCGTGGGCGCCCGCGAAGCGGAGCCGTACCGCTCCTTCCGCACGATGTCAGACCGGATGAGCGTCCAACCCGTGCGGCTGGCGAGCTCGGCGGCGAGGGTGGACTTACCGGTACCCGGCAACCCACCGACGAGGACGATGCGCACCGCTCCGCGGCGCAGGCGGTCGAGAGCCAAGTCGAGGAGTGAACGCGCGTCCTGCGCGGTGTCGCCGCCTTGGTCGCTTCGCAGGCAGGCGACCTTGGCGCGCACCTGCGCTCGATACGCCACGTAGTGATGGGCCAGCGAAGACGGCCACGCGTCGCCGCGCGCGTCGGCGTAGCAGCACAGGAACAACTCGGCGAGATCTGGTCGCCCAAGTCGCTCGAGGTCCATGGCGAGGAACGCGGCGTCTGCGAGCCCGTCGCCCCAGCGGAGCCGGTCGTCGAACTCCAAGCAATCGAGGATGCGCGGCCCGTCGTCGAGGCAGAAGATGTCGTCGGCGAGCATGTCGCCGTGCCCGTCGACGGCCCGCGCTCCGGCGACGCGTGACGTGAAGAGTGGTCCCCGTCCGGCGACGTACCGCGCCGCCAGGGCATCGACCTCGTTGATCAATGCGCCGTCGACGAGGTGGCCCGCGAACGGTCGGAGTTGCGACGTGTTGGCGACCCACCTCGCGGCTGTCGCTTGCTGCGACGCCTCCTCGTCGATGGCCGCGCCGGGAGCGGACGACGCGTGCAAGGCCGCTATCCGCCGGGCGACCGCGACGAGTTGTCGCCGCAGTTCGGCGTCGGTCGCGCTGCCCGCGACCAGCGACGCCAAGCGCCGATCGTCGGGCATCCGCCGCATCACCACCAGGTGGTCGCACACCTTCCCGTCCGGCCCGGTGATCGTGGCGACGCCCTCGTAGACGTCTGCGGCGAGTCGGCGGTTCAGCTCCACCTCGCGGCGGCAGTCCGCCGCTCGCGCGTCGACGGTCGAGAAGTCGAGGAACGCCGTGCGGACCGGCTTCTTGAGCTTGTACGCATGGTCTCCGACGAGGAACACCCACGAGATGTGCGTCTCGGCGACATGCACGTGGCAAGTACCTCAGGAGCGGAGGCCGAGGATCGGCAGTCGCACGGCCACCTCGCCGTCGCTGAACGCCGCGGCGGGCGCCCCGTGATCTGCCACCAGTGTCAGGTCGACGACCGTGTCGAGCTGCGCCCAGTCCTGCAGGTCCTTGATCATCGACGACGTGTCGCAGGGGTCACTCGTCTTGAGGACGAGGGTCACGGGCGTGCCCGGCGACCCGAGGGCGGCTCCGCGGTCGACGATCGCGTCCACGACGACACCACCGTCCATCACGGCGACCATCACCAATCGCAGCGCGGAGCCTGGTCGTGCAACCGGCCGTGGTGGGGCAGGGGTTGGCTCGGGAGGCGACGCCCGGCGCGACGCCTCGGGCGTCACACCGGGCGCCGCGATTGCCTGCGCGGCGAGCAGCACGACGGCCGCCGCAGCGGCGGCAAGGAGCGGGAACGCGAGCCAGAGGCTCACGGCCTGCGTCCCTTCCGGTACCGGCGGTGCCGGCGATCCCACCCGCGGGAGGACATGACCTCGTCCCACGTCAACGCGGTCTCGTCCTGGAGGTAGACGCGGGCCGTCGCGGCGATGTCGCTCCTCGAGGTGTGGGAACGACGATCGGCATCGTGGCCGCGATGGAGGCTTTCAGTGCGCATGACCGTGCTCCTTCATGAAGCGCGACGCGGTGTGTGCATCGCGTGTTCGACTTCGGCGAACAGTTCGCGGGCCGACTCGTCCGACAGGTAGCCGTCGAGCAACGGCAGGTAGACCTCGTCTTCCTTGTCGAGGTGCAGGGACACCACCGCGTACAGCGAGTACAGGACGCGACGAAGGTCGCGGCGCACGCGCTTGGTGGCATTGGCCCGGAACCGCTGCGAGAGGTGCCGCAGCTGGCCGACCAAGCGGGCGATCTCGAGATGGTCCCGGCTCATCGTCGCGGTCGCCTGGCTCGCGCCCATCGCCAGGGCGACGGCCGGATAGAGAACGCCGTCCTCGGCGAGGGCGTGCGGCAGGAGCCCGTCCTCGAGGAACGCCAGCGCACTGCGGAGCTCGCGCGACGCCTCCGCGGCAGGCATCTCGTCGACGTTGTCGGCCAGAACCCGAAGGGTCGAGAGCCGTGCCCGAATCTGTCGATGCTCCTGTCGAAGCGGATCAGTCGGGTTCGTCATGAGCCCACCGTGGTCTCGCGGATCGTGCCCCAGCAGGGCCGTTGGTCCCGACTTCGGGCGGAACAGGTCCCGGTCGGGACCATCGGCACTACCGCCGGAGTCGACGTCGGCCGACCATTCACTCATGCACGCGTCGCTGAGTGCGGTGGCACCGTCGGGTCAGGGCGCGGTCGACTTCCAGGAGGCGCTGATGCGAGCGCCTGTCGCGATCCTCGCAACGGGCCCGGACGGTCGCGTCGCGTTCGTGAACGACGAGTTGGTGCGACTTACCGGTTGGGCGCGGGAAGCGATCATTGGGCGGCGCGCCGAAGACGTGGTGCCAGGGCCGACGGCTTGGCGGCGCGCCGACGGGGCGGTCTTTCCGGCCACCATCCGTAGATCAGCCGTCCTCCTCGATGCGGGCGGGTGGACCGTGTGGTCGATCGTGGACGACACCGAACGGGAGCGGACCGAAGCAGATCTGTTCTTCCGTGCGACGCACGACCCGCTGACGGGACTCGCCAACCGGTCGTTGCTGATGGATCGCGTCCGGCAAGCGATCGGCCGGCTCGAGCGCCAGGGCCCACCTCTTGCCGTGCTGTTCGTCGACCTCGACCGTTTCAAGGAGGTCAACGACACGCGCGGGCACCATGCCGGCGACGGCATGCTGCGGGCCGTCGCATCCGCCATCGCGGAAGCGGTCCGGCCGTCCGACACCGTCGCTCGCGTCGGCGGCGACGAGTTCGTCGTCGTGTGTGAAGGCGTCTCGGGATCTGCGGCCGCGCTCGAGCTCGCCGAGCGCGTGCGGGAGTCCGTGAACGATGCAACAGCAGACGCGTTGGGAAGCGGCGCAGGGTTGTCCGTGACGGCGAGCGTCGGCGTCGCTCTCGCCGCTGGCGAGGCGCCGCCTGGGTGGCTCGTGGACGTGGCCGACCACGCCATGTACGACGCGAAGCGCGCCGGCGGCGACCGCGTCGTGGTTACGACGTGGCCGTAGTTGCCGAGACGTCAGTCGACCCGCACGAGATGGGAAGACACCGAGACGCCCGCCGAGTCCAACCGCACGACGGCATGTGACGGCCAGCGCACGACGCGCACCGTCACGAAGGGGTCCTCGCGTGCCCAGTCCTCGAGCAACTGCTCGATCGCGGCCCGGGACCAACCGGTCTCGGTTCTCTCGACCTCGATGCTCACGGGCACGCCGACCTCGGCCAGCCCGCGGTCGCCGTGCACGATGGCGTCGAGCGTCCACGTCGAGTCCGTCGCGGCGAAGCAGACGAGCCGAACGCTGCCCACGAGCGTCGTACGAGCCGCTCCCATGTGTCGAGCGTGCCGGTGGCTGCGGTGATGGGCGCAGGGTCGGACGACCCTTCCGGCGACGGGCGGCGACGTCCCATGCGCTTCTGGGTGCAGAAACCTGCGCTATCCGCAAGTTTCTGCACCCAGAACGACGACACGGACGACGCGAACGACGCGACGCACGCCCGCAAGGGAAGGACATTCGACCCTGTTAGGCGAGCCACCCCGTCCACACCATCAGGTCGTGATGGTCGATCGCAACGGACTGGAAGTGCTTTCACGGCAGGAGTGCCTGCGCCTCCTTGCCTCGCGGTCGATCGGGCGGATCGCCGTCACCAGCCAAGCGCTGCCGGTGATCCTTCCCGTGAACTTCCTCATCGACGGTGACCGCATCCTGATCCGGACGACCCCGGGCACGAAGCTCTACTCGGCGACGGCCGGTGCGGTCGTCGGGTTCGAGGTCGACGACTTCGAAGGCCTCGGTCACTCCGGTTGGAGCGTGTCGGTCACCGGGCTCGCAAGCGTGGTGACGGACGAGCACGAGCTGGCGCGCATCGGGCGTCTTCCTCTTGCTCGGTGGGCGCGGTCCGGCGACGAACACGTCATCGCCATCACCACGGAGATCGTGTCCGGCAGGCGACTGCCGTACGGGCTGGCGCGCGCCAAGTCAGGTGACTACGCGGGGAGCGGCACGCGCCAATAGAGGGCGCAGCCGCCGCCGTCGCGCTCCGCAAGCTCGAGCGATCCGTTCTGACGCTCCGCGCGTGAGCGCATGTTGCGCACGCCGTGGCCGCCGGTAGCCAGGTCTGCGGGGGGGCCGACGCCGTCATCGGCCACCACAACACGCACCTCTTGGCCCGCCGCGATCGTGACGTCGACGTGACGTGCCCTTGCGTGGCGGGCGACGTTCGAGAGCGCCTCACGAAGCATCGCCAGGACGTCCTCGGCGATGGCTTTGGGGACCACCGTGTCGACGGGCCCCTCGAACACGACCGTCGGGTCGAACCCCAACAGCCGGCTCGCCTCCTTCGTGAGCTCGAGCACCCTGCGCCGCAGAGACGGCGCGTCGCCAGGACTGGACTCGACGTCGAAGATAACCGTTCGGATGTGGCGCACGGTCACGTCGAGCTCGCCGACGGCGGCATCCACGCGGCGGCGAGCCTCCGGACTGTCGATGAGGCGCAACACGCCTTGGAGCGAGAGGCCGACGGCGAACAGGCGTTGGATGACCGTGTCGTGCAGGTCGCGGCCGATCCGCTCCTGGTCTTGGAGGAGGGCGAGGCGCTGCAGGTCCTGCCGAGTTCGCTCGTGCTCGAGGATGACGCTCGCCTGCGTCGCGAACGAGCGCACGATGTGGAGTTCGGACGTACCGAACACGGGCGCGCCGAGCGCTCGCGCCACGGCCAGCGTGCCGAAGGGCTCTCCGCCTTGGACCAGCGGCACGAAGAGCGCGGGGCCGATCGACCCGTCCGCGACCAGTGGTTGGTTCGCCCTGCCGTCCGCGGATGCGTCCGCGAGCACGACGGGTTCGCCGCTCGCGAGCACGTCACCGGAGACGCTGCCTGCGCGCCGGAAACGAGCGCCGACCATCGCTGACGCGATCGGTCCGTCTGCGACCTCGATCACCATCGTGTCGCCGACGTCAGGGAGCGCGATCGAAGACACGTCCGCGCCCACCAACTCGCGCGCATGCCGGGCGACGAGGGAGAGGCTGCCGCGCCAGTGCTCGCCCGACATGAGGACGGCGGCGATCTGCTGGATGCCAGCGAGGGCCGCTTCACGCTGCCGTCCGTGTTCGAACAACCGAGCGTTCTCGATAGCGATGCCCGCCGCGGCTGCAAGGCCGAGGACGAGCTCCTCGTCGATGTCGGTGAACACCTCCGCCGTCGTCTTGTCGGTGAGGTAGAGATTGCCGAAGACCCGGTCGCCGACTCGGATGGGGACACCGAGGAACGACCGCATCGGCGGGTGGTTCGGCGGGAAGCCGACGCTGTCGGGGTGCTCCTTGATGTCGGCCAGCCGCAGCGGGCGCGCGTTCGTGATCAACGAGCCGAGGATGCCGAGCCCCTTCGGCAGGGCGCCGATGAGCGATCGGTGGTCGTCATCGATGCCGACGGTGATGAAGTCGACGAGCTGGTTGCCCGACTCGTCCAAGACGCCGAGCGCGCCATACCGGGCGTCGACGAGACTTGTCGCGGACTCGATGATGCGGCGGAGGGTCGCGTGGAGATCGAGATCGGACCCGATGACCAGGACCGCCTCCAGCAACTGTCGGAGTGCTCGCGGACCTGCGTGCTCGCCGGCCATCGCCTCCAGACTACGACGACCTCACGCAGGTTCGGCGACTCGGTGGGGCACACTCTGTCCATGACGACGCGGGTGTTCCTGCTCGACGACCACGAGGTCGTGCGGCGCGGCCTGAGGGAGCTCCTCGAGGGTGACAGCGACATCGAGGTCGTCGGCGAGGCGGGCACCGCCGAGGAGGCGTTGACCCGCATCCCGCCGACCCGCCCCGACGTTGCCGTGCTCGATGTCCAGCTCCCGGACGGCAATGGGGTCGAGGTGTGCCGCGAGATCCGGTCGAGGCACCCGGAGATCTCCTGTCTCATGCTCACGTCGTTCTCCGACGACGAGGCGCTGTTCAGCGCCATCATCGCCGGCGCCTCCGCGTACGTCCTCAAGCAGATTCGAGGCGACGAGCTGGTCAACGCGATCCGCAGGGTTGCCGCCGGGGATTCGCTGCTCGACCCGGGCGTAACGGCCAAAGTGCTCGATCGGCTCCGCGCCAAGCCCGCCGACGACGAGCTCGCGGCACTGACGGAGCAAGAGCGGCGCATCCTCGACTACATCTCGGAAGGCCTCACGAACCGGCAGATCGGGGAGGAGATGTACCTCGCCGAGAAGACGGTGAAGAACTACGTGTCGAACATCCTGGGCAAGTTGGGCATGAGCCGCCGGACCGAGGCGGCCGCGTACGCGGCCCGGCTCGAGGAACGCCGCCAGCACAACCCGTAGTGCTGCTGTGACCTTCGGCCGTAGCCGGCGGCGGCACGGTCGCTCACGCTCGGCGCGTGAGACGGTGGTCGACGATCGTGCTCTGGGCCGTGATCGTCGCGCTGCTCGTTGCGGGCGCGACGAGCGCCACCTACCCGCGGCAGGTTCGGGCGTACCTGACCCACTGGAAGGGGAGCCCGGGGTCGACGACTGCCTACATCCCCGCAGCCATCGAGCCGGGCCTGGTTCGCATAGCGGTCGCCGGTGACGTCGGCGACAGCGGAACGCGGCTGGCGCGTACTGCCGCTGCGATCAGCCGCGCCGCAGGGCCCTACGGCTACGACGGCCTGCTCCTCCTCGGCGACAACGTGTACCCGAGCGGAGATCCGCAACTCCTCCGCGAGACGGTGCTCGACCCATTCGCCGCGCTCCTCGCGAGTGGCACGGAGCTGATGGCGATCGTCGGCAACCACGACGTCAGGCGTGGCAATGGTCCTCGACAGATGGCGGCCCTGGGGATGGACGGCCTGTGGTGGTCGACCGAGATCGGCGACGTGCTCTTCGTCGGTCTCGACTCGAACCAGCCCGACAACGCCGAGCAGCGCCGCTGGTTGCAGCGCACGCTCGACGACACGACCGCGAGGTGGAAGATCGTGAGCCTCCACCACCCTCCCTACTCGGCGGGCTACCAGGGGTCGAGCGTCGACGTCCGTGACGCGTTCGCCACTACCTTCGAGCGGTTCGGGGTGCAGCTCGTCCTGTCCGGACACGACCACGACTACCAGCGGAGTGTCCCGATCCGTGGGACCACCTACGTCGTGAGCGGTGCGGCGGCGGGGTCGCGGCGGACGAGCGAGCGCGACTTCACCGCGGCGTCGTTCTCGTGGCACCACTTCCTCGAGCTCGACATCTACGCGGATCGACTGATCGGGCGGGCGGTGAACCAGTCGGGCCGCGTTGCCGACGTTTGGACGTTGAGCCACTGATGGCGCCGCCGGGTGCCGCGTACGGATCGGGATGGAGTGCGTGATGAGACGCTCGTTGATTCGGCGCTGTTGGATCGCCATCGTGGTCCTGGCTGTCGCGGTCGGGCTGGCCGCGTGCGGCGATGACGACGGCGGCGACGGCGGCGCGCCGACCCCGGGTCCGTCCACGACGACGACGACCGCCCCCGCGCCTGTGGACGCGTCTGTGATGTGGCCCTTCCCGGGTGCCGGCGCCCGCTACGGCGCGCCCACGGAGGCGGCCCGCTCGTTCGCCACCGAGTTCCTGCGCTTCGACGATCCGGTCGTCGAGGAGTTCCGGCAGGGCGACGCTCGCTCCGGCGAGGTACCGATCCGCCCGCGTGGCGATGGACCGGTCACCACGATCCTCGTGCGACAAGTTGGCGCCGCCGACGACTGGTCCGTGCTCGGCGCGGTCACCGAGACAATCGACGTGACCACCCCGACGGCGGGCGAGGAGATCGGCTCGCCAGTTCGCGTCGCCGGGCGCGCCGTTGCGTTCGAGGGGACGGTGCAGGTCGAGGTGCGAGCCGACGGGGGTGCCGGCCCCATCGGGGCGGGCTTCGTAACCGGCGGCGGTGACGAGATGCGGCCCTTCGAGGGTGCGATCTCGTTCGAGACCTCGGGCGCGCGGTACGGGGCCATCGTCTTCTTCACCGAGTCGGCGGAAGACGGCAAGGTGTGGCAGGCCACTGCGGTGCGGGTCGCTCTGCGGTCGACCGACATCGACGTAGCCGCGTGCGGCTCGTATCGACCGCCCCGTCCTCGCCTGGGCGCCGGGCAGATGGAGGTGAAGGCGTACTTCACGTGCGACGCGTCCGAGAGCGGCAACCCGCTGCGGGCGGTCTACCGCGCTCAGCCCGAACGGGCCGACGTCCTCCGGGCCGCGCTCGAGGTCTTGCTCGCGGGCCCGACGGCCGAGGAGCGCGCGGCCAAGCTCGACTCGTGGTTCTCCGATGCCACTCGCGACATGCTCCGCTCCGTCGCCATCACGGACGGAAACGTGATCGTCGACTTCGACGATTTCCGGCCGGTCATTCCGAACGCCAGTGCGAGCGCCGGGTCCGACCTGCTGCTCTCGCAGCTCGACGCAACGGTGTTCCAGTTCCGGTCGGTGGCGTCCGTCGAGTACCGGATCGAGGGCAGCTGCGCCGACTTCCCGGAGTGGCTCCAGTACGGCGGGTGCGATCCCAGGACCCGTCCGCCGTCCCCGGACTGACCGTCACCAGATCGCGACGGCTGCGTGGGTGCCGGTGTACAGCGCCACGGCCACCAGCAGCCCAGCGAACCCCCGTTGCATCGACGCCGGATCGAGACGGCCCGTGAGGCGTGCGCCTGCCCCGACCCCAACCGTCGCGGCCGCGGCGAAGACGACGGTGGTCGTCCAGTCGATCGGTTGGCCCAGCCGGGCGCCGAACGCGGTGGCCGCGTTGACGGCAACCACGAGCAGGGACGTGCCGATCGCTTCTGGCATCGAGTACTGCAGCACGAGTGCGAGGGCGGGGACGACGACGAAGCCACCGCCGATGCCGAACAGGCCGGTCAGGAATCCGACCGCCGTTGCCGCGCCGGCGATCTCCGCCAGCCGTGTCGCCGTTGCCGGCAGGCTCGTCACCATCACGCGGGCCTGGCCCGGGTCGCCCGCGAGTTGCAGAGCGCGGCGCTCGCCTACACGGGTGCAACTGGGGCACCCGGCGACGATCCGCCAGGCCGCGACGAGCATCAAGCCCGCGAAGCCCAGCAGGAGCACGTCGCCGTCGAGCCGGCGGTTGACCATCGACCCGGCGAGCGATCCGGCGACACCTACGAGCCCGAAGACGATGGCAGCGGCAGTGCGCACGCGACCCTGGCGCCAGTGCGCCACCGCGCCGGTCGCCGAGGCGATGCCGACGACGACGAGTGACGTCGTGGTTGCCTGGTTCGGGGACTGGCCGACCGCGAACACGAGCACGGGCACGATGAGGATCGACCCGCCCCCGCCAAGTGCACCGAGCGAGACGCCGATGAGAAGCGCGAGCGGCGACGCGAGGAGTGCGTCCACTCAGGCGGTCCTCGCGGCGACCGCGAGATCGTGTGTCGACGCGCGGTCCCACTCGTCGTGGACGGCAACGACATCACGCCCCGATCGGTCGACGAGCGAGGCTGCGATGGAAGCGCGGAAGCCGGACGCGCAGTGCACCCACACCGGCCCCTCTGTCGGCACCTCGTGGATACGGTCCTCCAGTTGGTCGAGCGGGATGTGGAGCGCTCCATCGATGTGGCCCGCTTCCCACTCGTCCTGCCTGCGCACGTCGAGCACGACGGCGTCGCCCTGTTGTCGTTCGGCGGCCAGTTCGGCGAAGGTGGCGCTCCGGTAGGAACGGCGCGCGCACCCGGCTCCCCACGCATCGATACCGCCGCCCGCCGCGCCCGCGGGCCGGTCCATGCCGATGCGCACCAGCTGGCGTTGCGCCTCGGCGACCTGCTCGATCGAGTCGCCGACGAGCGTCACCGGCGTGCCCCAACGGATGGTCCAGCCGAGGTACGTGACGAAGCTGTCGCCGATCTCGACGTTGATCGTGCCGGCGACGTGGTCGCTTGCGAACGCCCGCCGGTCGCGGAGGTCGACGACCCACTCGCCGGCCGCGATGCGACGGCGGATCTCGGAACCGTCGACCCCTCCAGGAGGCGACAGGTCGACCGGGTCCGGGCCCTGGCGGTTCCGGGGCGCCATGTGCGCGTAGTAGCGGGGATACGCGGTGAGCCCGGAGAGGAGCTCGCTCACGAACGCGTCCTCGTCTGACGTGCCGAAGGCGATGTTCGACCGTCGCTCCGCCGCGATCGTGCTCGAGTCCGAGCCGCTCGTCGACGACGACGAGCAGAAGCTCCCGAACCCGTGCGTCGGGTGAATGGTCACGTGGTCGGGCAGCTCCCGGGCGAGCCGGTGGGCCGACCGGTACTGGGCGCGAGTGAGCTCCTCCGTCACGCCGGCACCGATCAGGTCGGTGCGGCCGACGGTGCCATACAGCAGCGAGCCTCCGGTGAGGACGGCAACCGGGCGATCGGCGTCCAGCACCACGTAGGACAGATGGTGCGGCGTGTGCCCTGGGGTGTGCATGGCCCTCAACACGGCGCGCTCGCCAACCCGGAACGAGTCGCCGTCGTTGGCGCGGACACGGTCGAACTCGACGTCGTCGCCCGCGGGCAGGACGTACGCGGCGCCGGTGCGGGCGGCGAGCTCGAAGCCACCGGTCACGTAGTCGTTGTGGAGGTGGGTCTCGAGCACGAGTGCGAGCGTGAGGCCGCGCCGGTCGAGCTCGGCGAGGACGCGATCGACGTCGCGTTGCGGATCGATCGCGGCGGCGTTGTTCCCGTCGACGACGAGGTAGCTGCGGTCGCCGAGCGACGGCGTCTCGATGGTGACGACTTCCATGTGGTCGGTCCTCTCTCAGGCGAGCTTCGTGAACATCCGCTGCACGTCCGCGAGCTCGTAGCCCTGTGCGGCAGAGCGCTCGGGATCCTCCAGGCACCAGGTGAGGCCGGCGGCCACGATGACGAACCCCGCCTGCTCCAACGCCTTGTTCGCCGCCGAGAGCTGGGTGACGACCTCTCGACAGTCGCGACGGTCGGCCAGCATCTGCTGCAGGCCGCGAACCTGTCCTTCGATCCGCCGCAAGCGGCGTACGACGTCGGCAACGGTCTCCTCGGGTAGCTGCATGAGCCCATTGTAGGGGTACCCCAGGGGGTATATGCGCAACCGCGCCGCTCCGCGAAAACCTGCGCGTCTGAGGGGCGGTACTCGCCGCTCCTGTCGCGCGGAATCGACCGCCCCCGCCGCCACACCGAAGAACGCACCGCCACCCGACGTCGGGACCGTCGGCAGCCGCAAGCGGGACCTTCGGCCCTCACGGTCGAACGGCATGTCGGCGCACGCTGAGGACAGCAACAGCGAACCGACAAGGAGTCACCATGCGACGCAGGACCCTCGACATTCTCTTCAGCGCAGGAGGCGCGGCCCTCGCCGCTCTGCTCCTCGTGCTCGGACTCGTCATGACCAGCAACGCCAACTTCTCCGAGAACTACGTCACCGACCAGCTCAGCCAGCAGAACATCAGCTTCAAGCCCGCGGCCGAGCTCACCGACGAGGAGAAGGCCGCGCCGTGCATCGTCGAGAACGCCGGCAAGGCGCTCACGACCGGCAAGCAAGCCGAGTGCTACGCAAACGATTTCATCGGCCTGCACCTGAAGTCCACGGCCGACGGCATGACCTATGCCGACATCGGCGTGCCGCAGTCGGAACTGCGAACCAAGGTTGCCGCCGCCCAAAAGGCGGGGGACCCTGCGCTCGCCGACCTGCAGAAGCAGCTCGCCGACGTCACGACCAAGCGTGAGACGCTCTTCAAGGGCGAGACGCTCCGTGGCCTGCTGCTCACCTCCTACGGGTTCAGCGAGCTCGGTGCGAAGGCAAACCAGGCGGCGACGGTCGCATACGCCGGCGCTGCACTGCTCGCACTGCTCGCCGTGTTCGGCTTCGTCCACGCCTTCGTGACGCCTCGCAACAAGGGGTTCGCGGTGGCAGTGCCCGACACGGTCGAGGAGGTCCAAAGGCTGGCGAGGGTCTGACTCCGCCCGCACCAACTGAAGCCCCCCCGGCATCGAGGCCCCGCACCAGCGGGGCCTCGGTCGCGCGCGGCGGGACCTTCGGCCCTGACGGATCGAGCCGCCGCGACGCACGCTCTTCTCGAAGGAGGTCTCCAGATGATCAACCCAGAGGCTGTGCAGGAGTTCCTCGGTCAACACCGGATCGCGGTGATCGGTGCCTCCGACGACCCCAAGAGTTTCGGCAACACCATCTTCCAAGCGATGAAGGACCACGGCTACGACGCCGTTCCCGTGCATCCCACGGTGCCCGAGGTCGACGGTGTGACGTGCTACCCCGACCTCGCCTCCATCCCTGGCGACGTCGACGGCGCGATCGTCATGGTCAACCAGGCGGCTGCTCCCGGCATCGTCGACGAGTGCGCGGCGAAGGGCATCGATCGGGTGTGGCTGTTCAAGGGCCTCGGCTCGCCCGGTGCACTCTCCGCCGAAGCCGTCGAGCGTTGCGCGCACCACGGCATCACCGTGGTGGAAGGCGCGTGCCCGCTCATGTTCCTCCAACCGGTCGGCGGGTTCCATCGGTTCCACCGCGCCCTCCGCCGCATGAACGGCTCGCTGGCGAAGGCGTCGTAGCAATGCGAGCCGTCGTCGTATACGAGTCCATGTTCGGGAACACCGAGGAGATCGCCCGTGCCGTCGCCGCTGGCTTGTCGGAGACGGCGACCGTCGCGATCGCGGAGGTCGGCACGCACCCGAACGTCGACGGAGTCGACCTGCTCGTGGTCGGCGGGCCCACCCATGCGTTCGGCATGAGTCGTCCGTCCACGCGGAAGGACGCAGAGACCCGCACCGGTCGACGCGTCATCTCCGCGACGGGGCTACGCGAGTGGCTGGACGGCCTCCACGAGGTGCCTGCCACGACGAGAGTCGCGGCGTTCGACACGAGGATCCGGCGACCGCGGTTGCCCGGATCGGCGGCGAAGGCCGCGCTCAAGACCCTCCGCGGCAAGGGCGCGGTCGCGGTCGTGCCAGCGGAGACGTTCTGGGTGCACGGAACCACCGGTCCGCTGCTTGCCGACGAGGTGGCGCGAGCCCGCACCTGGGGCCGCGCCCTCGGCGAGAGGCTCGCTTCCAGCGGCACGCCGGGACCTTCGACCCTGACGCGCACCCCCTGAACCGGCGGATCCTGAGCGCGGGGACGACACACGACAGGAGCGCTCGGTGGCGGTTGCACTCAGCAGGACGAAGACCTCGGGACGGACGTTCGAGCGCCGGGTCGAGGAGTACCGGCACCCGCGAATCGCGGTGCTCCTGGTGGCCGGAGCGGTGTCGTGGTTCTGGCTGGTGGTACGCGACGGCTCGCCGCCGTGGCAGCTGGTGCGTGGCGCGGTGGTGGTCGTCGCGACCGTGGGCGCGTTGGTCGGGTTCACCATGTGGCGGCAGCGCCAGGTGGGGGACACGGCTTCGACGCTCGGGATGACGGGCGTCGTGGTCGCCGTGGGTTTCGCACCCCATGTCGCGAAGACTGGGCTGTCCGCTGCGTCGGTGGCTGCAACCACGCTGCTTGTCGCGTCGTTGTTCATGGTGATCGGCGGCGTCGCACTCGCGGGGCGGGGGCGTTCGCGGCCGGCTCGTGTCGTGGCGGCGATCCTGACGGCGGCCACGACGGCCTTCACCGCGTGGATCGTGTCGCCTGCGATCGCCGCGACGAACGTGCCCCGCCCGTCGATCGGTGCGACGCCCGCCTCGGCAGGGCTCGCCTACGAAGACGTCATGCTCCGAACGAGTGACGGGGTCGACCTCGCCGGCTGGTTCGTGCCGCCCGAGAACAGTGCGGCTGTCGTCCTGCTGCACGGCGCAGGCTCGACCCGATCGAGCGTGATCGAGCACGCGGCGGCGATCGCGCGGAACGGGTTCGGCGTGCTGCTCGTGGATGCCCGCGGGCACGGCGAGAGCGGCGGGCGGGCGATGGACTTCGGCTGGCACGGCGACCGCGACATCGAAGCGGCGACACGGTTCCTCGGAGGGCAATCGTCCGTGGATCCCCGCCGGATCGCGGTGGTCGGCATGTCGATGGGTGGCGAGGAAGCGGTCGGCGCCAGCGCGTCCAACCCGATGATCTCCGCGGTCGTTGCGGAGGGCGCGACGGCGCGATCCGCGCACGATGAAGGTTGGCTCTCGGATGCCTACGGGTGGCGCGGCGCCATCCAGGAGCAGCTCGAGCGTGTACAAGACGTCGCGACCGACGTGCTCACGAGCGCCTCGCCGCCAATCGGCAACCGCGACGCGGTGCGTGCTTCAGGGGACATCCGCTACCTGCTGATCGCCGCAGGCGCGGTGCCCGAAGAACAGCACGCGGCCGCCTATGTCATTCCTGCCGCACCGCGCCGCGTGGAGACGTGGACCGTCGACGGGGCGGGGCATACGGACGGGGTGCGCGTTGCAGCCGCGGTGTGGGAACGCCGCGTCGTCGACTTCCTCCGCGACGCGCTCGGCGTCGAAGCGGAGCCCACCGAAGGGAGAGGTTGATGACCACGATCACGGCAGGCCCGCACGCGCGAACTGCGTCGGCGAGAGGTCGGTCTCCGGGCGCGTACTGGCTCGCGGCGGTGCTCGCCGTCGTCGGGGTCGTCGCAGGATCAACGCTCGCGTGGAACACGTTCCTCGCTGGTCAGCGTCGAGTCGACTCGTTCGATCGCGTCGCGATCCCGGGCACGATGACGGTCGAGGTCGACGAGCCCGAGGGGCTCGTCGTGTACTACGAGGGAGACGCGAACATCGGCTTCGACGACCTGACGTTGACCGTGACGGACCCCGCGGGGCGGGCGCTCATCGCACGCCGATACTCCGGGGAGATGGTCTACGAGACGATCGACCTCACCAAGGGCACCGCGGTTGCGACGTTCGACGCGGATCTCGTCGGCACCTACGAGGTGACCGTCGACGGCGTCGCCTGGGGTGACCTCGTCGTCGGTGAGTCGTTCGCCCGACGGACGCTGCCCGGTGTGCTGGGTGGTCTGGCCATCGTCGCCGGCTCGTTGCTCGCTGCCTTCGTGTTAGTGACCGTGACCTTCGCGCGCCGGTCGATGTCTCGCCGAGACCAAGGAGGCCAACGATGACCACCGCCGCGAGCGCCTACCCCGCACGGCTCGACGGCAGCCTCGAGCCGATCAGCCGCTGGCTCTGGTTGGTGAAGTGGGTGCTGGTGATCCCGCACGCCATCGTGCTGGCCTTCCTGTGGGTCGCGGTCATGGTGTCGACGATCGCGGCGGGGGTGTCGATCGTCGCCACCGGGCGCTATCCCCGGTCGATCTTCGACTTCAACGTCGGCGTCATGCGGTGGACGTGGCGGGTGTCGTTCTACGCACTCTCCGCCTTCGGCACCGACAAGTACCCGCCCTTCAGCCTCGACCACGACCCGGCGTATCCCGCCGACTTCGACGTCGACTATCCCGAACACCTGTCTCGCGGACTCGTGCTCGTGAAGTGGTGGTTGCTGGCCATCCCGCACTACCTGATCGTCGGCGTGTTCGCCGGCGGCTGGGGAGCCGGCTGGGACGGCGCGCCCCGCCCCGCCGGCGGCAGCGGCCTCATCGCGATCGTCGCGATCGTCGCGGTCCTCATCACTGCGTTTCGCGGTGACTACCCACGCTCGCTGTTCGACTTCGTCATGGGCATGAACCGGTGGTGCTATCGCGTGCTCGCATACGCGGCGCTCATGCGCGACGAGTACCCGCCGTTCCGCTTCGACTCCGGCGGTGCCGACCCGGGTTCGGCTCCGACGCCCGCGCCCCTTGGGAGCCGCGACGCCGACGTGCTCGTGGGCGCGTCGGCAGAGCGGTGAGCAGGGGACCTTCGGCCCTGACACCGGTGTTGGCCCGATCGGACACTGGGACCATGACACAAGCGATCAACCACGAATCGGAGGAGTGGCTTCGAGCGCGTGAACGCGTGACCGCGCGGCGCGAGTTCGGGACGCACGTCTTCGTCTACATCGTCGTCAACGCCGGGTTCATCGGGATCTGGGCGTTGACCGGCGCCGGTTACTTCTGGCCCGCGTGGGTGCTCGGCTGTTGGGCGATCGGGCTCGTCCTCCACGGGTGGGACGCGTTCGTGAAGCGCCCGGTCACCGAGGCCGACGTCGACGCCGAGCTGCACCGAGACCGCGCCGCCTGAACCCGGGACACGTCGGGACCTTCGGCCCTGGTCGCCCCGACCCGTCTCGTGCGACGTTCGTCGAGCCATCGAGAGGGGAGCGGGCGATAAGGATGCGGACGTATTGCGAGAGTTCGAGGGCGAAGACCGAGCTGCAAACGGTCGTGGACGACCTGCGGCAGCGTTCGATCGCTGTTGCACGCGACCTCGATGACCACGCGCTTCAGGCCGGGACCGACGCGCTGAGCCTCATCGACGCGAGTCGCGCGCTGCACCGAGCCGCGGCTGCGCTCGTCAACCTCGACCTCGGCGAGGTCGATCTGCGCGACTCGCCTGACTGACCGTCTCGAGACGGAATCGGTGGCGACAGGTACCTGACCGCACAGATCAGATTGGCGGCGGCTCGATCCGCTCGATCGTGTCGACGCGGTCGATCGACTGATCGAAAGACACAACCCGACCGACGCCGGTGGTCTCCGCGCACGCAACGAGATACGCCTCGGCGAAGTCGATGCGGTCCGTCTCGTAGACCTCGATGGCCCGGAGGAGCAGAGCGGGGTCAACGCTCACGATCGACTCGAACGCGACCAGGGACCGCAGTGCCTGAGCGATTTGGTCACGCGGTGCCCTGTAGAACGACTCGAGGACATACACCGTCTCTGCCGCCACCAAGTCGGTGAGCAGCAGCTCGTGTTCCGAGCCGAGGAACGCGGTCGCCCGCTCGGCCAGGGCTGGCGGGTCACCCGTCAGATGCCGGACGAGCACGTTGGTGTCGATGAAGGCGGTCAACGACCCTTCGCGGCGCGATCAGCCCGTGTGCGCCGGATCACGTCGTCCCATGCCACGTTGCGTTTCGCGGCGGGCACTCGAACGGTCCGAGCCAAATCGAGGAAGTCGGGCGTGCGGGCGAGCACGGCGCGGCGGCCCTCGACGCGGAAGACGACCTCGTCGCCGGCCTTGATCCCGAGCGCGTCCCGCACAGCCTTGGGCACGGTCACCTGGCCCTTCGACGTCACCCTCGCAGCTGAGTCCACGGCCGCTCCTTACTCATTGCCACCGGTAAGGATACCAATCCAACGGGGTGGTCACACGCAGCCGCCCGGGGGATCGTCGTAACGAGGGTCGGCTCGCCACGTCCCGCCGTCCCAGTCGCCGGGCGCGACGCGCAGGTGGTCGAGCACGAGCGTGGTGACCGCGGCAGCGCCCGCAGGGCAGAGGTGCCAGGCGTCGGGCTTGCGGAGAAGGCGATCGCCGACGCGGGCAGGCCAGTCGCCCTCGCACCACGCAGCGCCGCCTCGATGTCGAGGTACGCGACGGTCGGGTAGCGCCGCGGGAGCTCCTCGAAGAACCGGTCGACGGGGCGGTCCGCGGTCAACCCTCCCGGAAGCATCGACAGCCACAGGACCCGCGTTCCGCTGGAAGTCAGCGCCACGACGGCCTCGTCGAGCTGTTGTCGGTACGCGTCATCGCCATGCGACCGCACCCAGTCGATGTCCCAACTGCCGAGCATCACGACGACGAGGTCGGCGTCGTTGTCGCGCACGGTACGACCCCACATCGCGCGCAACCTCGCACCCGGCTTGGTGATGCCGATGCCGGGATACGACGCGTCGACCACACGCCACCCCGCGGCGTTGAACGCGGCGGCCAGGGCAGGCGTCGTGTCGTACATGCTCGAGTCGCCGACGAGGACGACGGTTCCCGGCGCCGGACCGGCCACCGCAGGCGGCGACGTCAGCGTGGTCGGCACTGACGGCGCTGGCGTGGTGACGACTGAAGGGGACGGCATGGCGTCGAGGTTGACGTTCGCATAGGGCACCACGCTGGACGCGCGCAGCGTCAGGAGCCCGACGCCGACCACGAGTGCTCCCACACCGCACGCGGCCAGCACGCGACGTAGCGGGAGCCGAGCAGCAGGACGCTCGACCAGGAACCACGAGAGCGTGGTGCCCGCCGCGGTCAGCGCAACTCGGGCGCCGAGCAGTCCCGCACCGCTCCAACCGGTGCGCGCCGGCGTGAGCACGACGATCGCCGGCCAGTGCCACAGGTACACGGCATACGACACACGCCCGAGGATCCGCAGCGGCGCAGCGTCGAGCAGCCATCGCACCGAGGGGAGCGCGGCGCGCCGACGACGAGGAGGGCGGTCGCAGCGGCGACGGCCAGGAACCCGCCGCGGTAGAGCACGTCCGGCGCGTCGGTCGCGAAGGCGGCGACGACCGCGAGGACGGCGGGCAGCGCGGCGAACCACAGCCTGACGCGGGTATGAGGCGCGACCAACGCGGCGCCCGCGCCGACCAGGAATGCCTGCGAGCGTGTGTCGCTGCCGTAGTACAGCCGCAGCGGGTCCTCGCCGGGCACGCAGGAGAGCGCCATCAAGGCCGCGGAGGCGACGGCACCCGCGGCCGCGAGCACGAGCAGTGCCCGCACGCGGCCGTGCCGCCAGCGAAGGACGACGACGACCGCCACCGCCCACGCCAGGTAGAACTGCGCCTCCACGGCGAGCGACCAGAGGTGGAGGAGCGGGGAGCGCGCCGCAGCCGCTCCTCCGTAGGTGACGGCATCGACCACGAGTCGCCAGTTCAAGAAGTACGCGAGCCCGGACAGCCCGTGCGCGCGGATCGTCGGGACGAGCGCGCGCCCCGTCGAGGTGCGCCCAGGCGGTGACCGCGGCGACGACCAGGATCAGGGGCGGCGTCAGGCGCCGCAAGCGCCTGGCCCAGAAGCGCCGGAGCGCGATCGCGCCGGTGCGGTGGTGCTCGTCCACGAGGAGGCCGGTGATCAGGAAGCCCGAGAGGACCATGAACACGTCGACGCCGAGGAACCCGCCGCTCAGCCGCTGCGGCCACAGGTGGTAACCGAGCACCGCCAGCACGGCGATGCCGCGCAACCCGTCGAGCGAGCCGACCCGTGGCGGCGACGCCGGGCCCGCCGCCGGACGGCGGCGGACCCGTTCCTCCAGTTCGTCCCGAGCTACGCCGACTCCGTCGACGACGATCGCCATGTCTCTACGTTCGGAGCCGGCCCGACGTGCGACCAGGGCCGAAGGTCAGGTCGCGCACGGTTCGCGCCTACTGGTACCGGAGCGCCTCGGCGGGATAGATGCGCGTCGCGCGCCGTGCCGACGCCAGCGTGGTGATCAGCGCGGCGGCGATCACCAACGTAAAGGTGATCGCGAGGTTCAGCCACGGCACCGCGAAGTCCATCGAGGCGTAGCCCGGCTGGCTCTTGGAGTCGGCGATGACGTTGTAGGAGAGCACCAGGCCAAGGAGCCCACCGACGAGGATGGCGGTGAAGGCGATCATCGACGTCTCGGCGAGCAGGGTGCGGCGGATCATCTCCGGCTGGAAGCCGATGGCGCGCAGCATGCCGAGGTGTTGGCGGCGTTCGACGACGGCGCGGGCGCTGATGACGCCGAGGGCGGCGACACCGACGACGAGGCCGAGCGACATGAAGCCTTGGACGAGTCGCACGAAGAGCATGCTCCCGCCGACGGCTTCGTCGAGGATGTCGACGTAGGTCTCGGCCTCGACACCCTGCGAGAGCAGGGCGGCTTCGATCGCCGCCGCAACCGCGTCGAGGTCCGCCCCGTCGCGGACCGCGAGGTGGTGGATCGTGGGGTTGGCCCGCTCGCCGAACGGCGAGAGCGTGGCCTGCGAGACGGTGATGCCCGACATCGAGAACGGCGCGCTGTCGCTCAACACGCCGATGACCGTGACGGTGGTGTCGCTGTTGGTCAGCGGGTCGTGCACGGTCACGGGCACGGGCTCGAAGGCGCCGTCCTCGATGTAGAAGCCGCTCAAGCGGAAGTCGGTGATCACGCCGAACCCCCACTGGTCGCGGCGCGGCGCAACGTAGGCGTCGACGACCGCGAGCCCGGGCGTGGTGCCGACCGCGGTCCACACGTCGCGTGCGGTCTCGTAGCCGCTTGCCATGGCCATGAGCTCGTAGCTCGTGTTGGCGAGGAACGCTTCGTCGACGCCGCGGATCGGGTAGCGCTCGAGCGGGCGGTCGGCGTCTGCCTGCCGCGCCTCAACCGGGAGGAACGAGTGCGCAGCGCTCACGGCGACGTCGTTCGCGACGGCAGGTGGAAGCTGTGCCTTGAGGTCGTCGACGGACGCCGAGGGCGCGGTGGTGACCTCGATGTCGAAGCCGCCGCCGAAGCGCTCGACGTCGTCGAACGAGCTGATGAACGCGGACGGGATCGTCGAGCCCGTCACCATGGTGAAGACGACGAGCATGAACATCGACATCGTGACGCCGGTGCGGAACCGGCTGCGGAGCGGGTAGGCGACGGCCATCTTGGCGATCGGGCGGACCGATTTGAACGGCGACGCAAGCCGCGAGACGAGGCCGAGCAGAACGTCCGCGTTGTAGGTGATCAGCCATGTCGCAGCGACGACGATGATCAGGCCCGAGGCGATCCAGATCGAGAAGTCCTTCGACATGTGGCCGAACAGCGAGTCGAACGTGCGCATCGGGAGCATCCACAGCACGATGAGCAGACCCCCAGCCGCGGTGTAGGCGAGGCGCTCGCTCCGTCCCAGCAGCTTGATGATCGGGACGGCCGACAGGATGACGATCGAGATGCCGAGCATCCACGGCAGGTACACCTTGCCCGTCGCGCCGCTCGCGGCCATGCCCCCGCCCAGCAGGATGCCGAGGCCGACGAACAGCCACCGCAGCCGGCGGTGACGCGACTCGGCTTCTTCGGGGATGTCCCTGATGGCGCTGACGATGTTGAGCCGGCTCACACGCCAGGCCGAGACCGTGACGACGATCAGCGTGAGCAACACGCCCATCGCGTACGCGATCAAGAGGCTTCGCCCCGAGAGGCTGTACGTCAGCTCGACGCCTTCATCGGTGAACGTGGTCGCCACCGCGCGCACCATCACGTAGGAGACACCGATGCCGAGCACCGCGCCCACCGCCGCGGCGGCAAGGTCGTACACCGCGCCTTCGTAGAGGAACGTCTGGACGAGATGCCGCCGCTGCGTTCCGACCGCGCGGGCCATGCCCATCTCCGGCCGCCGCTCCGCCGCGAGCATCACGAAGATCAGGAAGATGAGCAGGATGCCCGCGGCCATCGAGAAGCTGCCGAAGGTCGTGAACAGCTGGACGAACGTGTTGCCGGTCGTGTCGGCTGCCTCCAGCCCGTCGGCTTTGGTTGGCAGTGCTTCGAGGCCGAGTGCGGCGACGGCCCGGTCGACGGCGGGCTCGACGTCCGCCGTCAGCGACTCGCCGGTGAGCTCGTCGCCGTCATTGGAGACGAGCACGTGGTTCGTCTGCCCTGGCCTGTCGAGCAGCGCCTGGGCGGTGGCGAGCGGCACGAGCGCCGCGGGTCCGTCGGTGCCGACGCCGGCGTACTCGCCCACACCGGCGACGCGCAGCTGCGCGACGCGGCCACCAGCCAGCACCGCAACACGGCTCCCGGCTTCGGCGTCGAGCTCTTCGGCGGCCTCGTCGTTGAGCAGTACCTCGTCGCTCGCGAGATCGCGGATGGCGGTGAAACCGAACGCGTCCACGCGCTCGGCATCCGGCGCGAAGAGCGTGATGCGCGGCTCCGTCTTGCCAGCGTCGGCGTGCTGGGCCGCGACCGGCTCGATGATGGCCGCCATGACGCCGTCGACCGGCAGCGACTTCGCGGCGGAGTCGATTGCCGCGATGGCTGGGGCCGCGTCGAAGTACGGCCTCGCGGCCTCGAGGCCCGAGTCGGCCACGTCGGCATTGGTGCCTGCGGTCACGGTCTCGTCGGTCTGGCCGAGTGACTCCACGACGGCCGACCGGATCGTGCGCGCCATCGTGTCGCCGGTGAGCAGTGCCGACGCGATGATCGTCGTGCCGAGCATCAGCCCCAGCACGATGAGCGCGCTGCGCCCTCGCCGGCGCGGGATGTTGCGCAGCCCGATCTTGAGGAAGACGAGGTTGCGGAGCGCCACCACGACGACGGCGCCGACGGCGACGGCGAGGACGATGGCAAGGACGGTCGACAGGGGTCCTGCCGGGAAGCCGAAGACCCGTTTCATGTTGGCTCCTAGTAGCTGATCGATCCCGCCATCGCCGGCGGCAACGCGAGGCGCACCTCGTAGTGCTCGCGGCCTGGCGGGGAGCGGAACATCGTCGTGAACTCGGCGAGCACGTCGGGGTACCAGCCCGCGTCACCGCTGGCGTCTGCCTGATCGGCGCGGTCCCAGAACGTGATCAACATGGCGCGGCCCTCTGGTGTGGTGAAGGCGTACAACCCGCGGAACCCCGACTGCTGCTCGAGGCGAAAGATCACGCTGTCCTTGAACACCTCGAGCGCGTGCTCGACCGGCACGCGCATCGTGTCGATCTCAAGCAGCGTGGTGCGAGCGAACATGTGCCACCTCCGGGACGAGCTCGTCGACGACGCGGCCGTCGAGCATGCGAATGATGCGATCGGTGGCCCGCCCCACCGCGATGTCGTGGGTCACGATCACGAACGTGAGGCCACGCTCCTCGTTGAGCGAGCGCATGAGCTGCACGACCTCGACGGCCTTCTCACTGTCGAGATCGCCGGTGGGCTCGTCTGCCCACACGAGGGCGGGGTTGTTGACGAGCGACCGCGCGATCGTGACGCGTTGCCGCTCTCCGCCGGACAGCTCCTCGGGCAGATGCGCGGCGCGACCGTCGAGACCGACCATGGCCAAGGCCTCGATGGCCCGATGCCGCGCCTCCTTCGTCGCGGCCCCCGAGACGAGGAGCGGAAGCTCGACGTTCTCGGCCGCCGTCAGCACGGGGATGAGGTTGTAGAACTGGAACACGAACCCCATCCGTCGCGCGCGGTGATCCGTGCGCTGCCGATCGGACATGTCGGCCAGGGAGACGCCTTCGATGAGCACGTCACCCCCGTCGAACCGGTCGAGGCCCGACAAGCAGTTGAGCAGCGTCGTCTTGCCGCAGCCCGACGGACCCATGATGGCGACCATCTCACCGGCCTCGATCACGAGGTCGACGCCCTTCAGCGCCGGGACCGCGACCTTTCCCTTGTAGGTCTTGCGGACGTCCCTCGCCTCAACGATTGCGGTCATGGTCGCTTACCTCCACGTGAAGATCGTCTTGATCGTGCGCGCGTTCTCGCTCGGGCCACAGGGCCATTGGTCCCTCGATCGCGCCGGTGACGGAGGTGCCCGCCTCGCCGCGCAGGATGGCGGCCGCGTCGTCGAGCGCCCCGATGCCGGCGACGCCGCCACGTTGCTCGACGAAGCGGGCAGCAGCCTCGACCTTCGGCCCCATCGATCCCGCAGCCGCTCCGAGAGAACGCAACTGTTCCGGCGTGGCTCGACGGATCGCGCTCGCCGCGGGCGTTCCCCAGCCCTCGTACACGGCGTCGACGTCGGTCAGCAGGAGCAACGCGTCCGCGCCGAGCTGCGCCGCGAGCAACGCGGCGACCAGGTCCTTGTCGACGACGGCCTCGACGCCGCGCAGGCCGTTGGCGTCCTCGACGACGGGTATGCCACCGCCGCCGGCGCAGATCACGAGGACACGGTGCTGGACGAGGAGCCGGATCGTCCGCAGCTCGACGATGCGGCCTGGCTCGGGTGACGGGACGACACGACGCCAGCGCGGCCCGTCAGGCGCGACGGTCCATCCCCGCTCGGCCGCGAGCCGCTTGGCCGACGCTTCGTCGTACACGGGACCGACGAACTTGGTGGGGTGGCCGAAGGCGGGATCGCTCGCGTTGACGACGACCTGGGTCAGGAGCACCGCGATCCGGTCCTGCACGACGTGGTCGGACAGCTCCTGCTCGAGGAGGTAGCCGACCATGCCTTCCGTCTCCGCGCCGAGCACGTCCAACGGGTAGGGCGTCACGTCCGGGTACGCGGCGTTCTGGAGTGCCAAGAGACCCACCTGGGGTCCGTTGCCGTGGGTGAGGACGACGTCGTGGTCGCGCGCGACCTCGGCGACCGACTCGGCTGCCACCTTTGCGTTCACCCGTTGCGTAGCGGCGTCGAGGGGCTCGCCCCGCCGCAGGAGCGCATTGCCGCCCAACGCGATGACGACGAGCATCAGCCTGCACCGACGGTGACGGCGGCGCCGTGGAGCTCGCGGAGCACGAGCGCGACGAGCAGTGCCTGCGCGGTGTGCATGCGGTTCTCGGCCTGGTCGAACACCACCGACCGCGGCCCGTCGATCACGTTCCACGTGACCTCCTCGCCGCGGTGGGCGGGAAGGCAGTGCATGAAGATCGCTCGCGACGAGGCACCCCCCATCACCGCCGCGTTCACTTGGTACGGCCGCAGCGCGGCTGTCCTCGCCGCGCGTTCGTCTTCGCTGTCGCCCATCGAGACCCAGACGTCGGTGTAGACGACGTCCGCACCCGCGGCCGCGGCGAGCGGGTCGTGCGTCGTTATGACGACCGCTCCCGACTCCGCGGCGACGCGTTCGGCGCCGGCGACGACGTCGGGGTTGGGCTCGTAGCCAGGCGGCGTCGCCACGACGAGGTCGACTCCCGCGAGTGCGCACGCCTCCATCAAGCTGTGGGCGACGTTGTTGCCGTCACCGAGGTAGGCGACCCGAAGGCCCGTGAGCTCGCCGAAGCGTTGCTTCATCGTGAGCAGGTCGGCGAGCGCCTGGCACGGGTGGTGCAGGTCGGTGAGCGCGTTGACGACCGGGATGGTCGCTGTGGCGGCGAACCGCGCGACGGCGGCGTCGGAGAACGTGCGGATCACGAATGCGCGGGCGTAGCGGCTGATCACCGCTGCGGTGTCCTCGATCGTCTCGCCGCGACCGAGCTGCAATTCGTTCGGCCCGACGACTTCGGGGACGCCGCCGAGCCGGGTGATCGCGGTGCCGAACGACAACCGGGTTCTGGTCGACGGCTTCGCGAAGTACGTGACGACCGTCTCTCCTTCGAGCAGGCGCGCGTACGCGTGGGGTTGCGCTCGCACCTGCTCGGACACCGCGAGCAGGTGCTCGAGGTCGCCCCTGCTGAGGTCGGCGACGCGGAGAAGATCTTTCATGGTCCGTCCCTTCCGTTCATGCGGGATCGCGGACGAGCGGGCAGCTCATGCAGCGCGGCCCGCCTCTCCCGCGGCCGAGCTCGCTACCGGCGATGGTGATGACCTCGATGCCGGCCTTGCGCAACTTGGTGTTCGTGTCGACGTTGCGCTCGTACGCGACGACGACACCGGGCGCGGCGGCCAGCACGTTGTTGCCGTCGTCCCACTGCTCTCGCTCGGCTTCGAACTCGTCGCCGCCCGTGGTGAGCACGCGCACGTCGTCGAGGCCGAGCGCGGCCTTGATCGGCGCGAACACGTCGGGATGTGCGGTGACGACGATGTCGTCCGCCGAGTCGCCCGGCACCAGCGTCCACGCCCTCATGAGCTCCGCGACGCCGGGGTACGCGACGAAGGTGTCTGCACGCACCATGGTCATGACCGTGTCGAGGTGCATGAAGGCACGCCGCGGCGGGAGCGCTGCGGCGATGACGGTACGCGCCGCGCCGGCTCGGAACAGGGAGCGGGCGACGGTCTCGACGGCTTGCGGTGTCGTGCGCTCGCCCATGCCGATGAGGACGGCGCCGTTGCCGATCACGAGCACGTCGCCGCCCTCGATCGTGGCCGTGCCGTGGTCGGCGTCGACACCGCCGTACCACCAGGCGAAGTCGTGGCCGGCGAACCTCGGGTGGAATCGATAGATCGCTTCGAGGTGGGCGGTCTCGCGGCGGCGAGCACTCATCGCCATCGGGTTCACCGAGACACCGCCGTAGATCCAGCATGAGGTGTCCCTCGTGAACAGGTGGTTCGGAAGCGGCGGTAGGACGAAGCCGTTTGACCCGGCGAGCTCGGTACGCAGACTCCGGGTGGCCGCGGGCAACTCCGCGACGGTGATGCCGCCGATGAGGTGGGCCGCGGCGGTGGTCGGGTCGGCCATGGCGATGAACTCGCGAACGCCCGCGACGAGGTCTCGCCCCAGGTCTTTCTCGGTGACCACCCGATCGAGGAGCCACGCGCGGCCGGCGTCGTCCTTGAGCACGCCGGCCAGCAGGTCGCCGACGTCGAGCACCTCGATGCCGAGATCGCGCAACGTGTCCGCGAACGCGTCGTGCTCTTGCCGGGCTCGCTTCACCCAGAGCACGTCGTCGAACAGCAGCTCGCGGCAGTTCGACGGGGTCAGCCTTCGCAGCTCGAGATCGGGTCGATGGAGGAGGACGGACCGCAGCGTGCCCACCTCGGAGTCGACGTGGAAGTCAGCCATGGCGCGGATGCTCCGTCGCTCGACAGCGGCGGCACAGGGCCATTGGTCCCTCATCCGCGGATGGGACCTTCGGCTCTAGGTCGGCCACGCGGCGAGCCGGAGACTCACGCGCAGCGGGCTACACGTGCCCCGATCCCGAGGAGGGATGATCATGACCACCACCGTCAAGCCGGCGGTCAGGACGTCGCCCGACGCCATCGTCGGCGACCCCATCGCGGGGGCAGCCCGGAAGCTCGGCCTGCCGTCCGCGACCGCGCTCGTCATCGGCAGCATCATCGGCACCGGCGTGTTCACCATGCCCGCGGTGATGGCGGGAGCGGGCACGAGCTCGATCATCACGCTCGTCGCCATTTCCGTCGGCGCCGTGCTGCTCGCCTTGCTGTTCGGCCAGCTCACCAATCGCGTCCCGCACAACGAGGGAGGGTTGTACGCGTACGCGCGTCACGAGTTCGGTGACTTCGCCGGCTACCTCACCGCGTGGTGCTACTGGATCACGTGCTGGGCCGGCAACGCGGCCATCGTCTCGTCGTGGGTGCTCTACGTCGAGGAGCTCTTCGGCATCGACAACCCGTCGGCGTGGGTCAACTTCGGCATCGCCATGACCGGGTTGTGGATCCCGGCGGCGATCAACCTCGTCGGTGTCCGCCAGATGGCGGTGTTCCAGAACATCACGGTCGTGCTGAAGTTCCTGCCCCTGCTGTTCGTCGGCACCGTTGGCTGGTTCTTCGTTACGACGAGCAACTTCGGTGCGTTCAACGCATCGGGCGGCAACCTGTACGACGCCATCAACCTGGCCGCAGGTGTCGCGCTCTTCTCCTTCATCGGTGTCGAGTGCGCGTCGATCGCGGCTGGTCGCGTCAAGAACCCGCGCCGCAACGTCGGGCGGGCGTCGGTGATCGGCACCGCAGCGAGCGCGCTGCTCTACGTCGCCGTGACCGCCGCCGTCATGGGGCTGGTGCCCCACGAGAAGCTCGTCGACGACGGCGCCCCGTTCGTCGCCGCGTTCGACGCGATGTTCAGCGGGGGTTGGCTCGGCAAGCTCGTTGCGCTCACCGCGGTCATCTCCGGCATCGGTGCACTCAACGGGTGGACGATGGTCACCGCGGAGATGCCCTACGCAGCCGCGAAGGACGGTCTGTTCCTCGACGCCTTCGGCAAGACCAACCGCAAGGGCGTTCCCTGGTTCGGCGTCGTCGCCTCGACCGTCGTCGCGTCGCTCCTGATGGCGTGGAGCTACAGCGGCGAGACCGGCCTCAAGGTGTTCACGTATCTCGTGTACCTGTCGGTCGTGACCGTTGCGATCCCGTACTTCATCTCGGCCTGCGCCCAGCTCGCGTTCCTCGTGTCGAGGCGTCGGCGGGTGCACGGATGGGCGCTGACGCGTGACCTGGCGATCTCGGTGGTGGGTGGTGCGTTCGCCCTGTGGGTGACGTTCGCCTCCGGCTACCAGTCGGTGTACCAGGCCATGTTGCTCCTGCTGCTCGGACTGCCGCTGTACGCGTTCCTCAAGGCCCGGCGCGAACGGCGTGGTGACGTCGACGAGCCCGTCGACATGCCCGCTGACATGCTCACCGACGACCTGGTGGACGTCCGGTAGTGGCACCGCGACGCGCACTGGTCCGCCGGCCAGGCCCACGGCTCGACGAGGGCATCGTCACCAACATCGCCCGCGTACCCGTCGATGACCGGCTGGCGGTCGAGCAGTGGGATCGGTACCTCGCGGCGTTCGCCTCGAGCGGGTGGGACCTCTTGGAGGTCCCACCCGCCGACGACTGCCCGGACGCCGTCTTCGTCGAAGACGCGATGGTCGTCTTCCGCAACGTGGCGGTCATCACGCGACCGGGTGCGGAGTCTCGGCGGCCGGAGACCGTGGAGATCGACAAGGTCGCCGAGTCGCTCGGGCTCTCCCTCAACCGCATCGTGGCTCCGGGGACGCTCGACGGCGGTGACGTGCTCAAGGTGGGCAACACGATCTACGTCGGCCGCGGGGGCCGCACGAACGCCGAGGGCGTGAAGCAGCTCCGAGCCATCCTCACCCCGCTCGGGGCGACGGTTGTCGCGGTGCCGGTCCGCAAGGTGCTCCACCTGAAGTCGGCGGTCACCGCCCTGCCGGACGGATCTGTTGTCGGCTTCCCGCCTCTCGTCGACGACCCTGCGTTCTTCCCTCACTTCGTGCCCGTGCCGGAGGAGTCGGGTGCGCACGTCGTCGATCTCGGAGGCGGGCGCGTGCTGATGGCGGCGGACTGTCCCGAGAGCGCACGGCTCGTCGGGTCGCTGGGCTACGACGTGGTGGCTGTCGACATCAGCGAGTACCAGAAGCTCGAGGGATGCGTGACGTGCCTGTCGGTCCGCATCCGCGCGATGCACGGCAGCGGGGGGTTTCGGTGAAGCGGATCGTCGTCGGCGTCGACTCCTCACCTGAGGCTGCCGCCGCCCTGCGGTGGGCTTGTCGCGAGGGGAGGCTGCGCGACGTCGAGGTCGTGGCCGTGATGGCGTGGGGATACCTCGACCAGTACCGCGGGCTGTCGCAGTTCGAGCCATATGCCGATCAGACCAGCGCCTCGGCAGCGCTCGAACGGTTCACCCGCGACACCGTCGGGCCGGACGACGCCGCGCGGCTCCAGCTGCACGCCGTCGACGGGTTCGCGTCAGGAGCTCTGCTCGAGGCTGCCGAGGACGCGGCGCTGCTCGTGGTCGGTGCTCGCGGCGCGGGAGGCTTCGCGGCGCTGCGGCTCGGCTCGGTGAGCAGGCAATGCCTCCACCATTCGCCGTGCCCGGTGACGATCGTCCGGGCGGGTCAACCTCCGGGTACGACCGGCGTCGAGCACATCGTCGTCGGCTTCGACGGATCCGAGTCGTCGCACGAGGCTCTCGCGTGGGCGCTCGACGAAGCGCGCCTGCGATCAGCACGAGTCACGGTCGTCCACGCCTGGACTCCGGCGATCGTCGGGAGTCACCCGTATGGCGTGGCCGCACTGGATCCCCTCCCCATCGAGTCGGCCGCCCGTCGGGCCCTCGACGCCGCAATCTCGAACGCCGACACGAGCGACATCCCTGGCATCCGGGCCGTCACGCCGTGCGGCCCACCGGCGCGCGCACTGGTCGAGTATGCGGACGGTGCCGACCTGCTCGTCGTCGGATCGCGCGGCGCCGGCCCGCTCGCGAGGCTGGTGCTGGGATCCGTCGCCGATCACGTTGCGCACCACGCGCCATGTCCCGTCGTCGTGTACCGGCGCCAGTGACGATGGACGCGGACCCCGCCTTCGCTACGCCGACGACAAGGCCGATCGGCCCTACTCGTGCGGAGCGACCCGGGTCACGGTGACAAGGGGGGAGAAAGGAGACACGAAGATGCCGACCCCGACACTCGAGGCCTACAAGAGGGCGGAGGTCACCGCGGCCAAGGAGGAGAGCCGCCGCGGCTTCACCGTCCACCTCGTGATCACCCTCATCGTGTGGGCGATCCTGATCGCGGTCAACGTGTTCGTCGCCTCGGAGTTCCCGTGGTCGATCTTTCCGGTCGTCGGTATGACGATCGGGCTGCTCGCCCACTGGTACTTCGGCGTGGTGCACGTCGACGCGAGCGTGCAGAAGCACCAGCGCGACATCGAGCGGCGCGCTGCGTAGCGACGTGAGCGGCGACGCCGTCGGCCCGGTTGCCGGGTCACGGCGTCGCCGTTCCGCGCTGCGACCGCGACGAGGTAGCCGGGACGTTTGGCACTGTGTCGTCGATCGTCCGGACCGCACCGTCGAACCTGTACTCGCTCTCATGTGGAGGTGGTTGGGATGCCGGTTCCTACTTCAGGTGTCGCATGGTGGGGCTCGCTCCTGTGGCTCGCGGCGGTCACGGTTGCGGCGTTCGGCGTCGCGTGGGTCACGGGGACTCGCCTCCACGTTCGCCGTGCCGCGTACATCCCGATCCTGCTGATCGTCACCGCTGCGCTCTGGATCGGCTACGTCGACTGGCTCGGCCTGGACGTAGGCGATGCCGCGACCAACCGTTGGGACTGGGGCGTTGCCGGCGGGCTAGTCGCAGGTTTTGCCCTCGCTGCCGCGGTCAGGACCCAACCCGTCGACCGGCACGTCGCACGGCGCGAGCTTCCGCTGACCCTTGCGTGGGAGGGCGTGGTCTACGGCATCGGAGAGGGGATGTTGCTCGCGGGCCTGCCCGCGTTCGTCGCGTGGCAGATGGTGCACTCGCTCGGGTGGGGCGGGTTCCCCGGCGCTCTGGCTCGCTGGACGCTCCCGGTGGTGGCCGCCGCGGTCGTCATCGTCACGCACCACCTCGGCTACTGGCACTGCAGGGGCCGCATCCTGCTCCCGATCACGCTCGCCTGCAGCGTGCTCACGATCGCCTACCTGCTGACGGGGAGCTTCGTGGCGCCGGTGGTCGGCCACGTCGTCATGCACTTCGGTGCGGTGCTCCACGGCGTGGAGATGCCGCCCGTCGATCGTCCCGCGCGAGGCACCGGCGCTCGCGGGCGACGTCCGGCCAGGTTGGCCGCGTGACCGGCGCGGCTCCGGAAGGTCGGGACCAATGGCCCTGCCGGGCGAGCCGACGCGACCGGACGCTCGATCCAAGGAGGGAGGGGCGATGCATCGGAGCATGCTGGTAACGGGGCAACTGGACTTGTCGCTCGAAGAGGTGCTGGGGACCTTGGCTGCGCCGTCCGCGGCCGAGCTGCTGCGCAGCTCGCTGGCGGATGCGGTGGGTGTTGGGGGACCAGCGGTGGTGTTCTCGGTATCCGAACCCGAACGGATCGCGGCCAATTCCGGCCGAGTCAAGGTGCGGTGGCGCTCCGACGACCGTCAGTCGGCGCCGCCCGACGGTGAGGTGTCGGTGTACGTGTTCGCCCTCCGGTCGGGGAGTGAGCCGCTCACCGAGCTCGCCGTGACCATGAACGTCGACGACGTGCGCGCGACTCGGGCTGCCGCCACCATGCACCGCGTCTTGGACGCGGT
This sequence comes from Acidimicrobiales bacterium, assembly GCA_036380695.1. GTDB lineage: Bacteria > Actinomycetota > Acidimicrobiia > Acidimicrobiales > CADCTF01 > DASVEG01. Next base: position 51,927 of record DASVEG010000023.1, read on the forward strand.
GGCTGAACGGCTCGAGCGGTGAGAGGACCTCCGGCCCTGAGCCGATCGAGGGTGCCTTCCGACCGTTCGTTGCATGACGGCATCCCCATCGTCCATCGGCGGCGCACGGCAGAGGGCTGACTAGCTCGCCATCTGCGGCTCTGCGATGGCACTCAGGCTGTGGAGCTTCGTCGCGCCCGGCCGTGTCGGGAGCGAGGATCGACTTCGCGGCCGAGCCCCCGCGGAGTTCGCCCCCTACGACTCGGCGCTGCGCGCCGCGCTTGGCAGCCGCGAGCACGTGATGACGTTGCGCGCGACGGAGAAGGTCATCGAGGTCGCGCATGGTGTCACGCAGGAGCTGTGGACGTTCGACGACCAGGTTCTGGGGCCGACGCTCCGTGGCAAGGTAGGCGACAATCTTCACCTGACGAACGAGGGCAAGATCGGGCACTCGATCGACTTCCACACCAGCAATGTGGTGTGGAACGACGAGATGCACCATCGCTCCGGGGAAGTCGCTCGTCACCAGTACGAGGCAAAGTACGCCGGCATCTTCATGTACCACTGCGGGACCGCGCCGTCGCTGCTCTACCCGATCGTCACGCAGAAGGTCGCGAACGTCGGGAAGGGCGCGCTGGGGGTCTTCCAGGCCGGGGACGTCCAGTCGACGGGCGCCAGGTACTGAGCCGTGCTGCCCGTCGCCGTGTTCGGCGCGGCGTCAGGATCTGCGGCGCTGGATGCCATGTTCGTCTGCGTCCAGCTCGGCTGACAGCCCTAGCCGGTCGTGCACGATCCGCCGTCCGGAGATGTGGCCGGGCTCGATGCGCACGAGGGCGTTGCGCGTGCCGTCGACGTAGGGGGTGAGCCGCCGGGCCAACTCGGTGAAGGCGGCGTCGGGCAGCTGCACGACCGTCGCCCGCCCCACCAACAGAACGCTCCATCCGGACCGGTCGCGCCCGTCGAAGTCGTCGACCTCGAACGCAACGACGTTGTTGGCGACCGCCGCGGACAGCTTCGAGCCAGGCGACGTACGGAACAGGATCGTGTCGTCCAGCCACAGGTAGTTCACGGGGAAGATCGCGGGCATCGCACCCATCGTGATGCCGAGGCGCCCGACGGTTTGGCGCGCGAGTAGTGCTCTCGCGTCTTCCTCGCGCAAGATCTCGAGTCCTTCGTCGACCAGCATCTGCTCAACATGCGGACGTGACGACGACGCGGCCAGGGCCGAAGGTCACAACCGGTTCTGACGGCGCGGGCAAGTGACGCGCGCTGCGGTTGCTGCCGCGATTCCTGCGTCCCACCCCGGCGCCCGCGCCCGCGGCGGGAGGCTGATCGCGCCCGCGTCGACGCCGGCAGTGACGAGCGCCCACGAGATGATGGAGTTGCAGCTCCACATGTCGCCTACGGAGAGCTCGTCTCTGCCCCAGACGAGGGTAGGGACGTGGGGGAGCGCGTCGAAGACTCGGTGCGCGACGCTCAGGTCGCGCGCGACCCGTATGGGGCTGGCGACGGCATAAGCGAGGTCGGGCACGACGCCGTCGCGCCAGCGCCGGACCTCATAGGCGAACAGCCGGAGGCGACCGAGCATCGTCGACCCGACCGCCCCTCGCGCGACGACGCCGCGGCGCTCGCCGTCTCGGTCGGGAACCGGTGTCATCTCGACCCAGTAGTGGCCGGACGGCAAGTGGAGCTCGAGTACCGAGTGGTAGAGATCGCAGCGCGTCCGCCGCTGGATGGTTGCGACCACGGTTTCGTAGACGATGCCGTTGAGGCGCACCGAGTGCTGGCCGGCACCGAGCGGGATCCAGTAGAGGTCGACGGCAGCGCGTCCCGGGTCAGGTGCGGACGAAATCATGCGTCCTCGGCTGCCGCACCTGCGGAGCGGCGGCGCCGACTCCAAATGTGGCGCGCCGTTCCGCGCGGAGCAGCGTGGTGAGCGCGGCGATCATCGGGATCGACCACAGGTAGAAACCCCAGCCGAAGCTGAGGAGCGCGACGTGGAACGCGATTGCGGCCGCGTACGCCACCTGGGTTCGCCGCCCGCCGCTAATGGCGAGAAGGCCAACCGAGCCTTCGAGCGCGATCAACAGGGAAATCCACACGTCGTGGTTCGGCACCACGAGTGACTGCCACGTGTCGCGCACGAAGGGGATGTAGGAGCCGTCGGCGAAGTCGGCATAGTCATCGCCGCGCGCCAGGAAGAAGCCGTTCACTGCGGCCCCTGCACCGATGTAGAGGGCGGCGACACCTACGCGGCCCACGCGAACGGCGGCTGCGTCTCGGCGTGACCAGATCGCGGCAGCAACGATGATGCCGGCGCATCCGACCCACAGGAACCGAAGCATGACCACCTCCCACCGAAGGGTTCGCCAACCGGCGAGCACGCTTCGGCAGCTCCACGGTGCGACGGCTCGGCGAGCCGTCGTAAGGGGCGAACGACCCTACGGAGGCGCTGCTCACCACTCGTGTGACGACGCCCATCGCTCGGCGCGCGATAGACGCCATCCTTGCGTTGTCAGCCGGGCGCGAACGAGTTCCACGACGGGAGGCAGGTCGCTCATGCAAGCCCACGAATCGGCCGGGTCGGTGAACGACGAGGATCGGCTTCGTGCCGCCGCTCAAGACGAGGGCGATGCGTCGGCGTCTGACGGGTGACTTGGGTCCGCGGGTGACAGAGGCCTATGCCGCTCTCGGCAGCAACAAGTCCGCGGAAGCCAGGTCAAGTGGCCGATTGGGGCGTGGACTTCGTGCGCGTGTCGCCCCTCCGACACGCTCCAGGTCCACGCCCCCGACCTGTGCGCTGACCTGGATGTACTCGGCGTCACCCTCCCGGCGGTAGGTCAGCGTGATCCCGAGGGACGCGTAGACCTCGGCCCTGATCGTGGGGTCCGCGGACTCCAGCAGGCGCGGCACGTTTCGGAGCGCTTCGAGCGTTGCCACCACCTCGTCGCCCGCAGAGGCGCGGGCGCGTCCGGGGGCTTGAGGATCGCCTCAGCAGCGACCATCTCTGACTGCGCCCTCCGCGTCCGCTCGGCGACGAGCGCGGCGTCGACGCCCGCCTCCAACGCCGCCGTGTGCCGCTCGATCTTCCGTCGAGCCTCCACGATCGTCTGACGAGCGGGATCGGAGGCGTCCGATGCCTACGGACGGGGTGCCGCGGCATCTCGTCGCGCGGACCGGAGCCGCGACCGACCGCGGCGGCGCTTGTCGGCGGCATCGGCTACCAGCACGACGACGCCCGACGCGAGCGCGACACTCCACCCGATGGCGGTGAACGAACTCGTCGACGGTGGCCTGTAGGGGCACCGACTTCGACCTCAGGCCGCCGGCCACGGCGTCACGTGTCTCTTGCGGGCCGGGGTCGTCGTTGGTGATGACGTAGTCGAAGATCCCGCGCCTCCACTTCCCGTCCGCGCCGCACTGAACCTCCGTCGAAGGGCGGGCGCTCGCGGGCCGCGTCGTGGGCGTCGGCCGCCGGGGTCTTCGTCGTCGAGCCGCCGATGGTGGACAACGCGAACAGCCCTCCGGGCGCCGCCAGCGCGGCGGGGAACACCCACCACTGCCGCCGCCACCCGCTCTGGGTCACCGGTTCCTCGTCCGTCCCGATCGGCATCATCCGCGGCCTCTGTTCACTTCCTGCTCGATCGATGCACTACTACGCACGGAACTTCGAAAGGAGTCGGTGTATTGCGCCGGATACCTAGCTGGCTGGTCGTAGCGCTAAACCCAAAGGGCTGCCGCCAGCCGGACCGCTCCCTTCCTACTCGGGGACGCCACGGATCCGATTCTCACCGACTCGGGCAGGACACCCGGAGCACGGGCCCGAGCGGCAACCCAAACGAACTCCTCCGCGGCGAGTTCGTCGCGTGCAGCACCCCCATCGGCACAGGTAAGGCCAGACGCCGGAGGAGGCGGAATGGTCGCCATATCTCGGACGATCGGTACGCCTTTCTGCCAGGAAACAGTGTTGTAGCGCGACCTATTGGCAAAAAGCGCGTGTCTGGCGGGCGTGTCCGGCGGGCTGGGCCGTCGATGCGGGCAGTTCGGCAGCGTGGGCCGCGACCGACGTCCCGGCTCGTTTCGTTTCGCGCCGCTCCGTCATGTAGCGGATGGACACGACGTTCGTGCCCTTCATTCCGGGAGGAGCTTCATGCGCAACACCAACCGACGTCGCGTGGCGGCGGCGTTCTTCACAGTCATCGGGCTCGGCATCCTCATCGCGACGCCCGCCGGAGCCGTCAGCCAGGAATGGTCAGGCACCCTTACGACGAACTGCCACAAGAAGTTCGACGCTCACGCCAAGGGCGGCATCAACGCCGGCAAGCAGTCAGGCATGAACAAGGGTGGCTGGGTGAGCTGGGGCGGCGTCACCGAGGCGTCCAACACGAGGTACTGGAGCGGTGGCGACGGCCCCGACCGCTCTTGCATCTACGGGGACTACTTCGTCGGCCTCGAGTACACCGTGAGCAACGACAGCGGCGTGTACAAGTCGGGCGCGGACTGGGGCACGTACAGCGCGAGCGTGTCCGGCTACATGGGTTCGCCCGGGCCAGGAACGCTCTGGATCTGGGACGGCACCCACAGCTGGGGCATCAACGAGACGTACTACTGCGACTACGGCTGGATCCTCCGCACCCACGCCGAGGTAAACGTGCCGAGGTACAACGGCATGCCGACGGACGGCTTCGATGGCGGCAGCACCGGAGGCTCGGCCGACAACCTCGTCATCGACGCCCAGAACACGACGATCACCCTCGACTCGACGGCAGTCGACCCGTGGGTCAACACGCCAGAGGGC
>DASVEG010000024.1:0-2312 GCA_036380695.1 Acidimicrobiales bacterium
TCGTGGGCACTGCCCGATGTCCGCCGCGTGCCGTCGACGCAATAACACTGCGGGTGGAGGCCGGGTCCCTTCGGACCCGGCTCATTCCGGCGGCCCTGAGAAGTCCCGCCACACGACATGTCGCGCGAGGCGACGACCGAATTCTTCACAGCGCTCAGCGAGCTCGGCACGATTCTGTGCGTCAAGCTGTACCGCATCGATGTCGACACCCCCGCGCCTGTCCCGCGCCTTCCCTGTCTCGACCACGAAGCGATGCTCCATGAGGCCATCGACCCGCACGCCGCGGCCTACGTCAAGGACGCGACCGGTGACCTCCATGAAATCGTCTACGTGCCTTCGAGCCAGCGCATCGACGTCGATACGGTCTCGACGTTTGGCGAGCGATCGCCGGCGTCGCACGCCCGGCTGCTCGCGGAGTTGAAGTCGCGATTCCCGTCGTGCTCGATCTCCGAGATCAGGCCGTCGTGGATCCGCGGCGAGCCGCGCGTCGCGAAAGCCTGCCGCTCGCAGGTGACCCTTCGCGATGTCCTGCTCGGAGACGACCTCGACCGCACCGAAGTGTCCATCGATCGCCTGCAGACGATCAGCGTGCTGATGGAAAAGCAGTCGAGGGTGACGTCGTGGGGTGCGCGCACCGTCATGACGCCGCTCCTGGCGGTTGCCGGGTTCATCTCCTACGAGGTGCTCGCATCGCTCAACCTCTCGGACGACTACCAGTGGGTCGCCTCTCTGCGCTACGTCGTCGTCGGTCTGCTCGGCGGCTACTTTCTCTATTACGGCCTCAGAGCGGTCCAGCTCACAGAAATGGCCAACCGGATGTGGAAGCGGTCGGCCGAGTACGGCCTGATCCTGAGCGAGCGGCGGCGGCTGCGAGCATCCGGCGCCGGCGAAGCGCCGCTGTCTCCGTAAACTGCTGAATGGATCCGGTCGTATCCCCGGTTATGAAGATTGTCGCCACTGTCCTCGCCGCTGGAGTCGCCCTCGCCACCGCGGCAGGAGCGGCCGTCAATCCGGAAGCCGAGAAGTACTGGCCGCAGTGGCGCGGACCGCATGCGACGGGCGTGGCCGTGAACGGCAACCCGCCGGCCGAGTGGAGCGAGTCGCGGAACGTCCGCTGGAAGGTGGAAATCCCCGGCCGCGGCTCGTCGTCGCCAGTAGTCTGGGGCGACCGCCTGTTCCTGCTCTCCGCCGTACCGGCCGGCGTCGACGTCGCGGCCAGCCACACCCCGCGCGGCGCGATTCAACCGCGCGTTCCGCATCGCTTCGTCGTGATGGCGCTCGATCGGCGGACGGGCAAGACGATCTGGGAGCGGACGGCGGTCGAATCGGTGCCCCACGAGCCGTCGCATCCCGACAACGGCACATGGGCGTCGAGCTCGGCGACGACCGACGGCGAACACGTGATCGCCGCGTTCGACTCGTTCGGCTACTTCGCCTACGACATGAACGGCACGCCGGTCTGGCAGATCGACCTCGGCGACAAGCGGATGCGCAACGAGTTCGGCGAGGGGTCGACGCCGGCGCTGCACGGCAACTATCTGGTCGTCGTCTGGGATCACTTCGTGCCCGGCGCGTCGTTCATCATCACCCTCGACAAACGGACAGGGAAAGAGCTGTGGCGCGCCAAGCGCGACGAGATCGACACGTGGGCGACCCCGCTCGTCGTCGAACAGGATGGCCGCGCCCAGGTAATCGTCAACGGCATGAACCGGCTGCGCAGCTACGACCTCGAAACCGGCAGCGTCGTCTGGGAGGCGCCGGGGACGACGATGAATCCGATTCCGTCGCCGGTGGCGGCCGACGGGATGGTGTTCGCGACGAGCGGCTTCCGCGGCAACAACCTGAAGGCGATCCGGCTCGCCGGCGCGAAGGGCGACATCAGCACCAGCGGCGCGATCGTCTGGACGCTCGACCGTGACACCCCGTACGTGCCGTCGCCGCTCCTCTACAACGGCATCCTCTATCTGCTGAAGACGAACTCGGGCATCCTGTCGGCGTTCGATGCGAAGAGCGGCAAGCCGCACTACCAGGCGCAGCGGCTCGACGGCGTCGGCGAAGTCTTCTCGTCGCCGGTCGGCGCGGCCGGCCGCGTCTACGTCACCGATCGCACCGGTGTGACGCTCGTCATCCGCAACAGCCCGACGTTCGAGGTGATCGCCAAGAACACGCTGGACGACGGCGTCGACGCGTCACCCGCGATCGTCGACAACACCATCTACATTCGCGGATACAAGAGCCTGTACGCGATCGGAAACTGAGAAAATAGCTCCTCAGCTGGCCTTTCTGGCGATCACGTGGGCGTCGGTGAGGCG
>DASVEG010000025.1:0-7846 GCA_036380695.1 Acidimicrobiales bacterium
GCTGCCGTGCGGGCGGCGCGCACCCAGGCCAGGACCGCCGACGCCGCGACCGGCCCGATCGCGAGAGGCACCTGGCGCGACGGCATACGTGTTCGTAGTCCGCCCGGCGCCTCGCGGGCCAGCGCGGCGCCAGCGCGACGGCAGCGCGACGGCGGCCGCGCGGCCGTAGTGTCGAGCCATGGCTGCCCGCAACGTGCCGCGCTTCCTGCACTCCTTCTCGAAGCCAACGGCCACCGACGACGTGTTCCTCCGGCTGGTCGAGGGCCAGGGCGCGACCGTCGTCGACAACCGGGGCAAGCGGTACATCGACGCCCTCGCGAGCCTCTGGTACTGCCAGGTTGGCCACGGCCGCGCCGAGATCGTCGACGCCATCACCGCGCAGGCGCATCGCCTCCAGGCGTTCCACACCTTCGAGCGGTTCACGAACGACCCGGCCGACCGGCTCGCGAACGAGCTCGCCGCCATCGCGCCCATGGAGGATGCTCGCGTCTTCCTCACCAGTGGTGGGAGCGAGGCGGTGGACACCGCGATCAAGCTCGCCCGCGTCGCCCACTTCGTCGCCGGCGAGCCCGAGCGCACCCTGGTGATCAGCAGGGCGCCCAGCTACCACGGCGTCACGTTCGGCGCCGTGAGCGCGACCGGCCTGCCGCTCAACCAGTTGGGGTTCGGTCCGCTCGTCGGCGGCGTCGCCCAGGTGCCGCACGACGACCTCGACGCGATCGACGCGGCCGTCGAGGCCAACGGCGGACCTGGCACCGTCGCCGCGATCATCGCCGAGCCGGTGATCGGGGCAGGCGGCGTGCTCCCACCTGCGCCCGGGTACCTGCAGGGCCTGCGCGAGCGGGCCGACCGGTACGGCGCGTTCCTGATCCTCGACGAGGTGATCTGCGGCTTCGGTCGCATGGGCGCGTGGTTCGCCGCCGTCCGCTACGGCGTCACGCCCGACCTCGTGACGTTCGCCAAGGGCGTGACCTCCGGCTACCAACCGGTGGGCGGCGTCCTCGTCGGGCGCGCGGTGCGCGACCGGTTGGAGGCCGACCCCGACTTCCTTCTCCGGCACGGCACGACCTACAGCGGCCACCCGATCGCGTGCGCCGCGGCGGTCGCCAACCTGCGGGTGATCCGCGACGAGCGACTGGCCGAGCGCGCCGACCCGATAGGCGACCGGCTCCGCGCCGGGTTGGAGAAGGCCGTCGACGGCGAGCGGGTGCTGTCCGTGCGCGGCGAGGGAGCAATGGCCGCGGCCCGTATCGACCCCGAAGGCCCGAGCGCGATCGCGATCCGCGACGAGATGCTCGAGCGTGGGGTGATCGCGCGCCCGCTCGGAACCGACGTCATGGCGTTCTGCCCGCCCCTCGTGATCAGCGACGACCAGCTCGACGAGGTCACCGGCACCTTCGCCGACGCCGTGCTCGCGTTGTCACGTTGACGCATTGACGGGCTAGCCCGTTCGGGCCACCCGTGTCACCCCCGTGCGGAGCCATTTACGCACGGTCTGGTGCACGGCGTTGAATGGTGGGCCTCTACGTTCCGAGAACACTCCGATGGTGCGCGGTTTCTCGGTCGCGACACGGACGACGGTGACGGTCCTCGCGGGCCTGCTGGTCCTGAACGCGCCGCTGATGGAGCTGATCGACCACCGCGTCGCCGATCTGGTCTTCTCCGTCGCGCCGAGCGCCGTCGCCGCGTTCGCCGCCTTCGCGTGCGTGGTCGCGGGCCGGCGTTCGACCGCACACATGCGCCGCGGCTGGTTCTTGTTCGCGATCGCCGCGGTGGCGTGGGCGTTCGGTCACTTCGGCGACGGCGGGAACAACACGCTGCCGCTGCGCCTGGTCGCGACCGCCAGCGCTGGGCTCGCCGTCGTGCAGTGGCTGAGGCCCGCGCTGAACGTCGCAGGCTGCGTGCGCGTCGCGGCGGACGGCCTGGTGATCGGCGCCAGCCTCGTGTTCCTCGCCTGGCCGACCGTCTTCCAACCGCTCATCGCCAGGAACCAGCCGGGCATCGACCACCTGGTCGCGCTCGTGCCGCCCTTTGGCGACGTGTCGGTGCTCGCCCTCGTCATCGTGTGCGGTGCCCGGCTGCGCGCCGGCAGCCGGCAACGGTGGGCGTTGCTTGCGGGGTCGCTGGTGCTCGTCTCGCTTGGCGACGGCGCCTTCGCGTACCTGCGGATCGAGCGCCTCCTCCACGCGCACGGCGTGAACCAGTGGGCGTGGACCGTCGGCGCCGCCTGCCTCGCGCTGGCCGCGCTCGCGCCGTCGGGCGAGGCGACGCCGCTCGCGCAGGAGCCGCGGCCGACGCGCGGCTTCCACGTGCTGCTCTCGTACGCGCCGTTCGTGATCGCCGCAGCCGAAGCAACTGCCCGCCTGCTGTCGGGCCGCCTCGACGAGGTGTCCATCGCGATCGCGGTCGGCCTCGGCGGGCTGCTCTTCCTGAGGCAGCTCGTCGCGCAGTTCGAGACCCTGCACTTCACCCACCAGCTCGACGGCCTCGTACGCGAGCGGACGGCGGAGCTGCACCGCCAGGAGCGCACGTTCCGGTCGCTGGTGCAGCACGCGTCCGACGTGTTGACCGTGGTCGACGGCGAGCTGACCATCCGCTACCAGAGCGCGGCGGCCGAGCGGCTCTTCGGTGTCGCCCCCGACGGCCCGGTCGGGCTGTCGCTCGCCGGCTTCGTGCACCACGACGACATCGAGTCGTTCCGTGGCGGGGTCGCACGTGCCCTTCCCCCGCCCGCGCTGCCCGAGGTCGTCGAGGCCCGCATGCGCAGGCCGGACGCGACGTGGGCGGTGACCGAGACGACCGTGAGCAACCTCCTCGACGAACCGGGCGTCGAGGGCCTACTGCTGACGACGCGCGACGTGAGCGAGCGCAAGCGGCTGGAGGAACAACTCCGCCACGAGGCGTTGCACGACCCGCTGACGGGCCTCGCGAACCGCGTGCTGTTCCATTCGCGCCTGGAGCACGCCGCCGCGCTGGCCTCGCGCAACCCCCACACGATCGCGGTCCTCGCCATCGACCTCGACGGCTTCAAGTCGGTCAACGACACGCTCGGCCACGCCGCGGGCGACCGGCTGCTCACCGAGGTCGCCGCGAGGCTCGCGGCCGCGGTCCGGCCAGGCGACACCGTGGCCCGCATGGGCGGCGACGAGTTCGCCATCCTCGTCGAGCGCGCGGACCCCGAGACGGCGGAGACCATCGCGGGTCGCGTCCTCACGCTGCTGCGCATGCCGTTCGACGTCGACGGCCGCACGGTCGTACCGAGCGGCAGCGTCGGCGTGGCCGTCGGGCTGACCAACCGGCTGTCGGGTGAGGAGTTGCTCCAGGCCGCCGACCTCGCCATGTACACGGCGAAGACGAGCGGCAAAGGTCGGTACGAGGTCTTCGAAGAGGGCATGCACGAGGCCGCCCTGTTGCGCATGGAGCTCGAGACCGACCTGCGGCGCGCGCTGCGCGACGGCGAGATGGTCCTCCACTTCCAACCGATCGTCGAGCTCCCCTCTGGGCGGATGTCGGGCGTCGAAGCGCTCATCCGCTGGCAGCACCCGCGCCGAGGCTTGCTGTCCCCGTCGGACTTCATCGAGGTGGCAGAGGAGAGCGATCTCATCGCCGAGCTGGGCCGATGGGTGCTGAAGGACGCGGCCAGGCACGTGCAGGTGTGGGAGCAGCGCTACGGCATCGGCCGCTTCGACGTGTCGGTGAACATCGCGGCGCGCCAGTTGCTCACGCCGTGGCTCGTCGACGAGGTGGCCGCCGTGCTGCACGAGACGGGGATCGCGCCGCAGAGCCTCCTGCTCGAGATCACCGAAGGCGCGTTGATGTCGGACAAGCGGCCGATCGACGCCACGCTCAACGCGCTCAAGGCTCTGGGGGTTCGGCTCGCGATCGACGACTTCGGCACCGGGTGGTCGTCGTTGTCGCGGCTGCGCGACTTCCCCGTCGACAAGCTCAAGATCGACAGGGCGTTCGTGCGTGAGATCAACGCGCCAGACCAGGACGTGCCGCTCGTCGGGGCCATCGTCGCCATGGCGCAGAGCCTCGGCCTCGGCGTCGTCGCCGAGGGGGTCGAGACGCTCGAGCAGCTCGCGTGCCTGCACGGCCTCGGCGTCGAGGAGGTGCAGGGGTTCCTGCTCGCCAAGCCGTTGACGGCCGTGGATCTGGAAGCGCTGCTCGAGCACCCGGATGGGCTAGTCGACGGGCCGGACGAGCCTGCGCACGCGGCGCTGGAGCGCCCCGACAACTCCGAGTTCCTCGGCCTCGTCACGTCGGCAGCGCTGGAAGCGCCGGACGCCTCGACGGTCAGGGCGATGCTCCACGAGCTGCAGCGGGTGGCGGGCCTCGACTCGGTGTACCTCACCGCGTTCCATCCCGAGCGCCAGGCGCAGGAGATCAAGACGACCGCGAACAACGGCCGCCTCGCGATCCCCGCGAGCATGGTGACGCCGTGGCCGAACTCGCCCTGTGCCGTCATGGTCGCCGGCGGCCCGCGCTGCACGAGAGACCTCGCGCAGACCTATCCCCGGCACGCGCTGGCGCGCTTCGGTGGCGTGCGCGGCCACATCACCGTCCCCGTCTACGACGGCAGCGGGAACCTCTTCGGCACGCTCTGCGGTGCGTCGCCGGAGCCGCTGGAACCGAACGTCAGCCTCGTGCGGTTGTTCGACCTGTTCGCAGCGCTCGTCACCCGCAACCGGTTCGGCACGCCGGTCGTACCGCCGCGGTCAGGCCGCGAGGCCGGCGAGGGTGTCGGTGAGCGTCGTGAGGGAGATCGACTTCTGCACGTAGGCGGCGGCGCCTAACTCCTTCGCTCGCGGCGCGGCGGTTGCCGCGTCGAGCGTGGAAACGACGACGACCTTGGCATCGGGGCACGCCTCGCGGAGCATGGTGAGCGCCGTCCATCCGTCGACTCGCGGCATCACGATGTCGAGCAGCACGAGGTCGGGACGCTCCCGCCTCGCGACCTCGACCACCTCCTCGCCGTCGCCTGCCTCGCCGACCACGGCGAACCGGCCGTCCTGCTCCAGCGCGATCCGGATCACCAGCCGGAGGTCGCTCGCGTCGTCCGCGATGACCACCCGCGTCAGCCGGCCCGAAGCGCCGTCCGCATGCTTGGCGATGCGACCGATCGCGGGCCACGCCTCCTGGAGCTTGTCGCCGAGCTGCTCGTCGCCGCCCGCGAGCGCCTCCCCGATCGCGGCGACGAGGCCGTGGTAGAAGGGCTCGCCGTCGGGAGGGCCTGCGCCCAGGCCGAGCGCGACGAAGCGCCCCGACATCTGCGCCATCAGGTCGAGCCACGCCGTCGCGAGCCTCGACAACGCATCGCGTTCCTCGACGGACACCCACTTGAAGGTGAGCCCGCTCGCCGCTTGGTCCCATTCCGAGAGGTAACGGCGGAACGACGGCACGATCGCGGGGTCGACGGCGACGTCGCTCGTGACGTCGCCGCGCTCGATCGCGTCCAGCACGGATCGGGCATAGCCGAGCCACGCGCGCGCACAGTGCGCAGGCAGCGGGCCGAGGCGGACACGAACGTGCACGTCGCAAGGGTAAGGCCGCGAGCCCATGGTCCGGGCGCACTAGTCCGAACGAGCTATCGACGTCGCCGCCACGGCTACGTAGGGTCATCATCCGGTGGATAAGGCGGAAACCGTCGTGCAGTACGTGAACCTCGTGCTGTTCGGCGCGCTCGCAATCGTCTGCCTCCGGATCGCTCGCCGCCACCGCACGGCGGCGGCGCGATGGGCGGCGCTCACGTTCGGGACGCTCGGCGTCGTCGTCGCGGTCGGCCTCGTCGTGCCGGACAAGCCGGAGATCCTCAGCGAGGTCGTCACCCGGGTGCTCGTCCTCGGGATCCTCGTCTACCCGTACGCGCTCTACCGGTTCAGCGCCACGTTCGAACAGCTGCCCCGGCTGTTCGACCGCGTCGCCCTCGTCGGCACCGCCGCGCTCGCCGTCGCCACCGTCGTCCTGCCGGAGTTCCCCGAGGAGGGCGAGCCGCGCAGCGCGCTGTTCGGGGTGTACGTCCTCGCGTTCATCGGGTTGTGGATGACGCTGTCGTTCGTCGTCGCGAGGCGCCTCTGGCGAGCGGGCCGCGGCCAGCCGACGGTGTCGCGCTACCGCATGCGGACGCTCGCTCTCGGGGCGATCGGCCTGGGGCTCGCGCTGTTGCCGGGTCTGGAGGAGGCCGACGACCAGCCGGTCGGCGTGCGCATCGTTACGATCGTCCTGCCTGCGGCGAGCGCGCTGCTGTTCTACGTCGGGTTCGCGCCCCCCGCGCCGCTGCGGGCCTTGTGGCGCCGGCCGGAGCAGGCGGCGCTGCGCCGCATCGAGCTCGACCTGATCGGGGCCGAGGATCGCGAGCGAGTGCTCGCCGCGGTGCTTCCGCACGCGGCCGCGCTGGTCGGTGGCAACAGCGCGTCGTACGCAGAGGCGGGCGGCGAGTCGAGCGGAGGGCTCGCCGACCGCACGGTCGACGGCACGGTCGGCGTCGGCGTCGTCCGCCTTCCGGTCGGCCGCGGGCAGGTCGTGGTGGAGGCGGGCCCGTACGCCCCGTTCTTCGGCGACGAGGAGCTGGAGATGCTGCGCTCGCTCGGCACGTTCCTGGGGCTGGTGCTGGAGCGCACCGAGCTGTTGGAACGCGAACGGGAGGCACGCGACGAGGCGGAGCGCACCAGCAAGGAGCTGGAGACGCTCGTCTACGGCATCTCCCACGACCTCAAGAGCCCGATCATCTCGTTGCTCGGCTATCTCGAGTACCTCCGAGACGACCACGGCGAGACGATTGGCGAGGGCGGCCGTCACTTCCTCGAGCGCATGGAGCGCTCCGCCGTCTACATGCAAGACCTGTTGACCGATTTGCTGGAGCTGTCTCGCGTCGGGCGCGTCAACGTCGAGCCCGCGGCGGTCGACCTCCACGAGCTCGTCGAAGACGTCGCGGTCGACGTGCGTTCGCGCTTCGCGGCCGCGACGGTCGACGTCGGCGAGCTGCCGCCGGCGTGGATCAACCCGGCCAGGGCGCGCCAGCTGTTCATCAACCTGATCGAGAACGCGGCGCGCCACGGTGGGCGAGAAGACATCACAATCCGCATATCCGGCCGCGAGGAGCCGAATGGAATGGTGATGGTCAGCGTCGCCGACGACGGAGTCGGCGTCCCGCCCGAGTACCGCGAGAAGGCGTTCGGGATCTTCGAGCGCCTGACGGCGCGCGACGCGTCTTCGGGTACCGGCATCGGCCTCGCGCTGTGCCGCAAGATCGTCGAGTACGCCGGCGGCGAGATCGCGATGATCGACGCGCCGACCGGCACCGACGTCCGCATCACCCTGCCCGCCCGCGCCGCGATTGCGCGGCGCCAGCCCCTCGAGGTGTCGACATGACCGTCCGCGTGCTCATCGCCGAGGACAACGAGGACCATCGCTTCCTGACGGTGCGAGCCCTGCAGGACGTCCCCGACGTCGACCTCGCGATCGAGACCGTTGCCGACGGCGAGGAGGCGCTCGATTACGTGCACGGGCGCCGCGCGTACGCCGGGAAGCAGCGGCCCGACCTGGTGCTGCTCGACATCCGCATGCCGAAGGTCGACGGCCTCGAGGTGTTGCGCCAGCTCAAGGCCGACCCCTCGCTGCGGACGATCCCCACCGTCGTGCTGAGCTCGTCCGACCGCGCCGAAGACATCAATACCGCGTACGAGCTCGGCAGCAACAGCTACGTCACCAAGCCGGCCACCGCCTCCGGCATGCGCGCCGGTCTCCGCCAGCTCGGCGAGTACTGGACCCTCCTGGCCGCCCTCCCGTCGGCCTGACCTGACTCGGTCGACCGTTTTTGGGCGCGCTCATGCCGGGATACCGGCCT
>DASVEG010000026.1:0-7054 GCA_036380695.1 Acidimicrobiales bacterium
GAGCGCGAGCAGATTCGCTGGTTCCTCGTCGCCGCCGCGATGCAGCTCGTCGTCGTGATCGTCCCGACGCGGGCCCTGCCGGAGGAGCTCGCGCTCGGGCTACTGGCGTTCTCGTTCCTGGTGATGCCGATCGTGATGGGCGTCGCGATCCTGCGCTACCGCCTCTACGACATCGACGTCGTGCTGAACCGGACGATCGTCTTCGCCGCGCTCGGCGCGTTCATCACGCTCGTGTACGTGATCGTCGTCGTCGGAATCGGCAGCGCGCTCGGGCGGCGCGACGACCCAAACCTGGTGCTGTCGGTGGTCGCGACGGCGGTCGTCGCCGTCGCGTTCCAGCCCGTCCGGGAGCGCGTACAGCGCTTCGCGAACGGGCTCGTGTACGGCGAGCGGGCGACGCCGTACGAAGTGCTGTCCGCGTTCCTCGATCGCATGCACGCGGCGACGCCGCCCGAGGAACTGCTCGATCGGCTCGCGCAGCTCGTCTCGGACGGAACGGGTGCGACGCGCACGCACGTGTGGTTGCGGGTCGGCGACGAGCTGCGTCCAGCGTCGTCGTGGCCGTGCGACGTGGAGCACGACGTTGCTCCGCTCGACGCGGTCGGTGCCAGTGGGATCCCCGCCATCCCCGGCGTCGACCGCGCCGTGCCGATCACCCACCACGGTGAGGTGTTGGGTGCGCTCACGATCGTGAAGCCGAGAGGCGAGGCGGTGTCGCCGACCGACGACAAGCTCGTCGCTGACGTCGCTGCACAAGCGGGGCTCGTGTTGCGGAACGCCCGCCTGACGGCCGAGCTGCTCGACCGCGTCGACGAGCTGCGCGCCTCGAGGCAGCGCTTGGTCAGCGCGCAGGACGACGAGCGGCGCCGGCTCGAGCGCGACCTGCACGACGGTGCGCAACAGCAACTGGCCGCGATCAAGATCTATGCCGCGATGGCCAAGGACGTCGTCGAGGACGCAGGTGTCGCGAAGGCAGCGGAGCTGCTCGACCAGATCGCGTCCTTCACCGACGACGCGCTGCAAGCCCTCCGCGAGGTGGCGCACGGGATCTACCCGCCCTTGCTTGCATCCGACGGCTTGGCCGCGGCGCTCGCGGTGAGGACGGAGCGCGCCCCGTTCACCGTCTCGATCGAGGCACGCGACGTCGGCCGCTACCCACCCGACGTCGAAGCCGCGGTGTACTTCTGCTGCCTCGAGGCGCTGCAGAACGTCGCCAAGTACGCACGTGCGACGGCGGTCTCCGTACGCGTCGCCGAACGAGACGGCGAGCTGACGTTCGCGGTCGTCGACGACGGTTGCGGGTTCGACCCCGAGAGCGCACGCCACGGTGCGGGCGTGCAGAACATGACCGACCGTCTCGACGCTCTCGGTGGCGCGTTCGTTGTGTCTTCGGCTCCCGGGCGCGGCTCGGAGGTCGGGGGCCGGATTCCGCTCGACGCCGCGGTCGCCAGCTAGACAGCGGTCGGAGGAAACATGCAGATCTCGCCCCGTTACGACACCGATCCGATCGTTCGCCTCGACGGCCCGCCAGGGGCAGTGGGCGTTCCGCTGTTGCGGCAGCGGCGGCGTCTCGCCGACACGCTGTCGTCGCTGTCGCCCGAGCAGTGGGAGACAGCGAGCCGCTGCGAGGGCTGGCGGGTGCAAGACGTCGTCGCCCACCTCACCGGCACCGACCAGTTCTGGACGTTGGCGATCGACGCCGGCCTCGCGGGGAGGCCCACGCGCTTCCTCGCGACGTTCGACCCCAAGGCGACGCCGGCCTCGATGGTCGAGCGGGTGCGCGGCGCGTCACCGGCCGACGCGCTCGCCGCGTACCTCGACGCGAGTGGCGCGTTGTGCGCGTCCGTCGAGGCGCTCGACGACGCCGGCTGGAACGTGATCGCGGAGACGCCCGTCGGTCACGTCGCGATCAGCGCGCTCGCGCATCACGCGCTGTGGGACTCCTGGGTCCACGAACGCGACGTGCTCGTGCCCCTCGGGATCGCGCAGGTCGAGGAGGCGGACGAGGTCGTCGCGAGCCTCCGCTACGTGGCTGCCCTGAGCCCTGCGTTCGCGCTGCAGTCGGGGACGGCGCGCGCCGGCGCGCTCGCGCTCGTCGTCGAGCGTCCGGCCGCGCGCGTCGTGGTCGCCGTCGACGGGGACGTGTACGTCCACGGAGGCGACGCTCCGGACGACGCCTTGGTGCTGACCGGTGGTGCGGTCGACGTCCTCGAGGCCCTCAGCGTCCGCGCGTCATGGCGCGAGGCCATCCCTCAGGAACACGCCTGGCTCCTCGCCGGCCTGAGCGAGGTCTTCGAGGCGGCGCCGGTCCCCTGAGCCGACCCGCCCGCGGCCCTGCGTCCGCCGCGGCATCGACGCGTGCTCGGCCCGTACCCGCGATGATTTCCGGAGCGGGCGACCGTCTGACGGTGGGAGTTGCCCGGCCGGAAGGAGTAGTTGTGATCGGACGCCTCGGACCTTGGTGCCACGACCACCGGCGTTTGGTGGTCATCGCTTGGATCCTCCTGCTCTTCGTCGGGAACGGCGTCGCGGGCGGCGTCGGCGACGCGTACCGGCAGGACTTTTCGCTCGAAGGCTTCGAGTCGACTGACGGCTTCACCCTCGTCGAGTCGAGCTTCGACGACGGGAGCGGATCGCCGCTGTCGGGTCAGATCGTCTTCGAGGCCCAACAAGGGGTGAACGACCCGGCGGTCCGTAGTGCGATGGAAGCCTTCCTCGCAGACGTCGCGGAGATCGACGAGGTCACGGGCATACAGAGCCCGTACGGACCAGGCGGCGGGTTCCAGATCTCGACGCAGGGCGACGCGCCGGGGACGATCGCCTTCGCGACGGTCAACCTCCCCGAGGACATCGACTTCACGACCGCGTCCGGCGTCGGCAAGGAGATCCGCGACCGGATGCCCGACGTCGAGGGGCTGCGGATCGAGCTCGGCGGCTTCCTCTTCGCGGAGTTCGAACAACCCTCGGCC
Organism: Acidimicrobiales bacterium; assembly: GCA_036380695.1. GTDB lineage: Bacteria > Actinomycetota > Acidimicrobiia > Acidimicrobiales > CADCTF01 > DASVEG01. The sequence goes on from DASVEG010000026.1 coordinate 2,970, forward strand.
GAGCTGTTCGGCCTGGCGTTCGCGGTCGTCATCCTGATCGTCGCCTTCGGGTCGGTGCTCGCGATGGGTCTGCCTGTCGGCGTCGCACTGTTCGGCATCGGTGTCGGGGGCGCTCTCGTGATGTTGGCGAGCCATCTCATGGAGGTTCCCGATTTCGCGCCTTTCGTCGGCTTGATGATCGGGCTCGGCGTCGGGATCGACTATGCGCTCTTGATCGTCACGCGCCACCGCGAGCAACTGCACGCGGGGCACGACGTCCGCGAGTCGATAGGAATCGCCATGGGGACCGCGGGCAGGTCTGTGGTCTTCGCCGGTGCGACGGTGGTCATCTCGCTGCTCGGCATGCTGCTCATGGGCATCGGCTTCATCGGTGGGCTCGGCATCACCGCCTCCCTGACGGTCGCGGTCACCGTCGTCGCGTCGGTGACGCTGCTCCCGGCCCTGCTCGGGTTCGCGGGCGCCAACATCGAGCGGACGAAGTGGCGCGGCCTGCTGGCTGCCGGATTCGTCGCGATCGCGCTGGTTGGTGCAGGGCTCAAGGTTCCCGCCCTCATCGGCGCGGGCATGGCGCTCGCTCTGCTCACGATCGTGTTGGGGTTCTTCCTCGCGCCCTTGAAGCGCGAGGTCCCTCATCGACCGCCGAAGCCGCGTCGGGAGACAGCGGCCTACCGGTGGAGCCGGCTCATCCAGCACCGTCCGTGGACGTCGGCGCTGGTGGGGGCCGCACTCCTCGCCCTGCTCGCGATGCCGGTGTTCGGCCTTCGCCTCGGGTTCTCCGACGAGAGCAACTTCGCCGACGACACGACGACGAAGCAGGCGTACAACCTGATCGTCGAAGGGTTCGGTAAAGGCTTCACCGGGCCGGTGTACTTGGTGGCCGAGGTCGACGGCGCTGCGCAAGTCGGCGCGCTCGCGGCGGTGAACGAGCGAGTGGCAGCGGACCCCGAGGTGGCCGCGGTACTCGGTCCGCAGCCCAACCGCGCCGACGACCCGAGCGTTGTGCGCTGGCTCGTCACGCCAAAGGGAGGCCCGCAGGACGAAGCCACGACCAAGCTCGTGAACCGGCTACGCGACGACGTGCTGCCCCCCGTCGAGGAGACCGTCGGCGTCGACGTGCTCGTGAGCGGCCTCGTCGCCGGCAACGTCGACATGTCGCAGTACATGGGCGAGCGTCTGCCCGTGTTCTTCGGCGCGGTGCTCGCGCTCTCGTTCCTCTTGCTCATGCTCGTGTTCCGTTCGCTGCTCGTGCCGCTCAAGGCCGTGATCATGAACCTGCTGTCGATCGGTGCCGCGTACGGCGTGGTCGTCGCGCTGTTCCAGTGGGGTTGGTTGAGCGACCTCACGGGCGTGCAACCGGGGCCAATCGAGGCATGGGTGCCGATGATGCTGTTCGCGGTCGTGTTCGGCCTCTCGATGGACTACGAGGTGTTCCTCCTCTCGCGCGTGCGTGAGGAATGGCGGCGCACCGGCGACAGCCGCACCTCGGTCGCCGACGGGCTCGCGGCAACGGCAAAGGTCATCACCGCCGCGGCCGCGATCATGGTCGTCGTCTTCGGGAGCTTCATGCTCGAGTTCGAGCGGACCATGAAGATGATGGGCACGGGCCTGTCGGTGGCCATCCTGTTCGACGCCACCATCGTCCGGATGCTGCTCGTGCCCGCGACGATGGAGCTGCTGGGCGACCGCAACTGGTGGCTCCCGCGCTGGCTCGATCGGGTGCTCCCGAACATCGACGTGGAAGGCCACGACGTGGACGCGGCGCCGATCGACGACGACGCAGCCGAGCGCAAGCCCGAGCTCGTCGGCACCGACTGACCGCCGCGCGACGGAAGGCCGGCCGGCTCGGGGAAACGGGGTAGGAGACGAGCATCGACGAGCGCTTGGAGGCGCCGTGGCTGGTCTCGCCGTCATTACCGAGGCATGTATCGAGGTGAAGGACCGGGCGTGCGTCGACGTGTGCCCCGTCCAATGCATCTACGAGTTCGACCCGCAGAAGAACCTGCTCTTCTCCGAGGACGAGGCGGGCAGCGGCGTCGTCGAGAACACCCACGCGCCCGTGGCCGACGCGATCGCGATCTTCAGCGACACGATCCTGTACGTGAACGTCGACGAGTGCACCGCGTGCACCGCGTGTTACCAGCCGGACATCTGCCCCGTCGGCGCGATCTACCCCGACGACCAGGTCCCCGACGGCACGCCGAACGGACCGAAGTACAACGCCGACGACCCCAACAAGGGCCACGACCACCGCTTCTTCGTCGACCACACCCGCGCGGTCTTCGCCGACTGACCGCGCTTGGAGGCAACAGCCCACAGGGACTGTGGGCCATTGCCTCCGGAACGGCGTACCCGCGGCGCGCTAGAGCAGCGTGCCTTGTCCGGGGTGCACCTCGGCCGGCCGGTCGCTGAACCACGCGGTGAGCTCGTCGACGTCGCGGTCGAACGCCTCTGCGACCCGTTGCGACGCGGCGGTGGCCATGCGGTCGTTGCCGGCGATCATGTTCTCTATCGCGTCGATCGGCACGTTCTGGAACAGGTGCATCCACGTGCCGAGCATGACGGGGAACGAGGTGATCGCCGGCTCCATCCTCTCGAGCTCGTCGGCATCGAGGGTGACGTGCCGGCGGTACCCCGCGACGACGGCGTCGACGCGCTGGAGCGCGTCGCTGATCGGCGCGCCGGGGCTCGGCGAGAGGGTGCCGGCGACGAGGCGCGCGAGACCGAGGGCACGCGGCGCGGTGCCGGCCCCTGTCCAGTCCACGAGCACCGGCGATCCGAGCGGCGGGACGACCGCATTCGCGCCGCACGGGTCGGGATGGCTGAGCGCGGTCGGCAGGTCGATGCAGTCGTCCACGTCGCGCAGCCGCTCGCGTAGGCGATCGAGAGCTTCGGGGTCGGCCGTCGAGGTGCCGGCCTCGATGGTGGCCAGCAGCGCGAGCAGGGTGTCCGCGTCGTTGCGGACGCTCCCACCGCGAACGGAGATGTGGTGCCACGACCCTGCCTCCCGCCTGGCCGCGTGGCCGCGGGGCGCCGAGGGCAGCGTTTGCAGGCGTCCGAGTTGCTCGCCGAGGTCGAACAGCGTCTGGCCGTTCGTGTCCGTCCTGCCGCTCATCCCCAGGACGTACTCGGTGACGAGCACGCCTTGGTCGTCGAGCACGGACACCGCCTCGTCGTCCGCGCACCGCTCGGCGCGGAAGTCGTTCGCCTCGAGATGGCGCAGGATGTCCGCGTCGCCCTCGACCAGCTCGACAGGTCGGGCGGCGGGGAATACCCGGGCGACCCACGCAGGTGCATCGCGGCGATCGGCGCGGAAGACGCCGACGTCGAGCTCGGTGAGCTTGGTCACCGGGGCGCCATAGCGCGCCTCGAGATGGGCGCCAAGGCGATCGAGCCCGGAGCGCGTGTAGATGCCGTCGCGGAACGCGGCGACGGACACCTCCTCCGGCTGCGGCTCGCGCGGCACGGGCGGTCGGAAGTGCGCTCGTGCGGTGGTGTACGACTCGCCGGTCTTCGCCATGCGTTGGCGGACCAGCCGCTTCAGGTCTTTGCCTTCGGTCACGTGTCCTCGTCTCGACCGCACGGCGCGTCGCTCCTCAGCAGCCCACGCTCCGTCGGTCAGACACGGGACGGTGGCTCAACTACGCCCGAGGGTGTGCCCCCCTTTGCCCCTTCGATCACCGACGCTGAGGATCGGCAACAGGGGTTCGGCGCAGGCGCAGCGCCGAGAGCAGTTTGCCGAGTTCGGCCGCCAACGGTCAAGAGGCGCCAATGAACGGCGTGAACGTGTCGGTCGCGCGCCAACAACGCGCAGACCAGCAGGAGCGCGCAGGTGCGCGCGTCGAACCTTGTCGGCGTCATGCGCTCGTAGCTCAATCGGTGAACGAGGGGATCGCCGAGACGTCTTCGCAACATCGAACTTCACCAACGGCCGACCGGAGCGCCGCACCCTGCTAGCGGGTGCACGCGCTCCTCACGGGGAGTGCGCACTCCCCGTGCGGCCGAAGCGCCCTGCCCGCCGAAGGAAGGTCGCTCCGACGAGTGAAGACGTCGCGCCGAACCGCTCAAGAGCATCGGTCTTGTAAATC
>DASVEG010000027.1:0-6193 GCA_036380695.1 Acidimicrobiales bacterium
GCGAGATGCCGTCGCCGTCGTGCGTCAGTGCCTCACGAGGCACGTCGGCGTCCGGGGCGCCGAGAACGAGCGAACGCGAGGCCTCCGTCGGCAGCTCGAAGCGCAACGCGCTCGGGTGCGTGCAGTCGTGGAGAATACGCACCGGCCCGGCCACGCCGGAAGGCTGCGACGGACCGAGGAAGACCGACTCGGGGACACCGAGTTGCGCGAGCCCCGGATTCACGATCACCGACCCCGCGACGGTGAGCCGCAGCCGGTCGCCTGCCTGGGCGACGAGGTCGGTCGGCTGGAACCGGACGGGCACGCGCACCGGCACGCCGACCGGGGCGAGCTTCGACGTCCCCTGGGTGAACCGGCCGTCGGTGAACGGATCGAGGTGCCTCGCGGACCGCAAGCCGTACGTGACGGCACCCGGCCGGCGGGTGCCGTCGGGCTTGACGACCTCGAGCCTCGCGGCGACGTGGGCGTCTGGCACCGCGAGCTGCAGCCACAGGTCGGCGACCGGTTGCCCGCCCAGCTCCATGCGAGCGGGAAGGGGCGCGGTCTCGAACACGGCGCTGCCGCCGGGAACGAAGCCGGACGTCGTCTCGTAGGTGCCCTCGACGTACGTCGTCGACCCGGTCGGCGTCGATGCGCCGAGCGCGCCGCCCGGCCCGAGCGCCAGTTGGCCGACCGGCCCGCCGAGCGTCGGCCACGACGCCTCGCTGCGCCACCGCCCGTCGGTTCCCTGCACCTGGACGGTCGGCCACGATTCCGTCCCGGTGTCGATGCCTCGCAGGTGGCGGTCGAACCAGGCGACGATCATGTCGGCGATCTCGGGGTGTTCGTTGCGCGGGAGGTAGTGCCCGAACACACCGAACACACCCGCCTTCGGCGTCGTGGACGGGAGCCGATCGAAGAGGCCGCGCTCGATGCTGGGTGGCGATCCGCCCATCGGCGTGAGGTCGGAGTGGCCGTGGAAGACGAGCGTCGCGGCGATGATGTTCTTCGTCCACGCACGGTTGTCGCGCTCCGCGTGCCACGGCGTGTGGTCGCCGCTCCAGTCGACCGCGGCCACGGCGTTCTCCGCGGCGCACCCCGGTCGCTCCTCGATCTTGCGCGGCACCGTCGGGAGCGCGTCGAACGCGAGGCCCATCGACTGGAGGAAGTAGTTCCCCGGCATCATCGCCGGGATCAGGAACGACGGGACGCCGTCGAAGGTCCATTGCGCCTCGTGCGCCGAGTGGTACGGCGCGCCCGACGCGATCGCCTTCAGGTACGACACCCGGGCGGGGTCGCCGCGACCCGCGGCGCTGAGGATGGTGCCGCCGGGATACGAGATGCCGTAGCCGCCGACGTTGCCGTCGGAGAACGGCGCGTCACGGCCGAGGTATTCGATCGCGCGCGCGGAGTCGTCCGCTTCGGTCGCGTCGAACAAGCCGATGCAACCGCCCGACTCGCCGGTCCCGCGCACGTGCACGTTGGCGTACGCGTAGCCGCGGGGGACGAGCGTCGTGAGCGCCCACGCCGACTCGACGGCGCCCTCCGACAGGTACGGCGAGATCGACACGACCACGGGCACCCGCGCCGGAGGCACCGCGTCGCCGATCCGCGCGGGGAGCCACGTCTCCACGAACAGCTCGACGCCATCGGCCGCGACGACGACGTGCTGCTGGCGCGCCGGGTCGACCGACGGGGCCTGGATGCCGAACCGAGGCATGCTGGCCGGTACGGCGTCGAAGGCCGCCGGGGGCTTCGGCTTCGCGGGCGACGCGGCCGTCGGCGACAGCACCGCGGTCGCAGCGGTGAGCCCGGCGGCGGCGGCGAGCGCGGCGAGGCGCGCGCGGGGGAAGCGCATGCGAAGGAGGTTCGCTGCCGCGAGCGCGATCTCCTCGCCGGTGCGGCGCCGAGCTAGCGATCGATCGCCTTGAGGATGGCCGCGGCAAGGTCGGCGGGCCGGGTGAGTTGCGGCCAGTGTCCCGTCGGTAGGTCGACCAGCTCGACGTCCTTGATCTTCGTCAGCTCGGACACGTGCGGGTGCCCCTTCTCCATCCACCCGCGCAGCGCGTCCGACGAGAACTCGCATGCGACGACCGTGACGGGCACGTCGTACCGCCGCTCGTCGCGCAGTTGCTGCTTGTCGCTCGCGACGCCAGCCGGTTGCGGGATCGCCATGCCGCGGAACTTCTCGCGCAGGTCGTCGTCGAGGTCGACGAGGTCTTCGTCGTCGAACACCGACCAGTCGGGAAGCGGGACCTCGCCGTCGACCACCGGCAACTCGTCGTTGATGACGCCGCCGTCCGCGAGCGGGCCGCTGTCGACGTAGACGACGCGAGCCACGCGGTCGGGGCGTGCGTCCACGACCGCGTGCGCGATCGCCCCACCGCCGCTGTGCCCGACGAGCACCACGGGGTCCGGTAGCGAGTCGACGACCGCGACCACCGCGTCGACGTGGTGCCGGAGGCCGATGTTGGACCGGTCCGCAGTGCGCGACTCGAGACCGGGAAGCGTCAGGGCGTGGACGGTGTGGCCGGCGGCGCGCAGCGGCGCGGCGACAGCGTCCCACGACGACCCGTCGAGCCAGAAGCCAGGGATCAGGACCAAGTGCATCCCCGGACCGTATTCGCGCTCCCCCGACGCAGGTCTCCCCGCCCGCCGGAAAGGCTCGATCCCGGCTTGACACGCAAACGTTAGGCGCGCCTAACTTCCCGGCGCCGAAACGTTAGGTGCGCCTAAGGCGTGTGAGGAGGAAACCGTGCGGCGCTGGGGCGTGCTGGTGATGTGCGTATTCGTCGCGGGTGTCGCGGCCATCCCGTCGGTGAGCGCGGGCAGCGGGGATGAGCACGCCGGTCACGGATCGCCTGCCACGACCAGGGCCGGCGCCAAGGTCGGCGTGCTGCTCGCCGACCACGGCGAGCCACCGGAGTACAACGAATGGACGTACGAGAGCTTCCGCGAGTTCTTCTCGCACCTGATCGCGATGGGCGTGATCCCGTCGTGGCTGTCGTCGCTCGAGACGGGCACGATCCTGTACGACGCGGACTGTCCCGCGTGCGGGGAGGCGCGTGCCGCCCCCCGCTTGATCGACGCGTGGCTGCGTCCCCACGACGGTCCCGCGGTCTTCGTGCCTGCATCCGACTCGCTCCCCGCGCACTACGTCATCCCGGGCGGCCCCGGCTTCCGCGAACCCGACATCTACGAGCACGTCGGGTTGTCGGCATGGCACGAGTGGCAGCGCATGGGCGGCCGCTCGCCCAACTACGACGAGAAGCTCGTCAAGAAGCAGCACGTGCTGCGGCGGCTCCAGCACGCGTACGGTGATTCGCTCGCGGTCGGGGTCGGCTACGGCATCGACCCACGGATCGGCGGAGGGCGCCAAGGGGTTCGGGAGGCGCTCGATGCGCTCGTCAACCGCGACCGGGTCGAGTCGCTCGTGGTCGTGTACCACGGCGTCGGCTTCAGCGACATCATGCAGACGCACCACCTGCGCCACCAGATCGCCGACCATCTCGACTCGCTCGGACGCGGCGACATGCCGATCCGGTACGCCGATCCGATTGGCGTCACCGCGCACTACGTGACCGCGATCGTCGAGAAGGTCAAGGCCGAGGTGGCGTTGCTCCCCGACCACACCTCCGTCGCGGTGCACCTGTCTGGCCACGGGCTGTCGACGACGATGTGCGGCGAGTACGACTGCGGCGCCGACGCGTACCACCGCTACGCCGCCGACCTGTTCGCGCGAGTGAAGCCCGCGCTCGAGGCCGCGATAGACCGGCCGGGCAGGACCGGCGTGTTCCACGTCTACGGCGACAGCGGCGAGGGCGACGCCGACCCCGAGAACGAAGTCGCCAGCCCCATCGAGGCGCTCGACGCGCGCGCCACCGAGGACTGGACGCACGTCGTCGACGTCCCGTACGAGTTCGACTCGAACTCGCGCGACACGCTCATCGTCCTGAGGCAGGGCTACCGGCGGGCGCAGCCCGACTGGAACCGAGCGTGGGAGAGCCACTTCACCTACAAGGACATGAAGGTGAAGATCGCGAACGCCAACGGCGGCGAAGCCCACAAGACGAGCGCGCTGGAAGCGGTGACCGTCGCGGCGTTGGGCGCGCTCGCGGAGCCGATGCAGGCGGCTGTTTCGGGCGGGGCACCGCCCGATGCAAAGGGCGCGCACGCGCACGCGTCGACGGGCGCGGCCAGCGCCGCGTCGGGCGGCGGTGCGGCCGGCGGCGGCGCGGCCGCGCATGCCCACCCGGCGGCGTCTCCGTCGTCGCATCACGACGCGTCGTCGGTCGGTACGCGCTTCGACCGCATCGGGGAGAACGCGGACGCGCACGCCCACGGCGGCGCGGGCAGCGCGACCGGCGGCGGCGGCGGAACACGCGGTAGCGGCGCGCCCGGCGGTGGCGGCGCCGACCACCAGGGCGACGCGCACGACGGCGAGGTGATGACCCAGGCGGGGCACGCGCATGGCGGGGGTGGTGCGGGCGCGGGCGCGGGTGTCGGGCTTCTCCTCGCGCTGGCGGGCGGTGCCGCGCTCGCCGGTGGGGTCGCGGCGCGAGGCCGGCCGCCCGCCGGTCGGCTGGCTGCGGGAGGGCTCGGCGCGCAGTTGGCAGGTCTCGGGTGGGACGTCGTGACGCACGCGCAAGCCGGCGAAGGCGTCCACCTGCTGGAGAACGGCGGCCATTGGGTCACGATGCTCGGGCTCGTGGTCACCGGTGCCGCCGCGGCGATGCTGTTACGCGTGCCGCGGAACGCCGGTTCGCCCGCGAGCGCGTAGGCGTCGCCCGCGGCCGCGACTGGCTCGCCTGGTACGCTCGAACACGTGTTCGCCCTTCGTCGCGACGACGTCCCCTGGCTCGACGGACTGAACGACGCGCAACGCGGTGCCGTCGCGCACGACGGTGGGCCCCTGCTCGTGATCGCCGGAGCGGGCACGGGCAAGACACGCACGCTGGCGTCGCGCGTGGCGCGGCTCGTCAGCGAGGGAGCCGACCCGGATCGCGTGCTCCTCCTGACGTTCTCGCGCCGCGCCGCGCGCGAGATGCTCGTGCGAGCGGAGCACCTGGGCGCGCGGCGCACCGCGGCACGCGTCTGGAGCGGCACGTTCCACGCCATCGCGAACAAGCTGTTGCGCCAGCACGGGCAGGCGGTCGGGCTGGGGGCAGGGTTCACGATCCTCGACCACGGCGACGCCGCCGACCTGATGGGGGTCGTCCGCGCCGACCTCGGCCTCGGCGGGCGCACAGGCGCCAAGCGGTTCCCGAAGAAAGACACGCTGCTCGACATCTACTCGCGTGTCGCCAACGCGCAGGAGCCGCTCGTCGACACGTTGCGCGAGCGGTTCCCGTGGTGCCAGGTCGAGATCGACGACGTCCGCGAGGTGTTCTCCGGTTACGCCGAGCGGAAGCGTTCGCGAGGCGTGCTCGACTACGACGACCTCCTGCTCTACTGGCGAGCGCTCGTCACGACGAGCCCGGCGCGCGACCTGATGCGCACGCGGTTCGACCACGTGCTCGTCGACGAGTACCAGGACACGAACCTGCTGCAGGCCGACGTCGTTGCCGGCCTGCGCCCCGACGGTGACGGGCTGTTCGTGGTGGGCGACGACGCGCAGGCGATCTACGGCTTCCGGGCCGCCTCGGCGGCGAACATGGCCGGGTTCACCGAGCGGTTCCCGACCGCGACCGTCGTCACCCTCGACCACAACTACCGGTCGGTGCAGCCGGTGCTCGACATCGCCAACGCGGTGATGGCCGACGGTCGCGGTGTATTCCCAAAGCGGCTGCTGTCGACCCGCGAGGCGCACGCGCCCGCACGGCCGCAGCTCGTCCGCATGGGCGACGAAGGCGGCGAGGCGTCGTTCGTGTGCACGCAGGTGCTCGCGCATCGCGAGGACGGCATCGCGCTTCGGGAACAAGCGGTCCTCGTCCGCGCCGGCCACCACAGCGCGCGTCTCGAGATGGAGTTGTCCCGGCGGCACATCCCCTACGTGAAGTACGGCGGCCTCAAGTTCCTCGAGGCCGCGCACGTCAAAGACCTGCTCGCGTTCCTGCGCATCCTCGACAACCCGTCGGACGAGCTCGCGTGGCACCGCGTGCTCGGGCTTGTCGACGGCGTCGGCCCAGCCACGTCGCGCCGCATCCTCGAGCACCTCGCGCTCCCGAACGAACACGCCGTGCGACGCCTCGTCGACGATCCCCCCGCCGTGCCC
>DASVEG010000028.1:0-6395 GCA_036380695.1 Acidimicrobiales bacterium
CACGTAGAGAGACGTAGGGGGCCCGATGGACGATCGGCTGAGGCACTGGCATCCGAATCAAGAGGAAGTCGCCAAGATCGTCGATGAGCTCCGGCCGCTGATCCGCCAGCTCGCCCGAAGGGACCAGCAGGCGATAGCGGCGGAGATCGCACGCCGCCGCCAGCGGGCCTCGACGGCCGCCGCGACCGCCACGTCGGGCGCCGCGTAAACCTTCGGAAACGGGCCCGCGCGCGATCCGCGCGCGGTCTGCACCCTGGCGGTACCGTCGCCGGCAATGGCTCTGACCCAACGCCTTGCGGAGTCCCCCGAGCTCGAGCTCTCGGCGCTGACCTACCAGTTCGGTCGCGAGTTTCCGGACGTCGAGCACGCCACCCTGGAGCGACTCGTGCACGCCTCCTTCGAGCGCCATCGCGACGCCCGCATCCGCACGTTCGTCGGCATCTTCGTGGCGCGGGACGTGCGCGCCGCGTTGCGGGCGCAGCCGCTTCAGCAATAAGGCCGGGCGAGCGTCAGCAGGAACCGGCCCTCGTCGTCGGTCCAGCTCGCGTCGACCACGAACCCGGCCTCCCACAGCTCGTCGCGCACACCCGCCTCGGTGAACTTCGAGCTGATCTCGGTGCGCATCTCCTCGCCCACGGCGAACGTCACCTCGAAGCCAAGGCCGGCGACCTCCACCGTCTGGTCGGCGAGCGAACGCAGCCACATCTCCATCCGCGACGCGTCCGCGTTCCAACGGGCGACGTGGGCGAACCGCTCGGGCTCGAACGTCGCGCCGACCTCCCGGTTGAGCACCGACAGCAGGTTCTTGTTGAACCTCGCCGTCACTCCCTGCTCGTCGTCGTATGCGGCGAGGAGGACCTCGACCGGCTTCACCAGGTCGGTGCCGAGGAGCAACCGGTCGCCCGCCTCCATCGCACAGTCGAGGTCGAACAGGAAGCGCCGCCTCTCCGCCGGGTCGAGGTTGCCGATCGTGCTGCCGAGGAATGCGACGAGCCACGTGCCGTCGCGCGGGAGATCGGCGAGATGACGGTGGAAGTCGCCGACGACCGCATGCACGTCGATGCCCGCGTAGTCGGACGCGATGGACATTGCCGCGTCGCGCAACGTCTGCTCGCTCACGTCGAGCGGTACGAAGCGGGCCAGCGACCCGGCGTCGCGCAGCGCGTCCAGCAGGATCCTCGTCTTCTCCGACGTGCCGGAGCCGAGCTCGACGAGCGTGTCGGCCTTGGCCAGCTCCGCTATGTCGCGGGCATGGGCGTCGAGGATCGACCGTTCCGCCCTTGTCAGGTAGTACTCGGGCAGCCGCGTGATCTCGTCGAACAGTTGGCTGCCAACGTCGTCGTAGAACCACACCGGCGGCATGCGCTTCGGCGACGAGGTGAGCCCCGCGCGCACGTCGCGCACGAGTGCGGATCGCAGGTCGTCGGGCTGCAGGTGAACGTCGACCGCGACGTTCGCCTTCGGCTCGCTCATGCGTCGCTCATGCGTCGCGCGCCAGGCGGAGGCCGGAAAACGCCCACCGCGCCGACGCCGGGAAGAAGTTGCGGTACGTCGTGCGGGTGTGGCCGGCCGGCGTCACGCAGCTCCCGCCGCGCAGCACGTACTGGTTCACCATGAACTTGCCGTTGTACTCGCCGACCGCGCCTGGGGCGGGACGGAAGCCGGGGTACGGCGCGTAGGCGCTCGACGTCCACTCCCACACCTGCCCGCGGCCGGTGGCCGCGCCACCTGCGGCGACCGCGGCCTCCCACTCGGCTTCGGTTGGCAGCCGTGCGCCTGCCCAGCGGGCGAACGCGTCGGCCTCGAAGTAGCTCACGTGGCACACCGGCTCGTCGTCGGCGACGGCGCGGTCGCCGGCCAACGTGAACACGCGCCAGTCGCCGTCGGACGACGACCAGTACGACGGCGAGCCCCAGCCGTTCGCGTGAAGCGTTGCCCACCCCTCGGACAACCACAGCTCGGCGCGGCGGTAGCCGCCGTCGTAGACGAACGCCTTCCACTCGCCGCACGTGACGGGGCGGTCGGCGATCTCGAACGGCTGCAGCCACACCGGGTGCCGCGGGCTCTCGTTGTCGAACGCGAACGATCCCGCGACGGCGTCGTGGCCGACTTCCACCGTGCCGCCGGCGTGACCGGTCCACGCGGGACGCGACGTCGTCAGCGCGGCCGGATGGAACGGGGAGTGGCGGGCGTCGCCCGAGTACGCGGGCAGCAGCGGGTTGCGGGACAGCACGTGCTTGATGTCCATCAGCAACAGCTCCTGGTGCTGCTGTTCGTGCTGCAACCCGAGCTCGACGAGCGGCGTCACACCGACGGTCGCCACCAACGACTGCATCGCGTCGTCGACGTGCGCCCGGTAGGCGGCGATCTCGTCGATGCCCGGCCGGGAGAGCAGCCCGCGCTCGGCGCGCTGGTGTCGCTCGCCAACGGCCTCGTAGTAGGAGTTGAAGAGGTAACCGTACGCAGGGTGGAACGTGCGGTAGTCGCCAACGTTGGGTTCGAGAAGGAAGGTCTCGAAGAACCACGTCGTGTGGGCGCGATGCCACTTCGTCGGGCTCACGTCGGGCATCGACTGGACGGTCTGGTCTTCCGCGGAGAGGGGCGCGGCGAGCCGCTCGGTGTGGTCGCGGACGTCGAGGTAACGGGCGACCGCGGCTGCCGTCTCGTCGACGGCGACGCTCGTGGTGGTCATGGGTTGCGCACCTCCCCCGATCGGCGTCGCATCGACGCTAGGTGAGTCATGCCCGCTATGTACGCACCCGCATGCGCCAGCGGATGGCAGGAGCACGGCGGAAATGGCCGTCGCGCTCGGGTCGGGTCCGGCATCATCCACGGATGGCAGGGGCGGCCAAGCGATGACGATCGAGGTCGACCGCCTCACCAAGTCGTTCGCCACGGGTTCGCGCAAGCGCCGCCGCACGATCGAGGCCGTTCACGACATCTCGTTCTCGGTCGGCGCAGGGGAGCGGCTCGCGTACATCGGCCCGAACGGGGCGGGGAAGTCGACCTCCATCAAGATCCTCACCGGCATCCTCTTCCCCACGAGCGGCGACGCGCACGTGCTTGGGCTCGTGCCATGGAAGCAACGCCGCAAGCTGGCGTCGCGCATCGGGACGCTCTTCGGCCAGCGCTCGCAACTGTGGTTCGAGCTGACGCCTCGTCAGTCGTTCCGCACGCTGGCCGCGATCTACGGCATCGCACCGGAGCGAGCCGCGTCGAGGGTCGGCGAGCTCGCGGGGCTGTTCGACGCCGAAGACTTGTTCGACGTGCCGGTGCGCAACCTCTCCCTCGGGCAGCGCATGCGGTGCGAGCTCGCGGCGTGCATGCTGCACGAGCCCGAGATCCTGTTCCTCGACGAGCCGACCATCGGGCTCGACCTGCTCGCGAAGCAGCGGTTTCGCGAGCTGCTCGTGCGGCTGAACGAGGAGCGCGGCACGACCATCTTCCTCACGTCGCACGACGTCGCCGACATCGAACAGGTCGCCCGCCGGGCCATCGTCGTGAACCACGGCTCGGTGATCTACGACGACGACGTGACCGCAATGCGCCGCACGCTCCTGTCGACGAAGCTCGTGGAGGTCGGCTTCGAACGCCCCGTGGACGCGCCCGTCATCGACGGCGTCGAAGTGGTCGAGCGGACCGCGACCGGGTTGAAGCTGACCGTCGACACGAGCAGGCGCTCGATTCGCGAGGTGCTCGACACGCTGCTCGACAGCGGCGTGGTCGCCGACATCTCGGTGATCGACCCGCCGCTCGAACAGGTCATCGCGGAGATCTACGGGGCACCACGCGCATGACACGGCACTGGTTCGCGCTGACCATGCGATCCGCCGGGCAACGGGTGTTCGCGGACCGCGCCGCGGTGCTCGTGAAGCTCACGTTCTACGTGATCGTGGTGACGGCGATCGGCTCGTTGTGGCGGGGCGCAACCGATTCGAACGGCGGTGAGATCGTCGGGTACACCGCGGCCGCGCTGTTCTGGTACGTCGCGACGTCGGAGGCCGCGATCGTCCCGCTCACCATGCGGATGATCGAGGAGATCGGCGACGACATCGCGGGCGGCGCCATCGCCGTCGAGCTGCTGCGGCCGGCGTCCGTGCTCGGGGTGCGGCTCGCCACCGAGATCGGCCGCGGGTTGACGGCGCTCGCGCCCATCGCCGTGATCGGTGCCGTTCTCGCCGCGGTGACGGTGGGCGCCCCGCCGAGCGCCTTGGGGGCCGCGCTCGCTATTCCCGCGCTGGTGCTTGCCATTACGTGCAACGTGATGGCGCAACACGCCGTCGCGGCTGCGGCGTTCTGGGTGCGCGACGCCCGGTCCGTGTGGTTCATCTATTACAAGTGCGTCTTCGTCGTCGGGGGGATGTTGCTGCCGTTGCAGGTGCTGCCCGACTGGCTCCAGAGCGTTGCCTTCGCGCTCCCGTTCAGCGCGATGGCCTACGCGCCGGCTCGCCTCGCGTCCGGTCACGTCGAGCCGTGGCTGCTCCTCGTGCAGTTGGGCTGGCTCGGTGTCGCGGGCCTCGCCGCGTGGGCCGCCTTCTCCGCGGGCCAACGACGGCTTCAGGTGGTGGGAGGGTGAGCGCGCGGGGGATCGCGGCCACCATCGGCAGCGCGTTCGCCGAGGTTCGTTCGAATCGCGCGTCGTTTCTCACGCAGGTCACCGTGATGGTGCTCAACGACGCGGCGTGGGTGGTGTTCTGGGCCATCTTCTTCGACCGTGTCGGCTCGGTGCGCGGTTGGGATCGCGACCGCGTGCTCACGCTGCTCGCCGTGTTCATGACCGGCGCGGGCGCCGTGCTTGCCTTGCTCGCCAACGCGCGCCGCGTCGGGAAGCTCGCGGCAGACGGCGAGCTCGACGCCGCGCTCGCGCTGCCGATCCGCCCGCTGGCGTACGTGCTCGTCAGGAGGATGGACGCGATCAACTTCGGCGACGTCGTGTTCGGGGTGTTCCTGTTCGTCGTGGTCGGCGACCTGTCGCCGGGTCGGGTCGCGTCGTTCGTCCTCGCCGTCGCCACGTCGTTCGTCGTCCTCACCGGCTTCCTCGTCACCGTCGGGTCGATCGCCTTCTACGCGGGCAAGGGCGAGGCGGGCGACTTCGGGCTGCATGCGGTGCTGCTCTTCGCGTCGTACCCGATCGACATCTTCAGTGGTGGCACCAAGCTGCTGCTCTACACCGCGCTGCCCGCCGCGTTCATCAGTGGCGTACCCGCGAGCGTCGTCGACGACTTCGACCTGACGAGGGCGGTTGCGATGGTGGGCGTCGCCTGCTTCTTCGCGCTGGCCGGCGCCGTCTCGTTCCGCGCCGGGCTCAAGCGGTACGCCTCCGGCTCGGTGTGGACTCGCGCTTGACCGGTAGATTTCGGTTCGTGACGTCGTACCTGAACGAGCCCGTCGACTCCCTCCCGTTCAACACGCCGGAGAAGGCACGGCGGTACGCGACCGAGCGCTACACCGGCGCGGTCGGCCTCAACTGGTACACGTGCGACCCAACCTTGCAGGGCTTGATGCTCCGGCACCTCGGCCGCGACGGGTTGGCGTGGGCCGAACCACACCTCGAGCGGGTCGGCGCGCTCATGGGCGGGCCGATCGCCGAGCGCGCGGAGCTGACCGACAAGAACCCGCCGCGGCTCGAGAAGTACGACCGCTGGGGGCACGACGTGAGCCGCGTCGTGATGCCGCCCACGTTCGAAGCGTCGAAGCGCGATCTGCTGGCCAACAACTTCGGCGGGTCGTTCCGTGAGGAAGCACGCCGGGCGGGCGTGAACCCCAGCGCGCTGAGCTCGGCGTGGACGTACATGCTCAGCCAGGCCGAGATCGGCATGTACTGCGCGCTCGGCACGGGTGGCGACATGGTCGTGCGCCTCGTCGAGGACTTCGCCCCGGCCGACGTGAAGGAGCGCGTGCGGGAGCTGATGACGGGCGACCCGCTCGCGGGCGAGGCGTCGCAGATGCTGACGGAGCGCACCGGCGGCTCCGACCTCGCCATGTTGGAGACGACCGCGTCCCCCGTCGGCGACGCGTACCGCCTCAACGGGTTCAAGTGGTTCGCGTCCAACGCGAACGGCTCGGCGTTCGTCGTCCTCGCCAAGCCAGAGGGCGCGGTCGACGGTGCGCGCGGCATCGCACCGTTCCTCGTGCTGTGGGATCGCCGCGACGGCAGCCGCAACGGCATCCGCATCCGCAGGCTGAAGGACAAGCTCGGCACGAACGCGGTCGCGTCCGCGGAAGTGGAGTTCGTCGACGCAGAGGCGTTCCTGCTCGCGCCGTCGGCAGGCGGATCCGACGGTCGCGCCGCGGCGTCGAGCGAGGGGCAGGCTGCCGACGGTCGAGGGCTGACTCGGATGATGGAGATGACGAACGCCTCGCGGCTCGGCATCGCGATGATGGGCCTCGGCGGC
>DASVEG010000029.1:0-22551 GCA_036380695.1 Acidimicrobiales bacterium
GCGAGGTCGACGACGGACGCGGTCTTGGCCGCCGACATCCCCGCCCTGCGCATGTGCTCCTCGGGCGTGGCCAGCACCGCCTCCGGGGTCACCTCACCCGTCGGCGAGCTCGCCGCGACCTCCTGCTCCCACCGCCCGTAGATCGTCGCCGCCGCCTTGCCCGACAGCTGCTGGAAGCAGATCGCGCGTGCGAGCGCCTCGAACGGGGTGCGCTGCGCGGGGCGGATGCGGGGCGGGCCGATCGTCTCCACCAGCGCGGCCATGACCTCGTCGCGCTCGGCGAGCGCACGGGCGGCTGCAGAATGGGTGACTCGGGGCACGAGCGGGAAAGCATGCACCATGCGCGCTGGAGGCACGGCAGACACCGCCCGGGAGATCCTGACCTCGTTCACGACGTGGGCCGTCGTGGGCGCGTCGCCCGAGTCACACAAACCGGCTTCGTTCGTGCCCGCCTTCCTCCAGAGCCGCGGCTACCGCGTCATCCCCGTCAACCCGACGTACGCGGGCCAGCGCATCTTCGGCGAGACGTGCTACCCCGACCTCACGTCGATCCCCGCGAGCGATGGCGTCGAGGTCGTCGACCTGTTCCGCCGCTCCCACCTCGTCCTCCCCCACGTCGACGAAGCGTGCGAGATCGGTGCCAAGGCGATCTGGATGCAGGCGGGCATCGTCAACGACGACGCGGCCGCGGTGGCCAGGGCCGCGGGCATGCTCGTCGTGATGGACCGCTGCCCGAAGGTCGACATCCCGACGCTGCTCGGTAATTCCTTCCGCGCCGGTCACGCGGCCGCGTAGCGTTGCGGCGTGGACCGCACGCCTGAGACCGCGACGCCGACGGCGCCGCTCGTGATCATGCGCCGCCCGACAGGGCGGTCCACCGCGCGCAGCAGCCGCTAGCGCGATCCACGGCCGCCCCGAGGGGGCGGTCGTTTCGCGTCACTCCTTCGGGGCCCGACCCCACAGGAGAACCGATGCACGTCCTCGTCGCCGCCGCTTGGCCGTACGCCTCCGGCCCCCGCCACCTCGGCCACCTCGCGGGTGCGTTCCTCCCCGCCGATGTCATCGCCCGCGCCTCGCGCCTGCTCGGCCACGACGTGCTGTTCGTGTCCGGCAGCGACGAGCACGGCACGCCCATCACCATCGCCGCGGAACGGGCCGGCACCGGCGTCCGCGAGTTCGCGGCGGGGCAGCACGCGGCGATCGAGCGCAGCCTCCGAGACGCGGGCATCTCCTTCGACCATTACGGGCGGACGTCGTCGGCCGTCCACCGGCGCGTGGTGCACGACCTGTTCCGGCAGTTGCACACGGCTGGGTCGATCGTGGAGGGCGAGCAGCGGGGCGCGTGGTGCGGCAACGAGCGGCGCGCCCTCCCCGACCGGTACGTCGAAGGCCGCTGCCCCCACTGCGACGCGCCGGACGCCCGCGGCGACCAATGCGATGCGTGCGGCGCGCTCCTCGACGCGGACGAGCTGCGCGACCCTCGCTGCCGCCTGTGCGCCGGCGCGGCCACGCTCCGCCCGCAGCGCCAGTTGTTCCTCCGCCTCGACGCGCTGCAGCCCGCCATCGAAGACTGGCTGCCGGGCTCGTCGCGCGGGTGGCGGAGGTGGGTGGCAGAAGAAGCGGCCGGCGCGCTCCGCGGCGGCCTCCGGCCACGCGCCATCACCCGCGAGCTCGAGTGGGGCATCGACGTGCCGCTCGACGGGTGGCACGACCGCGTGCTGTACGTGTGGTTCGAAGCGGTCGTCGGGTACCTGTCGTCGTCGGTCGAGTGGGCAGAGAGCACCGGCGACCGGGACGCGTGGCGCGCCTGGTGGGAAGACGCCGAGTCGGTGCATCGCTACGCGATCGGCAAGGACAACGTCTGGTTCCACGCCTTGTGGTGGCCGGCGATCCTCGCGGGCGCGGGCGGGCTGCACCTGCCGGACGACGTCGTCGGGTCGCACAACCTGACCGAGCGCGGGCAGCAGCTGTCCGTCAGCCGCGACCACGGCACGTCGATCGCGGACGGCATCGATCGGCTCGGCGTCGACGCGCTCCGGCACGCGCTCGTCGCCGTCGCGCCCGAGACCTCCGACGTCGACTTCACGTGGGAAGCGGCGGACGACGCCACGCGCGCGGGGCTCCTCGGTGCGATCGCGAACCCGGCGCACCGCGTGACGACACAGCTCGCGCGCCGGTTCGAAGGCCGCATCGACGCGACCGTCTGGGCGGGTGCGCTCGGCGTCGCCGAACGTCGCGACGCGGCCGCCGCGGCGGACGCCGCCGTCCGCGCCTTTTCGACGGGATCGCTGAGGGCCGGCCTTCGCGCCGTGCACGACATCGGCAGGCGGGTGAACCGAACGCTCGCCGCACGCGAGCCGTGGGCCCAGCCGGAAGCAGAGGCCCACGAGACGCTGACCCTGGTCGCTCCGTGGCTCGACGCGCTGGCGGTCGCGTCCTCTCCCGTCGTGCCTGGCGTCGGCGCGCGCCTGCGCGCCGCGCTCGGCCGCCCGCCGCTCGAGGGCTTGCGCACCGCGCGCCTGCCTTCCGACCCGCCCCTCGTCCCCGCCGACCCGCCCACCCCCCTTCCTTCTGGGTCTAGAACGCAGAGATGGCGGTGATCCTCGGGCTCGCGGTTGCGGTGGCGTACGGCACCGCGGACTTCCTCGGTGGCGTCGCGGCGAAGCACACGCCGTTGGCGACGGTCGTCGTCGGGTCGCAAGCGATAGGGCTGCCCGCGTTGCTGCTTATCGCGCCGCTGCTCGACGGGTCGCTCACCGGCGACGTCGTACTGAGCGCGATCGCGGCGGGCGTCGCGTCCGCGTTCGCGATCACCGCGTTGTACGCGGGGCTCTCCCGCGGCCGGATGAGCGTCGTCGCGCCGATCACCGCGGTCGGCGCCGCCGCGCTTCCCGTCCTGTGGGGGATCGCTTCCGGCGAGCGGCCGTCGGGCGCGGCGATGGCCGGCGTCGGCATCGCGCTCGTGGCGGTCGTGCTCGTCTCGCGACAGGAGGAAGAGGGCGTCGTCGCAGCCACAGGTGGCGGCCATGCCCGCGTGCCCGCGCTCGCTCTGGCGGTCGGGGCGGGCATCGGGTTCGGGGTGGTGTTCGTCGTCCTCGGAGAGACGAGCGACGACGGCGGGCTCTGGCCGCTCGCGGTCGCACGCGCCACGTCTGTGACGCTGCTGACGATCGGCGCGCTCGTGCTTCGTGAGCGGCTGCTTCCCGAAGGTGGACTGTCGGCACCCGCCACCCGCACGATCGCGGCAACCGGCGTGCTCGACCTCACCGCCAACGCGTTGTTCGTGTTCGCGACCCAGCGGGGATTGCTCTCGCTCGTCGCGGTGATCGCATCGCTCTACCCCGCGGCGACCGTCGTCCTCGCCCGCGTCGTGCTCGCCGAACGCTTCGGTCGCGTGCAGGCGATAGGGCTCGGCCTCGCCGGCACGGGCGTGCTCCTCATCGCGGTGGGCTGAACCGGCGCGCCCACCAGCCCGGGTCGCGCGCGTGCGCGTGGAAGTGGTCGGGGATCTGGCGCATGACCCGGTCGACGGAGTACGCGCCCTCGCCGAACAGGTCGGTCGCGACCCGCTCGAGGTGCCCGAGCATGTGCTCGACGTCTGCGGCCGGCGGCTCCGTTCCGTGGCGGTTCCAGACAACCATCGGCACCGAGCACACCTCGCACTCGGCGACCCAGCACACGTCGTCCTCGTGGAACCACGGCGTGAACCGGGCCGCCTCGCACAGCTCGCACCCGGCGACCTTCCCGTCGCCGCCCCCGTCGCCGGCGGTCATCTCGACATGGCGACGACGGGCGAGTTCAACGGCGCACCGCCGGCGGAGCCATGGAACGGCGCGTCGCCCATCGCGAACACGCCACCATCCGATCCGGCGAACCAGTAGCCGCCCCCGGCCGGCGACGCCGCCGCCCCGACGATAGGGCGGTTCAAGCGGCGGCCACCGGTCGACCCCCGGAACGGCGCGGCGCCGAACGTGAACACCCCGCCATCGATGGCGACGAGCCAGTACCCGTCGCCCCACGGTGTCGGCATCATCCCCGTGATCGGAGCGTTGAGCGGCGTGCCACCGGTCGACCCGTAGAACGCGGCGTCGCCGAAGGTGAAGATGCCGCCGTCGGACGCGACCAGCCAGTAGCCCTTGCCGGTAGCCGTAGCGGCCATGCCGACGATGGGACGGTTCAAGGGAATCGATCCGGTCGACCCGAGGAACGCCGCGTCCCCAAAGGCGAAGATGCCGCCGTCGGACGCGACGAGCCAGTACCCGTCGCCGGTTGGCGTGCGCGCCATGCCGACGATGGGCCGGTTCAATCGGATCGCGCCGGTCGACCCGCGGAACGGCGCGTCGCCAAAGGCGAAGATGCCGCCGTCGGACGCGACGAGCCAGTACCCGTCGTTTGTCGGCATGGTCGCCATGCCGACGATGGGCCGGTTGAGCGGCGACGCCCCCATCGACCCGAGGAAGGCCGACGCGCCGTACGCGAAGACGCCGCCGTCCGCGGCGGCCAGGCGGTAGCCGTCCGGCGACGGCGGCGCGGCCGACGACACGACGGGGAAGCCGTTCTCGAACCGCAGCGCGGCGGCGCGCATCGACCGCCGGCCACCGCTGCCGTACCCGACCCGGCTCGCGTCCCAGGCGTGGTACGTCAGCCGCATGCGCCCGTCCGGAGCGACGACGACGTCGGGGGCGCCAGGGCCAGCCATCCCCGCGCCCGAACGCAGTACCGGGCCTGCGCCCCACTTCGTGCACGGTCCGCTCGGGCCCGCGCACCTCGCGGCGCCGATCGCGTAGCTCGCGCTCTCCCAGTGGTTGCCGGCGAAGAACAACCAGTGGTAGCCCGCGGCCTCGACCATGGCGGGGCCCTCCACGATGGGGAACTCCCATCCCTGGTCTTGGCGGATCAGCTCGGTCGGAACGCCGGTGAGCTCGCGGCCGTCGGGCGTGAGCGGCTGCGACCAGATGCGCGTCGGCTCGCGCCCCACGATCCCCTCGGACTTGAAGAGCAGGTGCGCACCGCCGTTCGCGCTGGCGACGACGGCGGGGTCGATCGAACCGCCGCGATCCATCTGGCAGATCAGCGGCTGCGACGACGTGTCGCGATACGGCCCCTCGATCCGCGTCGCCGTCGCCCGACCGATGCACTGGAGGCCGGACGCCCGGTGCCGCGCGGCGAAGAACAACACGGCGCCCCCGACCCGTTCGAGGACCGCGGGAGCCCACGTGAGTCCGCGCTGGGCCCAGCTCGGCAGTTCGGGAAGCGCGTCCGGCAGGCGCGTCCACGACCTCAAGTCGGGCGACACCATCGCTTGCACGTTGCCGCCGGGCCCGTTCGTCGCGAACGCGTAGTAGATGGCCCCGGAGCGGACGACCGTCGGGTCGGGGAAGTCGGCCGAGAACAGCACGTCGTCGGCCGCCGCGGGGTTCGCAGGCACGGCGACGACCGCAGCGATCAGCGCGACGGACACCACGACCGCAGCGGTGGCGCGCGCGAGAAACGAGCCCGGCAAGCGGCTACCTCAGCTGTCGATCTGCCAGTCGTACGGGTCGGCGCCGTCGCTTTCGTACGGCACCGTGGCCGCCGCCTTCGCGTTGGCGACGAACGCGCGCAGGCGGCGCGGGTCCTTCTTCCCCGGCGACGACTCGACGCCCGTCGCGACGTCGACGCCCCACGGCCGCACCTGCGCGATCGCATCGGCGACGTTGTCGGGGTCGAGGCCACCCGCGAGGAGCAGGCGGGTGCGCGACGGGACGTCCTCCGCGAGCCGCCAGTCGAACACCTGGCCCGAGCCCGGCGACGCCGAGTCGAGCAGGATCATGTCCGCGTTGTACTCCGCCGCCTTGCGGATGGCGGGATCGCCGGCCTTGAACGCCTTGAGGACGGTGGGGATGCGTGCCCGCACCCATGCGGTCTGCTCCGGCGTCTCGTTGCTGTGCAACTGGGCGGCTCGCAGTTGTGCCTCGTGCACCGTGTCGACCACCCGCTGCGGCGACTGCCCGCGGAACACGCCAACGGTCAGCACGTCGTGCGGCACGCGGCTCGCGATCTCGCGCGCCAGCGACACCGTCACCTGTCGTGGGGACGGGGCGAAGATGAAGCCGAGCGCGTCCGCGCCCATGGCGACCGCGAGCAGCGCGTCCTCCTCCGACGTGATCCCGCACACCTTCACGAACACGCGCGCAGCTCCCCGACCGCTCGCGCGGGATCGCCGCTCGTGACGAGGTGCTCGCCGACGAGCACGGCGTCGTAGCCGGCCGCAGCGAGGCGTCGCGCGTCTTCGGCCCCTCGCACGCCCGATTCCGCCACCTTCAGCACACCATCGGGGATCGCCGTGGCGACCCGCACCGCGCGGTCGGTGTCGACCGCGAAGGTGAACAGGTCGCGCTGGTTCACGCCGACGACGTCCGCCCCCGCGGCGAGAGCCCGCTCGACCTCCGCTTCGTCGTGCGTCTCTACGAGCGCGGCGAGGCCGAGCTCGCGTGCGAGATCGGCGAACGCGCGCAGCTCGCGGTCGTCGAGCGCGGCGACGATCAGCAGCACGGCGTCGGCCCCCATCGCTCGCGCGTCGATCACATCGAGCTCGCTCACCGTGAAGTCCTTGCGGAGGACGGGGAGGTCGCATGCGCCGCGCGCGGCACGCAAGTCGTCGGCCGAACCCCCGAAGTGCGGCCCGTCCGTCAAGACCGACAGCGCGGTCGCGCCACCCTCCTCGTACTGCTTCGCCACGAGCGCCGCGTCGAGGTGGGCGTTCAGGTCGCCCTTCGACGGCGACCGCCGCTTGATCTCGGCGACGACGCCAAGGCCCGGCCGGGCGAGGGCGCCGCGGAAGTCGCGCACCTCTCCCCCGTCCGCGACGCGCGCGAGCGCGGACGCGTGCGAACGACGATCGGCAGAGGCGCGCTCGCGATGCGCGGCGAGGATGGCGTCGAGGTAGGTGCCCACCGCTCACCAGGGTACCGGCGGCCCCTGCGCGCCCCGCGGCTCCTGCGCGTGCGCGGAACGGTCAGCCGGGCGGGGCGGTGGTCGTCGTGCCGGGGTCGTTGGGGTCGACCGGTACCGCGCACGCGGGGATCTCGAGCGGGAACGTCGCCGCGTCGCCGACCACGACCGACAGCGGCTGCTGGCCCGCTCGCCTGCACTCGAGGGTGAAGTTGGCGCGACCGTCGTCGCCGGTCGTCGCCGGGTTCGACGATCGCAGCGCCCACTCGCCCGCGCCGAACAGCTCCACCCGGGCACCCGCGAGCGGCGTCCCGCGGACGATCCCCTGCTCGTCGACGGTGCGGTCGACCACCTGGACGACGAGGTTGGCCGACTCGCGCAGCACCGGGGGCTTCGGAGCGATGTCGGAGGTGATGCCGACACCTTGGTAGAGCGTGAGCGTCAGCGTCATCGTCTTGCTCTCCTTGGCGTCGAGGAAGAAGACCTCGGGCGTCACCAAGGCGAGGTTGTCCGGCGCTTGCTTCCACGCCCTCAGCCGGTAACGCCCGCCGAGGATGCCGATGAAGGAAAACCTGCCGTCGGGCGCGGCGACGATGTCGACCGAGCCCGCCCCGTCGCCGACGAGCCGCTCGGCGCGGACGGTGGCTTGCGGGACCGGGCCGTTTGGCCCGACGACGGTGCCGGAGATCGTCGCCGTTCCCGGCTGGATCGCGATGGTCGTCGTCGTCCGCCCTGGCACCGGTTTCAACGCGATGCCGCTCAGGTCGACGACCGTCGTGCTCGTCGTCTGCGGCACGCTCGGCGCTGGCGGCAACGGCGCCACCGCCCCCTTCGTGCACGCGGCCCCGACCAGCGCGAGCAGGGCGAGCGCCACCGCGACTGCCGTTCTGGGTGCAGAAACTCGCGCATAGCGCAGGTTTCTGCACCCAGAACGAGAAGGAGAGGGCATGCGGGGGTCAGCGTAGGGGCGGCAGGGCTTCGATTCGCGCCATGCCGGGGCTACCGGCGACGTCGACCTGCGCGCCGTCGTCGACGGTGCGGCTGACGTAGGCGAGGGCCTGGTCGCCCGCGGCGGTGGTGACGGCACCGACGACCTTGCCGTCGGGAAGCGTCAGTGCGGCGCCGGCCCGCAGGTCGTCGCTGCCGGCGTCGGCCGTGACCCGGCGCAGGCGGCGCGGCACGTTGCGGCCCCTCGAGTCGATGCGGGCGACGAGCTCCTGCCCCGTGTAGCAACCCTTGGTGAAGCTGACCGAGACGTCGACGACGCCCGCTTCCTCCGGGATCGTGTCGGCCGTGAGCTCGCGGCCCATGGCCGGGATGCCGAGCCGCACGCGGAGCGCGTCCCAATCGGCCGGGGCGATCGCCGGCGCGTCGCCTGGCCCGTCGCGCACGGGTCCGATGGCCGCAAGCGGCGTCGCCGGGTCGGCGTCGGCGTCGACGCGGCACGGGCGTGGTCCCGCGAGCTCGATCGTCGCCTTGACCCGCAGCTTGAACCGGTCGAGCCGCGCGACGACGGCGTCGCCGAACCCGTCGTCGACGTCGAGCACGAAGACGTCTGGCGCCTCGCGCGTCACCCGCACGAACGCGTCGACCTTGCCCTGGGGCTGGAGGACGAGCGACCACGCGGACTCGCCGTCGGCGAGCGCGGACACGTCCTGGGACAACTGGCCTTGGAGAAACGACGAGGCGTCCGGGCCACTCACCCGCACGACGTCGCGCAGGATCACCGGCGCGGCACCGGTCACGACGGCACCACGCCTCGCCGTGCTGCGGTCATGCGCCGGGCCGCGGGGACGGCAGCGAGCAGCGCGGCCGCCTTGTTCCTGCACTCGAGGTCTTCCAGCTCGGGGTCGCTGTCGGCAACGATGCCCGCGCCCGCCTGTACCGACGCGGTGCCGTCGGGGCGAACCACCATCGTGCGGATCGCGATCGCGGTGTCGACGTTGCCCGAGAAGTCGAAGTACCCGACGACGCCCGCGTACGGGCCGCGCTTCGTCGGCTCGAGCTCGTCGATGATCTCCATGGCCCGCACCTTGGGCGCGCCCGACACGGTGCCGGCCGGAAGCGTGGCGCGGAGCACGTCGATCGGCCCGAGCCCGTCGCGCAACGAACCAGACACCTGGCTCGTGAGATGCATGACGTGGCTGTAGTACTCGAGCGTCATCAGCTCGTCGACGTGTTCGGTCCCGAACTCGACGACGCGGCCGACGTCGTTGCGCGCCAGGTCGACGAGCATGACGTGCTCCGCGAGCTCCTTCGGGTCCTCCGAGAGCTCGCCGGCCATGCGGCGGTCGTCCTCGTCGGTGCGGCCCCTGCGGCGCGTGCCTGCGATGGGCCGCGAGATCACCCGCCCGTCGAGCAGCTGCACCATCGGCTCGGGCGATGAACCGACGACGGACACCTCGGGGTGGCGCACGAAGTACATGTACGGGCTCGGGTTCACCTGGCGCAGCGCGCGGTAGAGGTCGAACGGGTCGGCCTGCAGGTCGAGGTCGAACCGCATCGACAGCACGACCTGGAAGATGTCGCCGTCGAGGATGTACTCCTTCGCCGCCGCGACGGCTCCCGCGTACTGGCCGGAGGAGAACACGCGCCGGACGTCGGGCGGCGTGTCCGACGGGTCGGGCGGGAACAGCACCGGCTCGTCGATGGGGCGCGCGCCGTCGATCGCGAGCTGGTCGAGGCGCGCGACCGCGGCGTCGTACGCGGCGTCGAGCTGCGCCTCGGTGCGCAAGCCCGCGGTCACCACGTTCGTGACCAGCGTGACCCGCTGGCGCCAGTGGTCGTACGCGGCGAGCTCGCCGATCACCATGAGCACCGCGTCCGGCAACCCGTGGTCGTCGGCGGGGACGTTGGGAAGCCGTTCGACCTCGCGCACCGTCTCGTAGCCGAGGTAGCCGACGACGCCCCCGTGCAGCGGCGGCAGCTCGGGCAACGACGGCGACCGGTGCGTGGCGAGCACCGCTTCGAGCGCCGCGAGCACGCCGCGGTCGGCGGGGATCCCGGGCAACGCGTCACCGGTGACCTCGAGCCGTCCGTTCCTGGCGATGATCGTCGTCGACGGCCGCCTACCCACGAACGACCACCGGCTCCACCGCTCGCGCTCCACCGACTCGAAGAGGAACGCCGTGTCCTCGTCGAGCGCGAGACGCGCGAAGGCGGCGACGGGCGTCGTCAGGTCGGCGAGCACCTCCCGCCACACCGGCACGACCGAGTAGTCGCGAGCGAGCGAGTGGAAGTCGCTACGACTCGGGGAGGAGCGCACGGAGATCGCGGTAGAAGCACGAGTAGTTGCCGGTGGCGCACGCGCCCTTGCCCTGCTGGTCGACGACGAACAGGAGGACGTCGGCGTCGCAGTCGACGTACGCCTCCTTCACGATCTGCACGTCGCCCGAGGTGTCGCCCTTGGCCCAGCGCTCCTGCCTCGATCGCGACCAATAGACCATCCGGCCGATGTCGAGCGTCTCGCGCAACGTCGTCTCGTTCATCCACCCGACCATCAGCACGCGACCGTCCGTGTCCTGCGCGATCGCGGGGATGAGGCCGCGGTCGTCGAAGGCCAGGTCGGCGAGCGCGGCGACGGGACGTTCGTCGCTCACAGGTACAGCCCCGTGTGCTCGTCAATGCGCTCGGCCGCGACGGCGTGGATATCGCGTTCGCGCAGGATCAGGTACTCGTCGCCGCGCACCTCGACCTCGTACCGGTCCTCGGGGCTGAACAGCACCGTGTCGCCCACCTCCACGCTCCGGACATGCGATCCCACCGCGACGACGTCCGCCCACGCCAGCCGGCGGGACACCTGCGCGGTCGCGGGGATGAGGAGGCCACCCTTGCTCATCCGCTCACCCTCGCTGCCCGGCAGCTTCACGAGGATGCGGTCGGCGAGCATCCGGATCGGATGCTTGGCGTCGTCCGCGGCGGCCATCCCCCGACGTTAGGCGAGCGACCACCGGTAGCCCGACGGGTTCGCCGAGCTTCAGCGCGTCGGGACGATGTCGCTGTCGAGGTCGAGCTCGATGACGACCTCGGGCCGGAGGTCGACGTGGCGGCTGACGATGGGAGGGCCGCAACGCACGACGTCGCCGGGGTACAGGGTTCGCGCGCGGCTGGCGGCGGCCACGGCGCGGGCCACGGTCGACGGCAGCTCGGGTTCGTCGTCCGGCAACGAGTCGGGCCGGTGCAGGATGCAGGCCGACTCGGGCTGCGACGGCCGGACCGACGCCACGAAGGCGATCGTGCCCAACGCCTCGGGCGCCGTCACCGACGCCGCCGTCCGGCCGACGACCGCGAGGTACTCGGGCAGGTACGCCTGGCCGTCGGTGTGCAGCGCGACCACCGTCGACGAACCCGGCGACGCGACCGGCGTGGTCGCCCACGCGCCCATGGCTTCGCCCGACCAGCCCGCGGCCGGGGGGATGAGCGGGACGAGGCGAACCTCGCCCTTGAGCACGACGACCGGCTCGCCCGCCGGCCCTTCGAGGGCAGGCGTGACCGTGCGGCCCAGCCGGACGAGGCCGTCGCCCAACGCGTTCCACGCGTGGCGGCCGCCCTCGACGAAGCCGAGGAGGTCGGGCGGCGCCAGCGCGGTCGCGATTTCCTGAGCCCGACGGGGCTTCATGTGTCCCGTCATCGACACCAGGCACGCCAGGTGCACGTCGACCACGGTGTCCTCGCGGACGACGCCGAGCCGCGGCGTGTCCGGGGTGACCGTCGGATGACGATAGAGGCAGAGCTGCAACGACTTCCCCGCTCCTCGGTAGGCGCCGCCGGGCATGCCCACGGTACGTGCTGACGCCGCCACTGTACATGACTAGTCATCGCGAGTCACGGACCCGCTCCGATCTTTGGCGCCCCGTCAGGCTGGCGCGTCGGCCGCCGGTAGGCGGATGCGGATGGTGGCGCCCATACCGTCGATGCCGTCGTCGACCCACGCGTCGCCGCCGTGGCGGGTGACGATCTTCTTCACGATGGCGAGGCCGAGGCCCGATCCGGCGAAGCCTGCGCTCGCCACCCGTTGGAACATCTCGAACACCTTCGCCCGCTGGTCGGGGGCGATACCGACCCCGTTGTCGGCGACCGCCAGCTCGACCTCGTTGCCGTGCTGGCGCGCGTGCACGGTCACCTGGGGCGCCCGGCCCTCGGGGACGAACTTGATCGCGTTGGCGAGCAGGTTTTGCACGACCAGCGCGAGCTGCCCCCGGTCTCCGACGACCGCTGGCAGGTCGTCGCCGACCGTCACCTGCGCGCCGCGCTCGCTGACGGCGACGCTCAACGCGCCGAGCGCGTCGCCGACGATGTCGCCCAGCGCGATGTGCTCGCGCTTGCCCTCTCCGCTACCCGTACGTGCGTAGCGGAGGATGTCCTTCACGAGGTTGCGCATCCGCTCGAGGCTGGTGACCGACGCCTCCAGCCACGCCTGGCCCTGCTCCGGAAGCTGCTCGCCGTAGTCGGTGCGCAACATGTCGAGGAAGCCGTACGCGACCTGCAGCGGCTGCGCGAGGTCGTGCGACGCGACCGCGGCGAAGCTGTCGAGCTCTTCGTTCGAGCGCAGGAGGTCGCGGTTCCGCCGCTCGAGCTGCGTCATCGCACGAGCGAGCGCGGCCTCCGTCTGCCGGCGGCTCGACACGTCCCTCGCGATGATCGAAGCACCGACGACCTCGCCGCCGTCGCCCCACACGGGCGACACCGTCAGGCTCACGTCGACCCGCGAGCCGTCCTTGCGCATGCGCACCGTCTCGTAGTGGTCGAGTCGTTCTCCCCTGACGACCGACGCGAGGATCGTGTCGAGCTCGTCCGGGCGGTCGCGGGGCATGAGCATGGCGATCGAGTGCCCGACGGCCTCCTCGCTCGTGTACCCATAGAGGCGTTCCGCGGCCGGGTTCCACGAGACGATCGTGCCGTCGAGCGTCTTGCCGATCACCGCGTCGGCCGATGCTTCGACGATGGCGCGCAGCCACGCCGACGGCTCGAAGACGTCGACGGTCTGGACGGGCACCGGCAGCCGGCGGGCCGCACCCCTGCCCTTCCCGACGACCTCGAGCAGCGTCGCAGTCAGGTCGCGGTTGCTGACGCCCTTCTCGAGGACCGCTGCGGCGTGGTGGTGGACGTCGCCGAGCTTGCTCGCGAGGTTGTCGTAGCTCCCGCTGAGCACGACGACGGCGCCGCCGGGATGCCGCTCGCGAAGGATCGGGAGTACGTCCCACCCGCCCATGCCCGGAAGGTCGAGGTCGAGCAGGACGATGTCGGGACGCTCGCGCTCGACGACGTCGATGGCTTCTTCACCCGAGCCCGCGTAGCCCACGATGCGGAACCAGCCGCTCTCCTCCAGCAGGAAGCCGAGGATCTCCCGAATCTCGGGGACGTCGTCGACGATCACGACGGTGTGCGTTTCGGAAAGGGGCACGGGCACGCGCCCGCATGTTGCCACCCTTACGTCAGCTGGGCTGTGACTCCCGGCGTCGCGTCATGCGCCGCAGCCGCACGGCCGTGGCGCCAAAGAGCGCACATGCGACGATCCACGCGAGGTAGGGGCCGGTCCGGCTCGTATCGGCGTCACGCGGGTGCGGCCGCACGCCACTCGCGAGCTCCTCGCCATTACCGCTGTCCTCCGCTCCCGACGCACCGGATGCGACGGACGCGGCCTCCACGACCTCGCCTAACTCCGAGGGGGTCGCAGTCGATGCGCCGGCGTCGCGCGCCGTCTCTGGCACAGGCGCAGGCTCTGGTGGGGGCGGCGCGGCAGTCGTCGTCGGCGCGGCCGTCGTCGGGGGTGTCGTCGTCGGAGGCGCCGGGGGCTTCACCGGCGCGGGCTTCACCGGCGCGGGCGCGGGTGCGGGCGCAGGCGCGGCCGTCGTGGGCGGCGGCGCGGGCGCGACCGCGGCGAGCTGGACGAAGTCCTGCGTCACCCACCAGCCGGTCGGGCCGAGGACGGCCGCGATGCCGACCTGGTGGAACCTCGTGCTCAGGATGTTGGCGCGGTGCCCGGGGCTGTTCATCAGCCGGCGGTGCGAGTCCTCGAGGTCGGGGTTGAACGCGACGTTCTCGCCCACGAAGCTCGCACCGGCGCGCTGCTTGCTCGCCGGCGTGAACCATCCGTTGTTGTGGGCGAGCGTGTCGGTGTCCGACATGTGGGCCGACCACGACTGCGCCACCTCGACCGCGACCGCGTTGACGCCGAGCGGGGCGAGCCCGTGCGCGACGCGCTCCTGGTTGATCAGCACGAGCAGCCTCGCGGCTGCGGAGTGGTCGGGCGGTGCGGCGGCGCCGGCCGGCGTGGCGGTAGCGACGAGGACAGCGAACGCGACGGCGACGACCGCAGCAATCGCGCTCGCCCCCCGACCCATGGCATACCTGTCGGTGCGTCCGGTTCGTGCCGTGAGCCTCCACGCCCGAACTTCAGCCGTGCTTCAGCCTCGGCGCCTGCGCCCGCCGTCCGCCGTTCGCCCCGCTCGCTGTGTGCCGCTTGTGGCCACGAACCGGGCCGTCACCCCACTTCGTGGCCACAAGCGACGGAGGGGCTGCTTCAGCCTCGGCGCGGCTGCGTCAGCCGCGCGGCACGGGCCGGACGACCTGGCCGGCCGCCATGAGCGCGTCCTTCGCCTCCGCCACGGTGTACTCGGCGAAGTGGAAGATCGACGCAGCGAGTACGGCGTCTGCTCCGCCGTCCCTCGCGCCTTCGACGAGGTGGTCGAGCGAGCCGACGCCGCCGCTCGCGATCACCGGGATCGAGCAGGCATCGACCACGGCCTTCGTCAGCTGGATGTCGTAGCCGTCCCTCGTGCCGTCCCGGTCCATCGACGTGAGCAAAATCTCGCCCGCGCCCAGCTCTTGCACCCGCGCCGCCCACTCCACGGCGTCGATCCCGGTCGGCCTCCGGCCGCCGTGGGTGTGGACGTCGAACGCGGGGCCGTCGCCCCCCGCTGGCCGGCGCCGAGCGTCGATGGCGACGACGACGCATTGCGCGCCGAACTCCGACGCGATCTCGCTCACCACCTCCGGCCGCTCGACGGCCGCGGTGTTGACGCCGACCTTGTCGGCACCGGCCCGCAGCATGCGCCGCGCGTCTTCGACCGACCGGATGCCGCCGCCGACGGTCAACGGGATGAAGACCTGCTCCGCGGTGCGGCGGACGGCGTCGAGCAGGGTGTCCCGCTCCTCGTGGGACGCAGTGATGTCGAGGAAGACGACCTCGTCCGCGCCCTGCTCGTCGTAGCGCTGTGCGAGCAACGCGGGGTCGCCAGCCTCTCGCAGGTCGACGAACTGCACCCCCTTGACGACGCGACCGCAGTCGACGTCGAGGCAGGGGATGACCCTCACGGTGCGCATGCGGCCACCGCCTCTTCGACCGTGAACCGTCCTTCGTACAGCGCCCGCCCGACGATCACGCCGGCGACCCCTGTGTCGCGCAGCACGCACAGGTCGTCGAGCGAGCCGACGCCCCCGCTGGCGACGACGGGCACGGGCGTGGCCTCCACGAGGGCGCGGTACCCGTCGACGTCCGGCCCGACGAGCATGCCGTCGCGCGTGATGTCGGTGACGACGAACGCACCCACGCCCGCCGACTCGAACCGCCGGACGACGTCGACCAACTGCTCCCCCGTGCCCTGCTCCCACCCCCGCACCTTGATCTCGCCCTGCCAGTGGTCGAGCCCGACGGCAACGCGCGTGCCGTGCCGTTCGATCGCTCTCACCACCGCGTCGGGATCGCTCATGGCGACGCTGCCGAAGACGATGCGCGCGAAGCCCGCGTCGAGCAACGAGTCGTCGCGCACGCCGCCACCTGCCTGTACGGGGACGCCGACGGCGGCCGCGATCGCGGTCGCGATGTCGCGGTTCGAGCCTTGGCCGCGCGCGGCGTCGAGGTCGACGACGTGGATCCACGGCGCACCGGCGGCTTCGTACGCCTTCGCCACCGCGACGGGATCGTCGCTGTACACGGTCTCCTTCGCGAAGTCGCCCTGGTGCAGGCGGACGCAGCGCCCGCCGCGCAGGTCGATCGCGGGCAGGAAGTCCATCACCCGGCGCCCGTCACGCGGCACGTTCCGAGCACACGGCTACGAAGTTTCGGAGCAGGCGCAAGCCGACGATGCCCGACTTCTCGGGGTGGAACTGCATGGCCCACAGCGCGTCGCGTCCAACCGACGCGACCACCGAACCGCCGTAGTCGCACGTGGCCGTCACGTCGTCGGTCTCCTCGGCTGCGTACGAGTGCACGAAGTAGACCCACGGCTCGCCGTCGGGCGCGATCTGCGCGAGCAACGGGTCGTCCTCGCCGAGCGCGGTCGGCTGCAACCGGTTCCATTGCATCTGCGGCCGCTTGACCGTGGCGGGGAGCAGCCGCACCCGCCCGGCTAGCACGCCGAGGCCCTTCTCGTCCTCGTCCTCGTCGGACCCCTCGAAGAGAAGCTGCATGCCGACGCACACGCCGAGGAACGGCGTGCCGCGGTCGACGGCGTCGAGCGCGACGCGGTCGAGGCCGCTCGACCGCAGCGCTCGCATGCAGGCGCCGAACGCGCCGACGCCGGGGAGCACGACGCCAGAGGCACCGTCGGCTTCCTCGGCGGTGGTGACGAGCCGCGCGTCGCCGCCGACGTGCTGCAGCGCCTTCTCGGCCGAGCGCAGGTTGCCGATGCCGTAGTCGAGGACGGCGATCACAGCGAGCCCTTGGTGGAGGGAACGCCGCCGCCCTCGATGCGCACCGCGTCGCGCAGGCAACGCGCGACGCCCTTGAACACCGCCTCGACGACGTGGTGCGTGTTGTCGCCCGCGAGCTTGCCGACGTGCAGCGTGATCCCGGCCGACGTCGCGAACGACTGCCAGAAGTGCCCGGCCATCTCCGGGTTGAACGGCGGGTCGCCCAAAGGCAGGACCTCCCCGAACGGCACGCCCCACATCACGAACGGCCGGCCGCTCAGGTCGAGGGCGACCTGAACGAGCGCCTCGTCGAGCGGGAAGAGTCCGCTGGCGAAGCGCCGCACGCCTGCCTTGTCGCCAAGCGCTTCCGCGAACGCCTCGCCGACGACGATGGCGGTGTCCTCGACGGTGTGGTGGCCGTCGACGTGGAGGTCGCCATCGGCCTGCACGGTGAGGTCGAAGCCGCCGTGCCGACCGAGCTGATCGAGCATGTGGTCGAAGAACGGCAGGCCCGTCGACACGGTCGCTGTGCCCGTGCCGTCGACGTCGATGGTGACGCGCACGGACGTCTCCTTCGTCGTACGGGTGCGATCCGCCCGCCGCGCCGATTGCGTCACGCCAGTACCTCCCGCAGTGCGGCGAGGAACCGGTCGTCCTCGTCCGGAGTTCCGACCGTCACCCGAAGGCAGTCGCGCAACCGCGGCCAGCTCGAGCAGTTGCGCACGAGCACCGACCGGTCGACCAGCCCTTGCCACACGTCGTCGCCTGTCTTGTCGACAGGGCGGAACAGCACGAAGTTGGCGTCGGACGGCCACGTCTCGACGGGCAGCTCGTGCAGCGCCGCTTGCACGCGATCGCGCTCGGCCACGAGCGCGCCGACTCGCGCCTCCATGTCCGCGACGTGGCGCAGCGCGAGCAACCCCGCCGCCTGCTTCACGGTGTCGAGGTGGTACGGCAGCACCCGCTTGGCGAGCTCGTCGATCACCGCAGCGGGGCCGACGACGTAGCCGAGCCGGAAGCCGGCCATCGACCACGTCTTCGAATACGTGCGGGTGACGACGAGCGGCACGTTTTCGCCGACGAGCTCGAGCGCGGACCACGAGGAGAACTGCCCGTACGCCTCGTCGACCACGACGAGGCCGGGAGCGAGCTCGAGCGCCTCTTCGATGACCGCGCGCGGCTCGGCGCGACCCGTCGGGTTGTTCGGCGAGCAGAGGAACGTCAACTCGGGCTTCGACTCGCCGATGACGCGCTTCACTTCGGTGAGGTCGAGCGTGAAGTCGGCGGCGCGCTCGCCGACCGCGACCGCGGTGAACGTCTGGTGCGCGATCTGCGA
Source organism: Acidimicrobiales bacterium (assembly GCA_036380695.1). Taxonomy (GTDB): domain Bacteria; phylum Actinomycetota; class Acidimicrobiia; order Acidimicrobiales; family CADCTF01; genus DASVEG01. The sequence continues at coordinate 17,903 of DASVEG010000029.1, forward strand.
GTGCATCGCGTACGTCGGCTCGAACACCGCCGCGGCGCGACCGGGCCCGCCGTAGGTGAGCAACAGCGTCTGCAGCACCTCGTTCGAGCCGTTGGCCGCGAACACCTGCGGCACGTCGACGCCGTGCGACTGCGCGAGCGCTTCGCGCAGCGCCAGCGCGCCGCGGTCGGGGTATCGGTGGAACTCGATGCGCTCGAGCTCGCCGACGAGCTCGCCGACCCACTCGTCCGGCGGCGCGTACGGCGACTCGTTGGTGTTGAGCCGGACCGCCACGTCGACCTGCGGGGAGTGATAACCCTCGAGCTCGCCGAGGTTGTCGGCCGGCTCGGGGAACCGCGCCATCAGCGCGGTGCCCGGAGGCGGACGGACTCCGCGTGCGCGGCGAGACCCTCGGCTTCGGCCAGCGCGACCACGTGGGGCGTGAGCTTCGCGAGGGCCGGCTCGTCGACGGAGACGACGTGGATGTGCTTGACGAAGTCGTCGACACGCAGTGCGCCGGCGAAGCGGGCGGACCCGTAGGTGGGCAACACGTGGCTCGGCCCGGCGACGTAGTCGCCGACGCTCGCGGGCGCGAACGCTCCCGTGAACACCGCGCCCGCGTGCCGCACCAGCGGGAGCAACGACTCCGGGTCGGCCGTCATCAGCTGGAGGTGCTCTGGCGCGATCGCGTTGGCAACGTCGATCGCCTGCTCCGGCCCGTCGACCAGGGCGACGTACGAGTTCGCTTCGAGGTTGGCGGTGATGACGTCCTTGCGGGGGTTGGCATCGACGAGCCCACCGATGACCGCGAGCACCCGGTCGGCCACCTCGTCGCTCCAGGTGATGAGCCATGCCAGCCCGTCGGGGCCGTGCTCGATCTGCACGATGAGATCGATGGCCGCGTAGTCGGGCGGCGTCGTCTCGTCGGCGACCACCACGACCTCGGACGGTCCGGCGAACGCGCCGGGGATCCCGACCACGCCCGCGACCTCGCGCTTGGCGGTCGCCACGTTCACGCCACCAGGGCCGACGATCACGTCGACCGGGCGGATCGACTCCGTCCCGTAGGCCATCGCGCCGATCGACCACGGGCCACCGACGCGGTACACCTCGTCGACGCCGGCGAGAGCGGCCGCGGCGAGGATGCCCTCGGCGACGGTGCCCGTCGCGGGGTCGGGCGCGGAGCAGACCACGACCTCGCCGACGCCAGCGACACGTGCCGGGATCACGGTCATGAGGACCGTGCTGATCAACGGTGCCGCGGCGCGGGGCACGTACACGCCGACGCGATCGACGGGGCGTCGCAGCTCGCGGACGACGAGGCCGTCTCGCTCGTAGCGCGCCTCGTCGTGCAGCTGCTCGCGGTGGTAGGCGAGCACGTTCGCCTTCGCGACCTCGAGCGCCTCGCGCAGCAGGGGCGGGATGCCCGCCAGCGCGGCGTCGATCTCCGCCTGGGGAACGCGGAGCTGGTCGACCGTCGCACCGTCGTACCTCTCGGTCAGCTCGCGCAGGGCGGCGTCGCCACGCACGCCGACGTCGGCCAGCAAGGCCTGCACGTGCGCGACCGGCGGGGCGGTCGCCGCGTGCGGCCGCGGCAGCAGGTCGCGAAGGTCGCCGGTCTTGCCGCGGAGGTCGAGTCGAGTGAGCATGACGCCGCGCAGCCTATTTGGGGAAGGATCGGCCCATGGCCGCCGACGACCCCCGCGCCGAGCTCTCGTCCCTGTCGACCATGCTCGACCACGTGACCGCGAGGTTGTCTGCCATCGCCGAGGCCACCGCGGACGACGAGGGGCCCATCGCGCCCGAGCTGTTCGAGATCGAGCGCGACTTGATCACCGCGTCGCGCCGGCTGACGAAGCTGCTCGGCGACCTCTCGTAGACGCGACTCGGCGTAACGCGCTAGACGGCGCCCCGAAGGGCGCCGTCGAGCGGGCGGGCCGGGCGGCGGATCCCGTGCAACCGCCCTACGTGGAAGGAGGTGGCGGGAACCTTGCCCTCCTCGTAGTGCTTCCAACGGTACCGAAACGGCTGCTCCTATATGCCGTCGGGTGGCACAAGTCACCGAAGCGAAACGGGGTCCTGCGCACCTGGGCGATTTGTACCGGAACGTGCGCGCTTCAACGGCGGTACTCGCGGTTGGTGTTACGCAGAATGGTCAGACGGCGAACGCGGATGGGCAGATGTCGGCGAGCACGCATTCGCCGCAGCGCGGCCTGCGGGCGATACACACCCTTCGGCCGTGCAGGATGAGCCGCAGTGAGAGCAGCCCCCGCTCGCCAGGCGGCACCATCGGGTCGAGCGCTGCCTCCACCTTGACGGGGTCGGTCTCGTCGGTGAGCCCGAGCCGCTTCGACAGGCGAAGCACGTGGGTGTCGACGGGCAGCCCTGGTTCGTCGAGCGCCACGCTGCGGATGACGTTCGCGGTCTTTCGGCCGACGCCGGGCAACGTCACCAGGTCCTCGATCGGGTGCGGCACCTCGCCACCGAAGCCGTCCCGCACCGCGGCCGCCATCCCGATGAGGCTCTTCGTCTTCTGCCGGAAGAACCCCGTCGAGTGGATCACCTGCTCGACCACGGCCGGCTCCGCCGCCGCGAGCGAGTCGGGCGTGGGCCAGCGCCGAAAGACCTCTGGCGTGACCTTGTTGACGTTCTGGTCGGTCGACTGCGCGGAGAGGATCGTCGCGACGAGCAACTGGAACGCGTCGTCGTGGTCGAGCTCGCACAACTCCTTGGCCGTGCCCGGGTACTCCTCGGCGAGGCGGGCGGCCACCTCGCGCGCTCGACCCTTCGGCGTCCGCGGCCGCGAACGGCGGCGGGGCGTCGGCATGACCATCGGGCGGGGGAGGTTAGTGTCCCCGACCGTGCGCAAACCCCTGCGCCGTCTCGAGGTCAAACGGCAGATGCATGCCGACGACATCGCCGCTGTCTCCGAGCTCCTCGACCTCGCGACGGCGGAGGACGGCCATCGCCCCCTCGGTGAGCACCAGTGGCTCGACCTCGTGCAGGGAGGCCGTGCCGGCTTCGCCGGCCTCGTCGCGTGGGGCGACGACCACGACCATCCCGTCGGGTACGCGCAAGTGTCGCGAGGGCCGGAGAGCTGGGCCGTCGAGCTCGTCGTGGACCCGCACCACCGCGAGCACGACGGGCGCGGCATCGGCCAGGAGCTGCTCACCGAGGCGCTGAGGATCGTTGCCGCGGAAGGCGGCGGCCACGTCCACCTGTGGGTGCCGAAGCCGTGCCAGTGGCAAGAGGACGTCGCCACCGCGGTCGGGCTGCAGCGCGGCCGCGACCTGTTGCAGATGCGACGGGCGCTCCCCGCCGACGAGTCGTGGGAGGTCGCCACCCGGCCGTTCGTCGTCGGGCGCGACGAAGACGCGTGGCTCGAGGTCAACAACCGCGCGTTCGCATGGCACCCGGAGCAGGGCGGGTGGGACCTCGCGACGCTGAAGGGCCGCGAAGCGGAGGCGTGGTTCGACCCCGATGGTTTCCTGCTGCACGAGGTCGACGGGCGCCTCGCGGGGTTCTGCTGGACGAAGGTGCACGCCGACCACGACCCTCCGCTCGGGGAGATCTACGTGATCGCCGTCGACCCCGACTTCCACGGCAGGGGCCTCGGCAGGGCCCTCGTACTCGCGGGCCTCGACCACCTCGCCGGTAAGGGTCTCGCCATCGGCATGCTCTACGTCGACGCGAGCAACTCGCCGGCGGTCGCGTTGTACGAATCGCTCGGGTTCGCCGTCGACCACGTCGACCGCGCGTACACGGGCGACATCGAACCGCGCTGATCAGCCGGTCGCGGTGACGCCGACCACGTTGCCGATCCCGTACGGCACGCCTGCCGCGAGGATCGCGATCGCGACCTGACGGCTCGCCGCCTTCCACGGCGCGCGGCCCGTCGCGCGACCGAGGACGGTACCGATCACCGCGGCAGCCAGGACGCCGAGCGCGACCGACAAGACGGCCGCCGTGCCGCCGCGGGTCGCGAACCACGGCACGAGCGGCACGATCGCGCCGACGCAGAAGCTGACGAACGACCACCCTGCGGCCCCGACCGGCGACCCGAGTTCGTTCGGGTCGATGCCGAGCTCTTCTCGAGCGTGCGTCTCGAGCGCGAGCTCGGGATCGCTCATCATCTCCTCCGCCATCTGCTCGGCCATCTGTGGCTCGACGCCCCTGCTCCGGTAGATCGACGCGAGCTCGCGCTGCTCCTTGTCCGGCCGGTGCTTGATCTCGTGGCGCTCGATGGCGAGCTCGGCTTCGAGCAGTTCCTGCTGCGCCTTCATGGAGACGTACTCGCCCGCGGCCATGGAGAACGCGCCGCCGACGAGCCCGACGAGCCCCGCCAGCCGGACGACCGACGGCGACGGGCCTGCCCCGGCCACGCCGAGCACGAGCGCGACGTTCGACACCAGCCCGTCGCTGATCCCGAACACCGCAGCGCGCGCCTTGCCGCCTTGGATGTCGCGGTGGTGATGCTCCGGCTCGAACGCCGGGGGACTCCCTGTCGGCTTGCTCATGCCGGTTCGACCCTACCCGCCCCTACCCTTGTCGCCGTGGTGACGCGGTCGCGCTACGACCTCTCCTTCGACGACGTCTCCGACCTGTTCGCACGGCTCGGCGAGCCGGCTTACCGGGCGCGCCAGGCGTGGGACGCGATGTACGGGCGCGGC
>DASVEG010000030.1:0-8964 GCA_036380695.1 Acidimicrobiales bacterium
CCGCTGACTCGTTTTGTGTGCGGATGGCGCACGATGTTGCGCCATCGGTACACAAAACGAGTCAGCGGCCGAGCTGGCGGTAGCGCTCCTCGGTCGACTCCTTCTGCGCGCGCCACCAGCCCTCGTGCTCGCGGTACCAGCCGATCGTCTGGGCGAGGCCGTCGCGGATGTCGGTGTAGACGGGCTCCCACCCGAGCTCGTCGCGGAGCTTGCTGGCGTCGATGGCGTACCTGAGGTCGTGGCCGGGGCGGTCCGGCACGTACTCGACCCAGTCGTCCGGTTCGCCCATGAGCTCGAGCACGACGCTGAGGATCTCGCGGTTGCTCATCTCGCCGCCGGCGCCGACGAGGTACACCTCGCCCGAACGCCCGCGGTCGACGATGGCGTGGACCGCGCGGCTGTGGTCGTCGACGTGGATCCAGTCGCGCACGTTGCGGCCGTCGCCGTAGATCTTCGGCTTCTCACCGTTGAGGATGTTCGTGATCTGTCGCGGCAGGAACTTCTCGACGTGCTGGTACGGGCCGTAGTTGTTGGAGCAGTTGGAGATCGTGGCGTGCACCCCGAACTGGTGCACCGCGGCGAGCACGAGCAGGTCGGCTCCCGCCTTGCTCGCCGAGTAGAAGCTCGTCGGCGCCATCGCCGAGTCCGGCGTGAACTTGCCGGGGTCGTCGAGACCGAGCGACCCGTAGACCTCGTCGGTCGACACGTGGTGGAGGCGGCGCCCGTGGCGCCTCACCGCGTCGACGACGATCGCGGTGCCGAGTGTGTTCGTGCGCACGAACGCGACCGGGTCGAGGAATGAGTTGTCGTTGTGCGTCTCGGCCGCGAAGTGCACGACCACGTCGTGGTCGGCGACGAGCGAGTCGACGAGCTCGGCGTCCGTGACGTCGCCCCGCACGAAGCGGATGCGTTCGAGCGCGTCGTGCAGCGTCCGCTCGTCGCCCGCGTAGGTGAGCGCGTCGAGGACGGTCACTCGATGCTCCGGGTGGTGCCGGAGGGTGTGGCGGACGAAGTTGCTCCCGATGAACCCCGCGCCTCCGGTGACCAGCATCCTCGTCATCGCCGCGAACCCTACGTGTCAGCCAGCGCGGCGAAGGCGCGCAGCTCGGTCGCGAACGCGTTGCCCTCGGGAGGCAACGCGGACGGATCGGCGCCCGGTGCGGTGAAGACCGACACGCGCGGGTGCAACCCCGACAGGCTGATGGGGAACGACGCCAGCGGACCCTCCCAGCCGGGCGGCGCCGGCACGCCCGCCTCGGTCAGAACCACGGCGCGTGCCGACGGTGCGGACACCCGCGCCACCTCGGCCCACGCGGCGGCTTCGTCGCCTGCGGCATGCATCGCGACCGTCCGGTTCCACGGCGGGTTCGTCACCACACGCGTCACGCAGCCGCGCGCGAGCGGGGCGCGCGAGGCATCGGCGCGCACAACGCCGACCGAACCGTCGACCCCAGCGGCGCGGGCGTTCGTGATCGCACCGGTCGCCGCTGCCGCGGACACGTCAATGCCGAGCGAGCGCGCGCCACCCGCCAGCGCGTGCTCGACCACGATCGTGCCCGCGCCGCAGAACGGGTCGAGCAGCAGCCCGGGATCGCCGGCGGCGTCGCCTCCAACGCCGGCTACGAGCGCGAGCGCGGCCGCGACGGGCGGGTGCAGCGTTCCGCGAGGCGCGGCCACCTTGTAGGCGCGGCGGTGCAGCGGATGCGGTCCCAGCCGCACGCCGACGAGCGCCACCGAGTCGCGAAGGTGGACCCGCCACGACACGTCGGTCAGCGGCGGGACGCGATCGTCGCGGCGCGAGAAGTACGTCGCCTGGTTGCCGAGCGCGTCCTCGACGGCGCCTCCGAACGCGTCCTCGATGTCGGTCCGGTTGTAGTTGCGGCGGCCGAGGAATGTGCCGACCGCGTCGAACGTCCACGTCGCCCGCACGGCACGAAGCCGGCCGACCTCGGAGACCGCAGCCACAACCGCACCGGCCGCCTCACGGGTCGCCTCCGCCAGCGCTCCCAGCGAGGCGCGGGTGTGGTCGAGCCCGTCGACCGTGAACGCGGTGACGAAGACGTCGTCGACCGTTCGCACGTCGAGCAGCTCGGGCACCGGGTGCGGCACCGTGAAGTGGATCTCGCGATGCCCGAGCGCGTCGACCGTCGCGCCCGTGCGACCGGCGAGCTCGGCCGCCGCGATCCACTCGATGCCGCGCACCGATCGCGCGAAGCCCCGCACGGCGACGACGGTATCGTCCGGTGGTGATCGAGCAGCTACGCGCGATGGTCGCCGACGGGCGGGTCGACACCGTCGTCTGCGCGTTCCCCGACCTCTACGGACGGCTGGTCGGCAAGCGTCTTGACGCCTCGTTCTTCCTCGACACCGTCGAGGAAGGCACCCACGCCTGCGACTACCTGCTCGCCGTCGACATGGAGATGGAGCCGGTAGCCGGCTACTCGTTCACGAACTGGGACAAGGGCTATGGCGACCTGCACCTGGTCGCCGACCTCGACACGCTCCGCGTCGCGTCGTGGCTCGACCGGACCGCGATCGTCCTGTGCGACGCGGAGACCGACGACCACGAACCCATCGCGGTCGCGCCGCGGTCGGTGCTGCGCAGGCAGGTCGATAGCGCCGCCGCGGCCGGGTTCGACGTCGTCGCCGCGTCCGAGCTCGAGTACTTCGTCTACCGGACGACGTACCGGGACGCGGCGAGCAGCGCGTACACCGCGCTCGAACCCGCGGGCTGGTACATCGAGGACTACCACCTCCTGCAGGGTGCGAGGACGGAAGACCTGAACGGCGCCTTCCGCCGTCACCTCGCCGCGTCCGGCATCCCGGTCGAGAGCACCAAGGGCGAGTGGGGACGCGGTCAGCACGAGGTCAACATCCGCTACGCGAGCGTGCTGGAGATGGCCGACCGCCACGCGCTGCTCAAGCACTGCCTGAAGGAGACCGCCGACAGGGCAGGTGCCGCCGTCACGTTCATGGCCAAGGTCGACGAGGGCGGCGCGGGCTCGAGCTCGCATCTCCACGTGAGCTTGTGGCGCGATGGCGAGAACGCGCTCTCCGACGCGTCCGGCGACGTGTTTCGCGGCTTCCTGGGCGGGTGGATGGCGCACGCGCGCGAGCTGGCCGCCTTCTACGCACCGAACGTCAACTCGTACAAGCGCTACCAGGCGCAGAGCTGGGCGCCTACCGCTGTCGCCTGGTCGCGCGACAACCGCACCGCGGGGTTCCGCGTCGTCGGCTCGGGGTCGAGCCAGCGCGTCGAGTGCCGGCTGCCGGGCGCCGACGTCAACCCGTACCTCGCCTACGCGGCGGCCATTGCGTCCGCGCTCGACGGCATCGAGAACGGCCTCGAGCTTCCCGCCCCGTTCGACGGCGACGTGTACGAGGCCGCGGACCTCCCGCGCGTACCCGCGTCGCTCGACGAGGCAATCGCCGAGCTCGAGGCGGGCACGTTCGCACGGGCCGTCTTCGGCGACGAGCTCGTCGACCACTACCTGCACTTCCTCCGCACTGAGGCAGCCGCCTTCCGGCGCGCCGTCACCGACTGGGAGCGCGTGCGCTACTTCGAGAGGATCTGAGGTGGCCGGGATCGCCGGACGGCTGGCCGGGAAGTCGGCGTTGATCACGGGCGCGGCAGGCGGCATCGGGCGCGAAGCGGTGCGGCTGTTCGCCGCGGAGGGCGCGTCGGTCACCGCGGTCGACCTCGACCTCGCCGCGGTGGAGGACGTGGCCGCGGCCGCGACCGACGCCGGTGGCCGCGCGATCGGCGTCGCCGCCGACGTGTCCCGTGCGTCCGACTGCGACGCCATGGTCGCCGCCGCCGAGGCAGCCTTCGGCCGCCTCGACGTGCTCTTCAACAACGCGGGGATCATGCACCCCGGCGACGGCGACGCCCTCACGACGGAAGAGGACGTGTGGGACCTCACCATGCGCGTCAATCTCAAGGGCGTCTGGCTCGGCTGCCGCGCGGGTATCCCCGCGCTCCGGCGGGCAGGCGGCGGTTCGATCGTCAACACCGCGAGCTTCGTCGCCCTGGTCGGGGCAGCGACGCCGCAGCTCGCGTACACCGCGTCGAAAGGCGGCGTGCTCGCGATGTCGCGCGAGCTCGCCGTGATCCACGCGCGCGAGGGCATCCGCGTGAACGCGCTCTGCCCAGGGCCACTGCACACCGAGCTGCTCATGAAGGTGCTCGACACCGCGGAGAAGCGACAGCGACGGCTCGTCCACGTGCCGATGGGGCGCTTCGGAGAAGCCGGAGAGATCGCGGCGGCGGCGCTGTGGCTGGCGAGCGACGAGTCGAGCTTCACGACGGGGGCGACGTTCGTGGTCGATGGCGGGTTGACCGCGGCCTACGTCACCCCGGACGAGTAGCGCCAGAGCGCGCGCCGGTCGCCGTCGCGGCCATGCTGGAGGGCGTGGCCGAACCCATCGCGACCGACCAGGAGGCCAGCCCGGTCCGCATTCGCGACGACGCGTCGTTCGAACGCGTCCAGCTCGACGAGACGTCGTGGGTCGACGTCTCTCGCGGGTGGTTGGACGGCGCCGGCATCCTGTTCGACGCGCTGCATGCCGGCGTCGCGTGGCAGACCAGCCGCCTCTTCCGCTACGACCACTTCGTCGAGGAGCGCCGCCTCGGCGCGGGTTGGCATCGCGGCCAGCCGCTCCCCCACCCCGCCCTCGCCGACGTGCACCGCGCGTTGCAGCGCCGGTACCGCGCCACGTTCGACGGGTTCGGGTTGATCCAGTACCGCGACGGGCGGGACGGCCAGGCGTTCCACCGCGACACCGACATGCGGTGGCTCGACGACACGATCATCGCCATCCTGACGCTGGGCGCGCAGCGCCCGTGGTACCTCCGGCCGCGTGCGAATCGCCACGACCGGAGCGAGACGAAGGGCGCGACGCACGACGTCGCCCCCGCCTCCGGCGACCTCATCGTGATGGGCGGGCGCGCCCAGGCCGACTGGGAGCACTCGGTGCCCTACCTCGGCAACCGCCCCGTCGGCGTGCGCATCTCGTTGCAGTGGCGCTGGACTTCTCGTCGCGGCCGACCGTTCCAAGGCGCGTCGTACCGCGCGCCCGTCACCTACCGGCGCGACCGGTAGCCGCGCCGACCGTCCCGCAGGGTCGCGGTGCAGATCGAAGGCATCCACGTCGTGCTGTTCGCGGCCGTGACCGCCGTGGCCGCATGGGTGGTCGACCGGCGCAGGCGCGCGTACCTCGACCAGCCGACGACGCTGGCGGCCGCGGTGTTCGCCGGGCGCAACGAAGTCGAGGGCCGGGCATGGGTTGCCCAGCCGGTCGTGAGCCACCGCACGCAGACGCCGTCGATCTGGTGGGACTACGTGCTCGAAGAGGAGCGCACGCACACGCGCACGACGACGCACCGCAACTCCGACGGCAGTACCCGTACCGAGACGCAGCAGTACCAAGAGTGGCACGAGATCGACCGCAAGAGCGGCGAAGTGGACGCGTTCGAGATCGTCGACTCTTCCGGCTCGGTACCGGTCTCCATCGACGGCGCGCGCATCGACGCGAGGACCGTGCTCGAGGACGTCCACGAGAACAACGACCGCGGGTTCTTCGAGTCGCTGTTCGACAACCGCACCGGCCGGTATCGGGAGACCGAGCGCGTCGTCGGCGTTGGCGACACGCTGTTCGTGGTTGGCAACGCGGTGCTCGACGACTCGACGTCGGTACCGGTGCTGCGCGAAGCGTTCGTGTCCACCCGTGACGAGGAGGAGCACACGTCGTCGCTCGGCTTCTTCGCCGGCGGGCTCGCCGTCGTCGCCGCGATCGCGTTCACGTTCGGCGTGGCCATGATGCTGTCGCCGCGCGACCCGATGCGCCCTCGGGCCACGATCCCCGGGGTCGTCGGGGCCGCGGTCGTGTTCGTCGTCGCGTGGGCGGTGCGCACCTACAACCGCCTTCGCATCGTCGCGGAGGGCGTGCAGCGGGCGCGCAGCCTGGTCGACGTGCAGCTCCAGCGGCGGCGCGACCTGATCCCTGCGCTGGCGGCCGTCGTGAAGGCGCACGCCGCGCACGAGCGCGCCATCGTCGACATCGCGAGCGGGCCTCCTGCGGACGACGTGGAGCGGCAGACCGCGGACCTCCGCGCGATCTTCGCGATCGCGGAGGCGCACCCGGAGCTGACGGCCGACGTCGCCTACGTGCGCCTGCGCGACGAGATCGCCGACTGCGAGGGACGCATCGAGGCGAGCCGCACGTTCCAGAACGACTGCCGGACGCTGCTGCGCGACCGCTCTCGCCAGTTCCCGGACGCGCTCGTCGCCAGGCGCCTCGCGCTGGGCGCCGCCGACTCGGTGGTCGCCGCGACGGTCGACGGATTCGAGCGCACCGCGCCGCGGCTCGAGCGCGCGTTCGGCTGATCGCCGACCGAGCCGCCGGACCAACACGCGAGAAGGAGGGCGCGTCTGGCGCGGCGCGTCAGGCGCGGCGCGTCGCGACGAACACCGGGATGACGCGGTCGGTGCGCTTCTCGTAGTCGGCGTACGGAGGGAACGCGGCGACGGCGCGCTCCCACCAGACGGCGCGCTCGTCGCCCTCGACCTCGCGCACCTCGACGTCGAACGGCTCCGGGCCGTCCTGGATCATCACGGCGGTCGGGTCGGCCTTGACGTTGAAGTACCAGACGGGGTGTTTCGGCGCGCCGCCAACCGATGCGATCAGGGCGTACTCCCCGCCGTGCTCGACGCGCATGAGCGGCGTCTTGCGGAGCGTCCCGGTCTTGTTGCCCCGTGTCGTTACCACGATGATCGGGAGGCCGGTGTCCCGCAGCGTGTTTGCCCGTTCGCCGCCCGATGCCTCGTACTCGGCGACCTGCTCGCGCACCCACGCCCATGGGCTCGGCTCGTACGTGCCTTCAAGCGACATGCGGCGAACCTACGCCACGCCACGCGCTATGCAGTCGGCACCGTGCGCCGCGCCCTTCGCTGGTTCTTCGTCGACCCGTCGACCGGTCGCGTCGTGATCGCGCAGTTCCCCAACGTCGCGCTCTGGCTCTTCATCGCCGCCTGCGCGGTGCGGCGGTTCGCCGACCCGTCGGGCAAGGCGCGTGCCGTGGTCTCCGCAGTCGCGACCGCAGCGCTGGCCTGGTGGGCGATAGACGAGTGCCTCCGCGGGGTGAACCCGTTCCGTCGCCTCCTGGGCGCGGTCGTCCTCGCGTCGGTCGCGGTCGGTCTCGCGACACGCGTCCTCTGACGATCGCTCGCGCCCAAGGCTCGGACGCTCGGACACGGCGAGTTGGGAAGACGTTCGGTTGACCGTGGGTTCGGATTGGGTTGGGGCAACCAACGTTGACGCAGGCGCTGGCGGATCCTCCACGGCGCCTGGGCGGAGCGTCGAAGACGATCGCGTTGTTCGCGTCCGACACCGCCGGCAACGACGAAGTGCCGAACACGAGGTGGTGAACATCGACACCACCGCGCCGTCGACGACGGACGACACCTCGTCCATCGGCAACGGCTGGAAGACCACGTCGCAGGACCGTCAACTTCACCCGAGCCGACGCCACGTCCGGCGTCGTGGCGACCTACTACACGACGGACGGCTCCACGCCGACGACGGCCTCGGCGCAGGGCTCGTCGGTGGCGCTCACCGCCGACGGCGTCTACACCCTGAAGTACTTCTCGGTCGACGCCGCGGGCAACGCGGAGACGGTGAAGACCGCCGGCACCCAGATCCGCATCGACAAGACGGCGCCCTCGCTCACGGTGGCGACGCCGACCGCGGCCGTCGAGGTGAGCTTCCTCCGCAACTCGACGTCGAGGTGGTCGAACGGGAACTTCCCCGGCGGCGGCAGCGGCCAGTTCAACCAGAACTCCGAGACGTGGATCACCGTCACCGGCACGACGTCGTGGTCGCAGGCATGGGCGTACGCCAAGTTCCCGGCCACGGGCTCGTACGTGCTCAAGGTGAGGGCCACCGACCTCGCCGGCCACGTGACGACGAGCGCCTCCATCGCCTTGACGATCACCTGACGGCGCCTTCCGAGCACGGGCGTCAAGTGGAGCGGGGGCGGCTCAGTAGGTTGTCCGGATGCCACAACGACGGGAGCGGGGCCGTTCCCGCCGGCGAGACCAGATGACGCTCGTCGACGCGATGGCGTCGCTGACCGATCCCGCGCTCGCTCGCCTCGCGCCGGCGGAGCTGTTCGACGAGTTGCTCGACCGCAGCGTGACCGCGCTCGCCGCCGACAGCGCCGCGTTCGTGCTCAGGGACGGCGACTCGTTCGTCGTGCGGGCGGAGGCGGGCGTTGGCGCGGTGCCCGTCGACGCCGAGCTGCTGCACCGCGTGACGTCGCACGGCGAGCCCGTGATCGCTGGGGATGCGACGGGCGGCGGGTCGTTCGCGGGCTGCCCCGTGCTCGTCGACGGCGAGATGCGGGGCCTGGTGTTCGCACGAGCGGCCCGCAAGCACCACTTCTCCGCAGACGACGTCCGGCTGTTGCGACGGGTCGCCGATCGGCTCGCTGGCGGCGTCGAGCGCGCCAGTTACGACGAGGCGGAGCGGGCCGCGCAGGATGCGCTGGCCGAAAGCGAACACCGCGTGCGCACGCTCGTCGAAGCCGCGCCGCTCGGCATCGTCGAGTTCGACGCGCAAGCACGGATCGAGCGGTGGAACCGCGCCGCGGCCACGCTGCTCGACTGGCCGCGATGGCTGGTTGGCGTCGCGCCCCGCGCCCAGCTGCCGAAGGACGCGCTCGGCGCCGTCAACGCGGCGATAGGCGGCAACAAGACGGACGGCGTGCGCGTGACCATCGAGCGGCCGGGAACGCGGGCCGTCGAGCTGTCCCTGTCGGCCGCGCCGGTCACCGACCGCAACGGAGACGTCGACGGCGCGCTCCTGTTGCTCGACGACGTTACCGAGCGCGAGCTGCTCGAGCAGCACATCCGCCAGGCGCAACGGCTCGAGGCGATGGCGCGCCTCGCGGGCGGCGTCGCCCAC
>DASVEG010000031.1:0-2200 GCA_036380695.1 Acidimicrobiales bacterium
GGCCTGGCCTTTGGCCCCTGCCGGGAGGGGGCGTGAAGCGCCGCGAGTCGATAGACGACGCCGTTCGGCGCGAGCTGGAGGAAGAGGCGGGGGTCGTCGTCACCGGCACGCCGCGCCTGCTCGGGACGTTCAGCAGCCTCACCGAAGGCAAGAGCGACCACATCACGGTGTTCGTGGTCGAGCGGTGGCGCCGCGTCGACAGCGACAGCGGCGAGATCGACGCCTGTCGGTTCTTCCCCGCCGATTCGCTTCCGGAGGATGCGTCGCCGGCGACGCGGCGCCGCATCGAGGAGTGGCTCGGCGGGACGGCGCCCGGGTTCGAGTGGTAGCCGGTAAACGCGCTTGACGCTTCGCTGGTAACCCGGGTATACACAACGGGTGCCCGCGTTCGTCACGTTCCAAGCGCACTACGAACGCACGTCGGCGGGCTGGCGCGCGACCGCGTCTGACGATGGCGTCGCCGTCGTCACCGTCGTTTGCCGCACCCTCGCCAAGGCGCGGGCGGACCTCGTGTCCGAACTGGCTCGGTCGACGGGCGCGTACGGCGGCAGCATCGCGGTCGACGACGACGTCGCCCTGCCGAAGAAGGCGGCGTCAGCGCTGCGGGGCGCACGCCGGGCGCGCGAGCTCGCCTTGAAGGCGACGGCCCAGGCGAACCGCGCGACGGCGAACGCCGCGTCCGAGTTGGTCGGCGCCGGGCTCAGCCTCCGCGACGCGGCCTACTTGCTCGGGCTGTCGCACGCCCGGGTGCAGCAACTGACAGGAGTGAGTGCCAGCGACGCGGCTGGCTCGGACGAGGAGAAGTGATGGGGGACACCACGTTGGAGATCGAGACGGAATCCGCGGGGAGGTACCGCAACGCGACGGAAGCCGACCTGCACCGGCTCTTCTCGCAGCTCGGCGCCGAGACCGGCGGCTACCTGATCCTGGAGCGCGCCGACCTCCCGGAGCAGTACGCGCAGACGGCGCTCGAGGTGAAGCCGAAGCCGTCGCTGCACGCGACCGGCAGGTACGTGGTCGAGTACCGCGACGGGCCGCACTCGCACCACCAGGCCTTCACCGAAGATGCGTCCGTGGTCTTCGACGTGCTCGCGGGTTGGGCGTTCGATCGGCCGGGCTGGCGCGATCTCGTCGCCTGGCAACCACTCGACCTCGGCTTCTGAACCCCTGCGTTTCCGATAGCGTCCCGCGGCACACATGGCTGCGGATGCGCTCGTCGTCTTGGAACACGTCGACAAATGGTTCGGCGAGCTCCACGTACTCAAGGACGTTGACCTCACGGTCAACCGCGGTGAAGTCGTCGTCGTCATCGGGCCGTCGGGGTCGGGCAAGTCGACCCTGTGCCGCGCGATCAACCGCCTCGAGCCCATCCAGGGCGGGAAGATCACCGTCGACGGGCAGCCGCTCCCCGACGAGGGCCGCGAGCTGGCGCGCCTGCGCGCCGACGTCGGCATGGTCTTCCAGTCGTTCAACTTGTTCGCGCACAAGTCGATCCTCGACAACGTCACCCTCGGCCCCATCAAGGTGCGCGGCATGCGCAAGCAGGCAGCGCGCGACAAGGCCATGTCGCTGCTCGAGCGCGTCGGCATCGCCAACCAAGCGTCGAAGTACCCGGCGGAGCTGTCTGGTGGACAGCAGCAACGGGCCGCCATCGCCCGCGCCCTTGCGATGGATCCCAAGGTGATGCTGTTCGACGAACCGACGTCGGCGCTCGACCCGGAGATGATCAAAGAGGTGCTCGACGTGATGCTCGAGCTCGCACACGAGGGCACGACGATGCTCGTCGTCACGCACGAGATGGGGTTCGCGCGGTCCGCCGCGCAACGGGTCGCGTTCATGGACGAGGGGCGCATCGTCGAGCTCGCGCCGCCCGACGAGTTCTTCGGCTCACCGAAGACCGATCGCGCCCGAGACTTTCTCTCGAAGATCCTGGCTCACTGACCAACGAAAGCAAGGGGAAACACATGTCCAAGAGAAGGTGGTGGCTCGCAGCGCTGATGCTCGCGGTGCTGACGCTCGTAGCAGGAGCATGCGGGAGCGACGACGATCCGTCCGTCGAGTCCGGCGACGACACCGGCTCGGGCTCCGCGTCCGGCACTGGTGCAGGCGAGGAGGAGGACGAAGGGCCGCCGGAGTTCGCCGCGGGCACGACCATGAAGGCCCTGCAGGACAAGGGCAAGATCGTCGTTGGCACCAAGTT
>DASVEG010000032.1:0-5016 GCA_036380695.1 Acidimicrobiales bacterium
TTCAACCGGCGGTCGAAGGCGCCGAGCGTGGCGTACGTCAAGCTCACCCTGACCGAGCGCTTCCCGCGGTTGGTCGTCGCCCGCACGGCGAAGGCGGGCGACGGCAACGTGTATCTCGGCCCGGTCGCGTCGACCGCGGCAGCGAAGCTCGTCATCGAGGCGATCGAGTCGGTGATCCCTCTGCGGCGGTGCACCGCCAAGCCCGCGGCGGCGCCGATCCGCGACGCGCCGTGCGCGCCGGCACAGCTCGGCGTGTCGACGTGCCCGTGCGCGGGTGCGATAGCCGAGGCCGACTACCGCTTGCTGGCCGACGCCGCCCGCACCGCGCTCACCGTCGACCCGCGGCGCGTGCTCGACCCGCTGGCCGCCCGTATGGCCGCGCTCGCGGCCGCGCACCGGTACGAAGAGGCCGCCGCGACGCGAGACCGCGCGTCCGCGTTCGCGCGCGCGGTGCGCCGGCAGTGGCGGCTCGACGCCCTGCGCCGCACCGGCCACGTCCGCCTCGTGTCAGCAGGTGAGGGTGGCTGCGTGCTGCGCGACGGCATCCTCGAAGAGGCGTGGGCGGACGGCAGCGAGCCGCCTCCCCCATCGTTGCCGTTCGACGTCGACACCGACGAGGGCGGGCGCGGGCGGGTCGGCGACGGCGCCGGGGACGGCGAGGGGCCGATTCCCCCCGACACCGCCGAGGAGCGCGCCGTCGTCGCCGCGTGGATCGAGGCAAGGGCAGCCCGCGGCCGCCTCGTGCTGCTCGAGGCCGACCGAGGTATCGCGTGGCCGGCCATCGACCTCCCCCGCTACGAACCCATCCGGCGGGGGACGACGCGCTCGCCTGGCGCGTCGGCCGCGTAGCCTGCGCCGGTGCTCGCCGCCTTCGTCCTCATCGATGCCGAACCGGCGAGGGTCGCCTCGCTGTCGTCCGAGCTCGCCGACGTCGAGGGCGTCGCCGAGGTGTACTCGGTCGCCGGCGAGTGCGACATCGTCGCCATCGTGCGGGTGCGCGAGCACGACGACCTCGCGGACGTCGTCACCGGCCGCATCGCCAGCCTGCCTGGCATCGTCGCCACGCGGACGATGGTCGCGTTCAAGGCCTACAGCGCCCGCGACCTCGCCGCGTTGTGGGACCTCGGCGCCGGCTGACGCGCGGGGTCAGCTGCGGTCGTCGGTTTCGGTGGGCTCGGCGTCGGCGGCCGAGCCGGTGCCCGTCGGGCCAGTGCCCGTCAGGCCGGCGTCCTCGCCGACGGTGACCTCGCCCTCGTAACCGGGCTCGCCAGGGCCGCTGGCGCCTGGCGCGCCCGCCGCGGCGGCGTGCTCGTGGAGCGGCTCGGCCCGGTCGTCGTTGCGCGGCGTCATCCGTCTCCCCTCCCCGAACCCGTACCCGAGCCGTTGTCGTCGGTCTGGTTCGCGGGGTTGCCATTGTCCATGTCGCTCTCCTCTCCCAGCGTCGGGTCCTCCTGGCCATTGGGGGCCTGAGGCGCGTCGGCGCCGTCGTCGTCGTTGCCGCACGCGGCGACCGGCGCGGCGAGGACGGTGAGGAGCGCGAGCGCTGCCAGTTGCTTGCGGAGCATGGGGCGGGTGTACCCCGGTCCATGAGCAGCAAGACACGCCTCCTCTTGCACGCGTACTATCGCGTTCGTGGAGACCTTCCTCGCCGGTGCCGCAGCCGTCGTCGTCACGGTCACCGCGGTCACGATTGCGGCCGTCGCCATCGGCATCCACCTGCTGCGGCTGCGCAACCGCGTGAGCCCTGCGGTCCCGTCGATGGCCCCGCTCCATTGGATGTGGTCGGTGCGGCTGGCCGCGCGCCTCCACCGCCGGCTGCAGGGTTCGGTCGCCGCCGTGCGGCTCGCCATCGCACCCACCGTCACGTCCGGCCTCGGCCTCGGGCTCGACGACGTGGCCGCCGAGCTGGAAGGCCGCGCCGTCGAGCTCGACCGCCAGCTGGTCGTCGCCAGCCGCGCGGCCAGCCGGTCGCGTACCCGCATGCTGCGAGAGCTGGGCGCCGAAGTGCGCGAGCTCGAGGCCATCGGCGAGCGGACCGTCCGACTCACGCGCGCATGGGCTGGCGCCGAACCGTCCGAGCGTGGGCTGGCCGCGGTACGCGACCGCCTCGACGCGCTCGAGGGCGCCCTTCGCGAGCTGGACGGCATCGAGCAACTCCCCGAGCTCGAGCCAGACATCGAACCCCGCGCCGTCAACGACTGACCCGTCGTCTCCCGTTTTCGGGCGCGCTCATGCCGGTATTCCGGCATGAGCGCGCCCAAAAACGGAATCAGGGCTGGTTCGAGGCCGCGACCAGGCGGTCGACGACGGCCATGGCGCGGCCGTCGTCGACGACCTCGCAGGCGAGGGCCAACCCGTCGACGAGGTCCGCGGCAATGCCAGCCACGACGAGCCCGGCCGCGGCGTTGAGGATGACGACGTCTCGGTGCGGGCCGGCACCGCCTTCGAGCACCCGGCGGCCGAGGTCGGCGTTCGTGGCCGCGTCGCCGCCGCGCAGCGAACCCGCGTCGGCCAGGGGCAGGCCGAGGGAAGCCGGTTCGACGACATAGGTGCGCGTCTCGCCGTCGCGAAGTTCGAGCACCGTCGACGTCGTCGTGGTGGTCAGCTCGTCGAGACCGTCGTGCCCGTAGACGACCATGGCGTGCGTCGCGCCGTTCGCCTCCAGCACACCGAGCATCTTGTCGGCCATCGCCGGGTCGCTGACGCCGACGACCTGGCGCGCCGGCCGCGACGGGTTCGCCAGCGGGCCGAGGTAGTTGAACACGGTCGGCACCCCGATCTCACGGCGCACGGGGACGGCATGCCGCGACGCGGCGTGGAACTTCGGGGCGAAGCAGAAGCCCATGCCCGCCTCGGCGACGCACCGCTCGACACCACGCGCGTCGAGGTCGATGCGGACGCCGAAGGCCTCGAGCAGGTCGGCCGAGCCCGCCGAGGACGACGCGGCACGGTTGCCGTGCTTGCACACCGGCGCGCCCGCGCCGGCGACGACGAACGCGGCGAGCGTCGACACGTTGATCGAGTGGCTCCGGTCGCCGCCCGTTCCACACGTGTCGATCGCGCCAGGCACGTCGACGGGCTCGGCATACGACACCATCGTGCGCACGAGGGCCGACATCTCCTCCACCGTCTCGCCCTTCATCCGCAAGCCGACGGCGAACGCGGCGATCTGCGCGTCGCTCGCGTTGCCGTCGAGGATCTCGGCGAGCGCGGCAGCGGCCTGCGTCGACGTGAGGTCTTCGCGTGCGACCAACCGGTTGAGCACCATCGGCCACCCGCCGAGCTCGGCGAGCGTTACGCCTGGCACCCGGTCACCTCAGTCCCACCACAGGTCGCGATCGAGCACGCCGCGGGCGATCAGGCCGAGCTGCACCTGCGACGTCCCCTCCACGATGGTGAGCTGCTTGGCGTCCCGGTAGTAGAGCTCGGTGAGGTGGTCCTTCATGTAGCCGGCCGCGCCGAGGAGCTGGAGTGCCACGTTCGACGCCTTCACCGCCAGCTCGGTCGCGTAGTACTTGGCCATCGACAGGTACGGCACCCATTCCTTGCCGTACTTGCCCTGGTCGGCCATCCATGCGGCGCGGTACGTGAGCAGCCGCGCAGCCTCGATCTCGGTCGCGATCTTCGCGATCTCCCACTGGACGCCCTGGAAGTCGGCGATCGTCTGGCGGAACGCCTCGCGCTGCTGCACGTACTCCGTCGCGTACATGAGCGCGCCCTCGGCCAGCCCGATGCCGCGCGCGGCCACGATGGGCCGCATCGAGTTGAGGCCGAGCATCGCGAGCCGGAAGCCGCCGACCTCGCCGATGACGTTGTCGCCGGGGACGCGCACGTCGTGCAGGAGCAGCTCGCCGGTGTCGACCCCTCGCACGCCCATCTTGCGGTCGGTGATGCCGACCTCGACGCCGTCCCACCCGCGCTCGACGATGAACGCGGTGATGCTGTCGTGGCGCCGTTCGGTCACGTCCTCGGACGTCTTGGCGAAGACGGTGTACCAGTCGGCCTGCACGACGCCGGACATCCAGCACTTCGTGCCGTTGAGGATCCAGCCGCCGTCGCCGTCGGGCGTCGCCTTGGTGCGCATGCCCATGACGTCGCTGCCCGCCTGCGGCTCGGACAATCCGAACCCGGCCCGCAGCGACCCGTCCGCGATGCCGGGCAGGTACTTCTGCTTCTGCTCGTCCGAACCGGCGATCATCACCGGGCCGGTCGGGAGGCGGGTGAGCAACAGCATCAGCGCGGCCGTGTTCGAGTACTTCGCGACCTCCTCGATCGCGATGGTCAGCCCGAGGATGCCCGCGCCCGCGCCGCCCTGATCGCTCGGGATGCACAGCGCGAGCAAGCCCGCGTCCCGGAACACCTCGAACAGGTCCTGCGGGTACTCGCCCGTCTCGTCGATCTCCCGAGCGCGCGGCCGTACCTTGTCCTGGGCGATGCGCCGGCACGTCGCCTGCAGCTCCGCGAGCTCCTCGGGGAGGTCGAAATCCATGGCGGGCAACGCTAGTGCCAGCTCCCGGTACGCTCGCCCCCTCGTGAACGACCGGCCCGTCGTCGGGATCGTCGTCGTCGACTTCAACGGCGGGGAGCGCACGCTCGGTTGCATCGAGCACCTGCACGCCCTCACCTACCCCGCGGATCGCACGCGGATGGTGCTGGTCGACAACGGTTCCGCGCGCCCGGTCGTCGCCGACGTGCGCACCCGATGGCCGGCCGTCGACGTCGTCGAAACGGGCGAGAACCGCGGCTTCGCGGGCGGTTGCAACGCGGGGTTCCGGCACCTGCTCGGAGCCGGCGGCGTCGACCACATCGCCCTCGTCAACAACGACGCGCTGCCCGACGCCGGGTGGCTCGAGCCGCTCGTCGACGCCCTCGCCGCGGACCCAACCCTCGGCGCGGTGACGCCGAAGGTGCTCCTCGACCGCCGGTACGCGTTCGTGGACCTGACGTCGCCGACGTCGGCGGCGGGCGCGGGCGACCCTCGGCAGCTCGGCGTGCAGGTCGTCGCCGTCCGCGCCG
>DASVEG010000033.1:0-2182 GCA_036380695.1 Acidimicrobiales bacterium
GCAAGGTGAAGCGACTGAGAACGGAAGGAGGCCGTTGATGGCCGCGCAGGAGCTCAACGAGATCGCCCGCTCGATCGTCGCCGACCACAAGGGCGTGCTCGCCGCCGACGAGTCGACCGGGACGATCAAGAAGCGCTTGGACTCGATCGGGGTCGAGTCGACGGAGGAGAGCCGCCGGGCGTACCGGAACCTCCTCTTCACGACACCCGGCTTCGAGGAGTACGTCGGCGGCGTGATCCTCTACGACGAGACGATCCGGCAGTCCGCCGACGACGGGACGCCGTTCCCCGAGCTGCTCGCTGCCAAGGGTGTCGTGCCGGGGATCAAGGTCGACACGGGTGCGCACGACCTCGCGGGCCACCCTGGCGAGAAGGTGACCGAGGGCCTCGACGGCCTACGCGGGCGGTTCGCCGAGTACCACGCCCTCGGGGCGCGGTTCAGCAAGTGGCGGGCGGTGATCACGATTGGCGACGGCATCCCGACCGACGCGTGCCTTCACGTCAACGCACACGCCCTCGCACGGTACGCGGCGCTCTCGCAGGAGGCGGGGATCGTGCCGATCGTCGAGCCCGAGGTGCTGATGGATGCGGACAACACGATCGAGCGCTGCCACGAGGTCACGTCGGAGACGCTCAGGCTCGTGTTTGCCGAGCTCGAGCGCCAGGGCGTCGCGCTCGACGGGATGTTGCTGAAGCCGAACATGGTCATCTCGGGCAAGCAGTGCCCGACGCAGGCGACGTCGGCGGAGATCGCCGAGGCCACCGTGAGCTGCTTCCTCGAGCGCGTTCCCGAGGCGGTGCCGGGCATCGTCTTCCTCTCCGGCGGGCAGTCGGAGGTGGAGGCGACCGAGAACCTGGACGCGATCAACAAGCGCGGCGGCCCGTGGCCGCTCTCGTTCTCCTACGGGCGCGCGCTGCAGGCGTCGGCGCTTGCGGCGTGGGGCGGCGACCCTGCCAACGTCGAGGCGGGCCAGGCGGCCTTCCTCCACCGTGCCCGCATGAATGCGCGCGCAACGGCCGGCGACTGGAGCGCCGACGTCGAGCAGGCCGTCCCGGCGTAGCGTTTTGGTTCTGTTAGCCGAGGGCCCGGCGGGGCTCTCGGCCGTTACCCTCGGGGGCGATGCGCGCCCGCATTGTCATGGCCCTCCTCGTGGTCGCCGGGATGCTGGCCGGTGCCGCGTCCGGTGCCGATCCGAGCCGCAGTGAGACTCGCGTCACGGTGTTCGGCGACTCCGCGGCGACCGCGATGGCGTACGACCCGAAGGCCCGCGCGATCCTCGGGAGCGGGGTCGACCTGAAGCTCGAGGTCGCGGCCTGCCGGCGACTCGGCGACCTCAGCTGCCCCTACGACGGCGTCAGGCCGCCGAACGTGATCGAGCGCGCGTCGGAGCTCGGGCGGGAGCTGGGGCGCGTCGTCGTCGTCGCCGTGGGCTACAACGACTACGAGACGACGTACGCGGACAACATCGAGGAGACCCTGCGCGTCCTCGGAAAGGCGGGGGTCGAGCGAGTCCTCTGGACGACACTTCGCGCCGAGCGGCAGAGCTGGGCGCGGATGAACGAGATGATCGTCACCGCGGCGAAGAAGCATCCGGAGCTGGCGGTGCTGGACTGGAACGCGCGCGCTCGCATCCACCCCGACTGGCTCCAGCCCGACGGTATCCACCTGACGCCTGCGGGCGCTCAGGGCATGGCGACGATGATCAACGAGGCGCTCGTCGGGCTCGGCATCGCCTCACGTCCGCGCACCGAGCGCCAGCTGTCGATCGCGTCCCGGCCGCTGCCGGCGGGGCACGTCGGCCGTCGCTACGCCACGCGGCTGCGGGCGCAGGGCGGCACGGCGCCGTACCTCTGGGCGCGTGTCGGCGGACGGCTCGCACCCGGGCTCAGGCTGACGCCGGCGGGCCTCGTGACGGGCACGCCGACGCGCGTCGGCCGCTACCGCTTCGTCGCGCGCGTCGTCGATCGCGCGGGCACCGTGCGGACGCGCGTTTTCGTCGCGTCGGTCGCGTAGCCCGACCCCGGGCCTGGCGCAGCGGGCGCGGGGGGCTCAGATCGTCCTCCGAATCGCCACCTCGTACTTCTGCACCGAGGCTCGGCGGCCCGGCGTGTCGCCCGTTGGCATCGCGTTCAGCACCTCGTCGCCGCGCCGGTAGGCGTCCTCCGAGTCGAAGAACACGAGG
>DASVEG010000034.1:0-3755 GCA_036380695.1 Acidimicrobiales bacterium
GTCGCCGCCCACTCGTCGTCCGACCAGCGTCGCGACGCCTGCAGCACCCGGGGCGAGACGTCGCCCGTCGCCGCGTGGAGCACGAGCGCCTCGCACCCGGTGACGCCTTCCATCGCCAGCGCGGCGACGTGCGCGTCGCCGCGGTATTCGCGCAGCAGCGTCTGCGCGTGCCACAGCACCACGTGCGGCTCGTCGTCCGGCGGCCAGTCGAGCGCGGCGTGGCCCGCGAACAGCGCGCGCCCTTCCGGTCGCAGTGTCGCCTCCTCGGCCGCGTCGCGAGCGATGGCGGCGGCCTCCCGCATCGCGGTCGACGTGACCGCCTCGTCGCCGAGGATGCGCCGAAGCATGCGACCCGCCGTCTCCGTGCGAACGGCGACGGCTTTGCCCGGCGTGGTCAGCGACCACGCGTCGCGCATGGCGGCGTGCACGAAGCCCGGGTGGAAGTTGAAGAACGTCGCCACGACGACCTCGGCGCCAACCGCACCCATCGCCGCGGCGCGGGTCACGAAGTACCCGTGCTCGCTGCGCAACCCGAGCGACTCGAACATCTCCTCGCGCTCGGCCGCGAAGTAGATGATCCCGTGGAGGGGCTCCAGCGTTCGCCAGGTCTTTCGTGCGACGACGGGATCCACGGGCCAGACCCTAGATTGCAGCGCGATGACGAGCCTCCCGGCGTACGACGACCTCCCATTCAAGGCCGGCGCGCCAGTGGGGTCGTCGTGGGGTCTCTGGGGCGACGACGACGTGTTCGGCTGCCTCAACCTGCTCACCGCCGAACGGGTCGTCGGGGCCGCGCGCCTCGTGCGCAAGGGCGCGGTGTTCGCGCTGAACCTCGATGCCGGCTTGCCCGACCCTCCGTTCTTCGGCCGCGCCGGCATGGAGCACACCGTGCTCGGGGATCGCCGCGGCCACGACGACCTGCTCTCGTTCAACACGCAGAGCTCGAGCCAGTGGGACGGCTTCCGGCACATCGGCGGCCCGCACGGCTTCTACAACGGGATCGCCGACGAGGCCCACGGCATGCACCACTGGGCCAGACGCGGCATCGCAGGCCGCGGCGTGCTCGCCGACGTCGCGCGGTGGCGGGAGGCGGCCGGGCGCCCTCTCGACCCGAGCAGCTCCGACGTCATCGAACCTGCGGACGTCGATGCGACGCTCGAGGCACAAGGCGTCGCCGTGCAGGAAGGCGACGTGCTGCTGCTGCGCACCGGTTGGCTCACGGCCTACCGCTCGCTCGACGACGCGGCGCGACGCAAGGCCGCCGAGGACTTGCGCGCCCCTGGCCTCGCGCCGGGTCGCGCCACCGCCAAGTGGTTGTGGGATCACCACGTCGCTGCCGTCGCCGCGGACAACCCGGCGGTGGAGGTGCTGCCCATCGGTGCGGGGCTCTCGCCGGACGAGCGGAGGAAAGGGCGCGACGACCCGGATCGAGGGCCGGAGCTGTTCGTCCACCTCGCGTTGCTGCCCTTGCTCGGCATCCCGCTCGGGGAGTTGTGGGACCTCGACGCGCTCGCGGACGACTGCGCCGCTGACGGCGTCTACGAGTTCTTCCTCACCTCTGCGCCACTTCACGTCGAGGCGGGCGTCGCCTCGCCGCCGAACGCACTGGCGATCAAGTGACGCCGCCGGTCTGGCCCGAGCAGCGCGCCGTCGAGGTCGCCGACGGCGTGGTCGCGGTCGTCCACGGCAACGGCGAGGCGGGCGTCTCCAACGCCGGGCTGGTGATCGACGACGGTGGCGAGGAGCGCACCGCGCTGGTCGTCGACACGATGATGTTCCCGGCGATGGCCAACGGCTTGCGCGACGAGCTCACCCGCCGCGGCGCCCGCCCGCGGCTCGTCGTGAACACGCACCCGCACATCGACCACGTCGGCGGCAACGCCGCGTTCGCGGACGTTCCTGTCGTCGCTCATCCCGTCGTCGGCGAGACCGTGCGGGCGACCGGGCTGCCCGTGGCGATCTTCGACGCCTTCATGCCTGCGTTCCGCGGCGAGTTCGAGAAGCTGGGTCGGGTGGAGCCGCCCGCGCCGGTGGCGTCGCCCGAGGACATCGACGCGCTGCGGCTGCCGAAGGGTGCGCAGCTGCGGTCGTACGTGCCCGCCCACACGCCCGCGGACACCGCCGTCTGGCTGGCGAACGACGGCGTGCTCTTCACCGGCGACCTCTGCTTCCTCGGCGTGTCGCCGCTCGCGATCCAGGGCCTCGTGTCCGCATGGGTTGCCGCGCTCGACGACTTGATCGCCCTTGCCCCCGACGTCGTCGTGCCCGGACACGGTCCGGTTGGCACCACCCGCGACGTCGCGATCGTGCGCGACCACCTCGCGACGCTGCTCGAGGTTGGGCGCGCGGCCGTCGCGGCGGGCGCGTCCATCGACGACGCGTATGCCGAGCTCGATGCCGGTCCGGTGGGCGGGTGGATCGAGGCGGAGCGGATCAAGCCGAACCTCGAGCGGGCGATGCAAGAGGCTCGCGGCGATATCGCCCCCGGCCGGCTCGACGCCCTCCCTCCGAGCGCGTACGCGCTGTTGCACTAGCGCCGACGGTCACGCCTCGGCGTGATCTCCTCCGGCCCAACATCGCGACCGCCTCTATCCTCGCGGTCGTGGAGTGTCCTGCGTGCCGCGCTCCGATCACGGAGGGCAGCCGCTTCTGCCCATCGTGCGGGCACGCGCTCCGGGCGCGGACGGAGGAGCGCCGCGTCATCACGGTCCTCTTCGCGGACCTCGTCGGGTTCACGGGCTTCTCGGAGGGCGTCGACCCCGAGCAAGTGAAGAACCTCGTCGACCGCGCGTTCCAGCGGCTCGTGACCGACGTGGTCAATCACGGCGGGCGCGTCGACAAGATCGTCGGCGATCAGATCATGGCGTTGTTCGGCGCGCCGGTTGCGCACGAGGACGACGCGGAGCGGGCCGTGCGCGCCGCGCTCCAGATGCACCAGACGCTGCAGTGCTACGCCGACGAGATCGGCGTGCCGATCGCGATGCGGGTCGGCGTCAACACGGGCGAGGCGCTGGTTGGCACGTTGCGCGCCGCCGGTGAGTACACCGCGATGGGCGACGCCGTGAACGTCGCGAGCCGGTTGCAGACGTCGGCCGAACCCGGGCAGGTGGTGGTCGGCCCGATGACGCACGACCACACGCGCGAGGTGGTGCGGTACGAATCGATCGGCGCCGTGCACGTGCGCGGACGGGAGGAGCCGGTCGAGGCGTTCGCGGCGGTCGAGACCCTCGCGCCTCCCGGTCATCGCCCGCGCCGCCATCGGAGCCCGTTGAAGGGCCGCGACCACGAGCTCGACATCCTCTGCACGTCGGTCGACCTCGCGCTCACGCGCCGCCGGCCGCACGTCATCGTGCTCGTCGGCGAGGCAGGCATCGGCAAGAGCAGGCTTGCGGAGGAGATCACACGGAACGCTGAGCAACGCCACGACGCGTTGGTGCTCCAGGGCAGGTGCGTGCCCTACGGCGAGGCCAACGTCTGGTGGCCACTCGCCGTCGCGGCCCGCCAGGCGCTCGGCATCGGCCCGACCGACACCGCGGAGGAAGCCGCGCGCAAGACCGTCGAGAAGGTCGCCCGCTCCATGAGCCTGCAGGAGGAGCACCCGGACGTCGTGCGCGCGACCGACGGCCTGCTGTATCTCCTCGGGCTGCCGTCGAGCCTGCAGGACGTCGACCCTGCACGGGCGCGCGAGGACGCGACGCGCGCGTTCATCGGCCTTCTCCACGTCATCGCCCAGATGCACCCGTTGGTGCTCGTGC
>DASVEG010000035.1:0-20234 GCA_036380695.1 Acidimicrobiales bacterium
CACGCCCGCCCGCCCGCCCGACACGCCGCCACACCCCGCCGCTTTTTCGCACTACCACCGCGCCTGGCGCGGACTCTTGCCGGAAAGCGGTCTCGGCGGTAGCGTTCGGCTGCTGGCGCGGGCTCGAGTCTCGCCCCGTCGGCATTCGGCACCGTCGTCCCCGAGACTCCGTGTACGTCGTCGGAACTGCGCCATCCCTGGCGTCGGGTTCCGTCCAAAAACACGGACTCGAAGAAGGACGACACCATGCTGAAGAACCTGCTCCGGACGCTCACCATCGTTGCGATCGCGCTCACCACCGCGCCGACCGCCGCCAGCGCCGGCACTGCATCGAGCAACCCGTGCGAAGGCAAGGGCGGGGCCATCTACGCCCAGGCCAGCGGCGTCGGCGACGAACAATCGATCGAGGTCGCCTGCGCCGACGGCACGTGGGAGCTGTACTAACGGCCCCGGGCGTCGATCGAGAGGAAGGAGTCCTGTGGACGTCGTAGCGGCACTCGCTCACGCCATTCGCAACGCGCCCGCCCGCAGCGACCGCGCCATCGCCGAGGCCGTTCTGGCGCGGCTCGCCGCGCCGGACGTGCGGAACGAGATCCACGAGGCGGTCCACGACGCGTTCGTCAGCGCGCGGGCGGCGTACGTCGCCCGCGACGACTTGTACGAGAACCCCTCGAACTCACGGGTGGCGGCCGAGATCGCAAGCGCGGCGATGGTCGGGCGTCTCACCGGTCACCTTGGCGCACCGAGGGCCGTGACCGACCTCGATCTCGCGGAGGCCGTGGCCACGACCGTCCACTACAAGGGCTGGCGCTTTCGGGCGGTCCCGCTCGCCGACGGAGGCATCGGCGTCGAGGTCGAGGCCACCGCTCCCGATACGCACCGACCCGAACGCCCGTTCACCACGACTCGCGTGGTCGGGGTGACTTCCACGGTGGAGGAGGCCTGCTTCCGGGCCGCCATGCTCGTCGAGCTGCACGAGGCCCAGGAGCGCTTCCGGGTCGGTGGGAAGGCGGTGTTCGACCCGCACTCCACGGCGACGATGGCGGCGCCGACGAACGTCCGCGCGTAGGCGAACCCGCGGGCGTGAGCCTCGGTAGCGCTCGTAGGGATCGGCGGAACAGGGCTCGCGCGGCGAGACCTGCGCGTCTCAACCGCGGTACTCGCGGCTCACGTCGCGTGGACTGGCCCGGCGGCGCCTTCGAACCCCGCCGCGCACCACGCTCGCCTTCCTGCCGTTTGATCAGCACCGCAGCACATCGGTCAGGACCAGATCGCTGGTCTCGAACGCCTCCGTCGAGGCACCGACGAGCAACGAACGGGGCGCCGATCGGAAGGAACTCGGCGATGACGCGAGCCAGGTCGGCGTACATGGCATCGACACCCTCCGGAACGTCTTGGAGGCTGCCCCACGGAGAATCGGTGACGATGGCGGACACCGCTGGGGCCGTTGACCTGCGCCAGCGCCCAGGGTGCGTGCGTCCATGTTGCCCTGCGTGCGTGCGTGCGTTGCGTGGGCGAGGGGGGACTTGAACCCCCACGAGGTTGCCCTCACTGGCACCTGAAGCCAGCGCGTCTGCCATTCCGCCACTCGCCCGAGTGGGATCGTTCATCGTACCGGACGCGTCCAGACCGTCGTTCTGGCCGGAGGGGTCCCGGGTAGGCTTCGCCGGCCATGGCATTGCAGGAGTTCGAGCGGCGTCTCGAACGGCTGGTGGAGGGCGTCTTCGCGAAGGCGTTCCGCCGCGGCGTGACTCCCATCGAAGTCGGCCGCCGGATCACCCGCGAGATGGACGTCCAGCGCACCGTCGGGGTGCGCGGCCTCATCGCGCCCAACAAGTTCACCGTCGCCCTCGGCAAGGACGACCACGCCCAGCTGGCGTCGATGGAGAACTACCTGCGCTCCGACCTCGCCGGCCTCGCCCGCGAGCACGCGAAGCAGGAGGGCTACTCCCTCGTCGGCCCCGTCGAGGTCGACGTGGTGATCGACGACGGTCTCGGGCGCGGCGAGTTCCTCGTCGCGTCGGAGATGGTCGAGGGCGAGGGTGGGGGGCCCGGCGCGGCGATCGTGCTCGGCGACGGCTCACGCGTCCGCATCGGCCCGGAGCCGGTGAGCATCGGCCGCTACCCCGACAACGACATCGTCCTGCCCGAGGACGAGGTCAGCCGCCACCACGCCGAGGTGCGGCGCATCGACGGAACATTCCACGTCGTCGACCTCGACTCCCTCAACGGCACGAAGGTCAACGGCGCAGGCGTCAACGAGCGGCGCCTCGAAGACGGCGACGCCATCCAGATCGGCGCCCACAGCCTGCGGTTCGAGCTCGAGTAACGGGTCGCCGAGAACCGAGCGCATCGTGCCCGAGTCACTGCTGACGATCCTCAAGTTCCTCTTGATGGCGCTGCTGTACCTGTTCTTCCTCCGCGTCCTCCGGGCCGTGTGGGCAGAGGTGTCGGCACCCCGCAGCACCGCCTCCGCGCCAGCCGCCAGCGCGGGGCGGTCGACCAGCGTCCGCGACCGCGTCGGCACCGGTGGGGCAAAGGGCACGCCAGGCCGCCTCAAGGTCGTCGAGCCGGCAGAGCAACGCGGGCGCGCCTTTGACCTCGGCGAGGAAATGACGGTCGGGCGCGCCGCGGGGTGCCAGGTGCGCGTCGAGGACAGCTACGCGTCGCAACTCCACGCGCGGGTCTTCCGGAAGGACGGCCAGGTCTACGTGGAGGACCTCGGCTCGACGAACGGCACCTACGTCAACCGCAAGGGCACGAGGAACAAGGAGAAGGTGAGCGGGCCGCTCGTGCTCCGACTCGGCGACCGTCTCCTCGTCGGCCGCACCGTGCTCGAGGTGTCGAAGTGACGACCGTCCGCGCCGCGGTCGCCACCCACGTGGGCCAGCGCAGGCAGAACAACGAGGACAGCGCGCTCGCGCACGAACGGCTCTTCGCGGTGGCCGACGGCATGGGCGGCTACCACGGCGGCGAGATCGCTTCCGCCACCGCGATCGAGGCGCTCCGCAACCACTTCTCGCCCTCGCCCACCCTCGACCGGCTCGAGGCGGCCGTGCTCGAAGCGGGCCGCGCCGTCCAGGAGCGCGCCCTCGCGGACAGCGACCTCCGCCAGATGGGCACCACCTTGAGCGCGGTCGCCCTGGTGGACTCGCCCGACGGCGACGTGTTCGCCATCGCGCACATCGGCGACTCCCGCATCTACCTCTTGCGCGACGGCGAGCTCAGCCAGCTCACCGACGACCACACCGTCCCCGAAGATCTCAAGCGCGCCGGCCAGCTGTCGGAGGCGGAAGCCGCCGTCGACCCGCGAAGGCACATCATCACCCGGGTCCTCGGGGCCACCGGAGACCACGCGCCGGACATGCAGACGCTCGTGCCCTACGCGGGAGACCGGCTGTTGCTCTGCAGCGACGGCCTCACCGACGAGCTGAACGACAACCAGATCGCCAGCGCGATGCGCGGCATCGCGGGAGCGGAAGAAACCGCGCGTCGCCTCGTCGACATGGCGAACGAGAAGGGCGGCCGCGACAACATCACCGTGGTCGTCGTCGACGTGGTGGACGACGACGATCGCGCCTCGACCGCGTCGGCGGCCCTGCACGCCGCGGACGACCCCCGCACCTCCACCTACGGCGAGGCCGCCGCGGCGGGAGCCACGCCGCAGACCACGGGAACGCGGCGCCGCCTGATGACGGCCGAGGAGAGGAACGCGCAGCTGCGCGGCCTCTCCCGCGAAGGAGAACACGAAGGCCCCGCGCCGTGGGAGACCCCGTCGGGCCGGGGGTTCGCCGACGAGCCCGACCTGCCGACCCGCCGGTTGACGCTCCGTGTCGCCGCGTTCCTCGTGGTGCTCCTGCTCGTCGTCGGCGGCTCCGCCGGAGCCGTCGCTTGGTACGCCCGGAACAGCTGGTTCGTGGGCTCCCACGAGGGACGCGTCACGATCTTCAAGGGCAGGCCCGGCGGGCTCCTTTGGTTCGACCCGACGGTCGAGGAGGAGACCGACCTCACCGTCGCGGCCGTGCCGGTCGCGCGCCTCGACGCCGTCGAAGACGGCCACGAGGTCGCGTCGCTCGACGAAGCGCGCGCGTACGTCCGGAACCTGCGGCGCGACAGCCAGCTCACGTCGCCTGCGTCGCCCACGACCACCACGACCGACCCGTCCGCGACCACGACGAGCTCGCCGTGATGGCGGCCGCTCCAGCGGCCCGACGCACCACCGAGCTCGGGCTGATCGTCCTCGCCGCGCTCGTCACGGTCGGCGGCTACACGCTCGCCAGCCTGGGGAAGTCGGCATCGCTCCCCGCCAACCTCGTACCGTTCCTCGGCTTCATCCTCGCCCTGCTCGGCGTCGCCCATCTCGCCATGCGCAAGTTCGCGCGCACCGCGGACGGCGTGCTGCTGCCGATGGCCGGGCTGCTGAACGGCATCGGCTACGTCTTCATCGCGCGGCTCGACCGCGACCTCGCCGCGCTGCAGGCGGTGTGGACGGCGCTGGGCGTCGCCGCGTTCATCGTCACCCTGGTCGTCGTGAAGCGGGCACGCGACCTCGAGCGTTACCGCTACACGTTCCTGTTCGTGGGAATCGCGCTCCTCCTCATGCCGTTGCTGCCGGGCATCGGTCGCAACATCAACGGCTCGCGCATCTGGATCCGCGTGGGCGCGGCGAGCTTCCAACCCGGCGAGCTCGCCAAGCTTGCCCTCGCGATCTTCTTCGCCGGGTACCTCGTGCAGAACCGCCAGCTGCTGCAAGAGTTCATCCGCCGCATCGGCCCGGTGAACCTCCCCGACCCGAAGTTCCTCGGGCCGATCATCGGCGCATGGGGGTTCTCGCTCGTCGTGATGATCTTCGAGCGCGACCTCGGCTCTTCGCTGCTGTTCTTCGCCCTGTTCGTCGCGATGCTGTGGGTCGCGACGGCCCGCGGCATCTACCTCGTGCTCGGGGGCATCTTGTTCGTCGTCGGGGCGACGATCGCGTACAACTCGTTCGAGCACGTGCGATCACGCGTAGCGATCTGGCTCGACCCGTTCGAGGACGTCGGGGGCCGCGGGTTCCAGCTCGTGCAGTCGTTGTTCGCATTCGGCAGCGGCGGCGTCGCCGGGCGCGGCCTCAGCCTCGGCAGCCCCAACAAGATCCCCGCGGTCACGACCGACTTCATCTTCGCGGCCATCGGCGAGGAGCTCGGTCTCGTCGGCACGACGGCGATCGTCGTCGCGTTCCTGCTCATGGTCGGCGTCGGCCTGCGCATCGCCATGAACGCGCGGAACGACTTCGAGAAGCTGCTCGCCACGGGCCTCACCGTGATCCTCGCGGTGCAGACCTTCATCATCCTCGGCGGCGTGACGAGGCTCGTCCCGCTCACGGGCATCACGTTGCCGTTCGTCTCCTACGGCGGATCGTCGTTGCTCGCGAACTACGTGCTGCTCGCGCTGCTCCTGCGCATCTCCGCCGACACCGGCGAACGCGTCGCGGCCGCGGACGAGACGGTGAATGCAGCCACGGGCACGAGGGCGGCGTGAACCAGCAGATCCGCCGCGTGGGCATCACGCTGATGGTGCTGTTCGTCGCGCTCTTCCTGCAGCTCAACTACCTGCAGGTGTACCGCGCCAACAGCCTCGCCAACGACCCGCGCAACACCCGCACCGCCGTGCGCGACTTCAGCAAGCCTCGCGGTCAGATCATCAGCGCCGACGGCGCGGTGCTGGCCAGGAGCGTCGACGTCGACGACCAGTTCGAGCGCCTGCGCGAGTACCCGGAGAAGGACTTGTTCGCGCACGTGACGGGCTTCTTCTCCTTCACGTACGGCGCCACGGGGCTCGAGCGGCGCTACAGCGACGAGCTCGCCGGACGCGACCTGGGCATCGACTCGCTCAAGGACATCGTGGTGGACCGGACGGTCACCGGCGACGTCTTCATCACCGCGTCGAAGTCGCTGCAGACCATCGCTCGCGACGCGCTCGGGCCGCGACGCGGGTCGGTCGTCGCCGTCGACGCCACCAACGGCGCGGTGCTCGCGTTGTGGAGCTTCCCGTCGTACGACCCGAACGCGTTGTCGCAACACGACCAGCGCGGGGTGCAGCAGGCGTGGCAGCTGCTCAACGCCGCGCCCAACAAGCCGATGCAAGGGCGGTCGTACCAGGAGACGTTCGCGCCCGGCTCGACCTTCAAGGTCGTGACGAGCGCGGCCGCGCTGGAGCGCAAGCCCGAGCTGGCGACGAAGGCGTACCCGCCGCTCAAGGTGCTCGACCTGCCGCGCACCAACGTGAACCTGCCGAACTTCGGGGGAGGCACGTGCGGGGGGACCCTGCCCGACCTCTTGCGGGTGTCGTGCAACACGGGGTTCGGTCAGATGGGGCTCGACCTCGGCGCGGAGGCGCTCGTCGACGAAGCGCGCGACTTCGGGTTCGACGCACGCCCGCCGCTCGACCTCACGGCCGTCAGCGCGTCCGCGATCCCCGACGCGGGTTCGTTCGAGCGCGCCGAGTCGACGCTCGCGCAGTCGGCGATCGGCCAGCACAGCGTCCGCGCCACGCCGCTGCAGATGGCGTTGGTGGCGGCAGGGGTCGCCAACGACGGTGTCGTGATGGAACCGCACCTGCTCGCCGAGGTGCACGACAGCGACGGCGACGTCGTCCGTCGCCACGAGCCAGAGCCGTGGAAGACGGCAACCTCGCCCGAGACGGCACGCCAGCTCCGCGACCTCATGGTGACGGTCGTCGAGCGCGGCACGGCCACCCGGGCCAAGGTCGCGGGCGCGGTGGTCGGCGGCAAGACGGGTACCGCCCAGACCGAGGGCGACAACGCCCACGCGTGGTTCATCGGCTTCGGCGACGCCAACGGACGCAAGGTCGCGGTCGCGGTCATCGTGGAGAGCCAGGACGGCGTGAGCGAGGCCACCGGTGGCCGCGTCGCGGCGCCGATCGCGCAGGCGGTGCTCAAGGCAGCGCTCGGGCTCTGAAGCAACCGTTTCGCACGCGCCCCGGTCGGAGGACCACGCTCACTTAGGCTGGAAGGGTCATGTCGCAACCGTCGGAATCGCAGGTCTTCAGCGGCCGCTACGAAATCCAGCGCCACCTGGCACGGGGTGGGATGGCGGAGGTCTACGTCGCGCGCGACCTCATGCTCGATCGCCCTGTCGCGCTCAAGGTGCTCTTCCGTGAGCTGTCGACCGACCGCAACTTCGTCGAACGGTTCCGGCGGGAGGCGCAAGCGGCAGCCAACCTCAGCCACCCGAACATCGTGTCGATCTACGACTGGGGCGAGGAGGACGGCACGTACTTCATCGTGATGGAGTACATCGAGGGCCGCACGCTGGGGCAGATCATCCGCGGCGAGGGGCCGCTGCTGCCCGAGCGAGCCGCCGACGTTGGCGCCGACGTCGCCGCCGCGCTGCACTACGCGCACCAGAGCGGCGTGGTGCACCGCGACGTCAAGCCCGGCAACGTCCTGGTCTCGACGACCGGCGCGGTCAAGGTCACCGACTTCGGCATCGCGCGCGCCGCGAACGCCGAGCAGGACCTGACCCAGACCGGTTCGGTAATGGGGACGGCCACCTACTTCTCGCCGGAGCAGGCACAGGGCCACCGGGTCGACGCGCGCAGCGACATCTACAGCCTTGGCGTCGTGCTCTACGAGATGATCGCGGGCCGCGCCCCCTTCCAGGGCGACAACCCCATGGCCATCGCGTACAAGCACGTGCGCGAGCAGCCGATCCCGCCGCATGAGATCAACCGCGACGTGCCGCGCGAGTTCGAGGCGATCGTCCTGCAGGCGATGGCGAAAAACCCGAACGACCGCTACACCACCGCGGAAGAGCTGCGGCAGGATCTCCTGCGCTTCCGCCACGGCCGCAGCGTGCTCGCCAACCCCACGCTCATGGCTGGGGCGTACAGCGACGCCACCGTGGCCACGCCGGCGGTGAACCGCACGCAGATGGTCGACCAGACGGTCGTCCAGGACACCACGGGCCGGGGCGGCCCTCCCCCTCCGCAGAAGCGCGGTGTCGGACCGTTCGTGATCCTCCTGCTCGTGATGCTCGCCGTGCTCGGCGGGCTGCTCTACCTGCTCGGGTCGGAGGCCGGCCTCTTCGGCGGCTCGGGCGGCGACCGCGTGGAGATGCCGCTCGTGATCGGCAAGACCCAAGCCGAAGCGACCGAGATCCTCGAAGACGAGGGTCTCGAAGTGCTCGTGAAGAGCGAGGTCACCACCGACACCACCAAGGTCGACCGCGTCGTCGCGCAGGACCCGCAAGAGGGCGGCAGCGTCGACTCCGGCGCGCAGGTGACGATCACCGTCGGCACCGCGCCGGCAACCGTCAAGGTCCCCGTGCTCGTCGGGAAGGACATCGACGAGGCGCGGGACGCCCTCGCCGAGCTCGACCTCAATCCCAAGATCGAGCGGAAGACCGACCGCAACGTCCCGGACGACCAGGTGATCACCCAGGACCCGAAGCCGGAGACGGAGGTGGCGAAGGGCTCGGACGTGAAGTTGGTGGTCTCGTCGGGCAAGGCGCAGAACACCATCCCCGACCTCGCTGGCAAGGATCCGGTCGACGCCGCGAACGAGCTCGGCGAGGCCGGCTTCAAGGTGAAGCGGGCCAACGAGCCGTCGAAGGACACCGCAGAAGGACGCGTCACCCGCACCGACCCGCCAGCGGGAGCCACCGCCGAGGAAGGCTCGACCGTGACGATCTTCGTCTCGACCGGGCCCGAACAGATCGCGGTGCCGAACGTGATGGGCAAGTCCGCCGCGGACGCCAAACGCGACATCGAGGCCGCCGGTCTCGTCTACCGCGAAGGCACGCCCGAGACGCAGATCAACGCGAGCGACGACGGCAAGGTCGTCGCACAGACGCCGAGCGGTGGCACCAGGGTCGAACCGGGGTCGACGGTGACGGTGCGCCTTGGCAGGTTCGTCGCCCCCGCGAGCACCACCACGACGTCGGCACCGGACGACTGAACCGCGGCGTCGCTTCGGCTGCGCGGCTTCGCGGCGCGATTACGCGGCGCGGACCAGGCGGAGGAAGTTGCGCAGGAGGTCGTGCCCCGAGCGGGTGAGGATCGACTCGGGGTGGAACTGGACGCCTTCGATCGGGTGCGACCGGTGGCGGACGCCCATGATCACGCCGTCCTCCGTCTCGGCCGTCACCTCGAGCTCGGACGACGGGAACGAGTCGCGCTCGACGACGAGGGAGTGGTACCGGGTCGCCTCGAACGGGTCGGGCAGCTCCGCGAACACGCCATCGCCCCGGTGTGAGATCCACGACGTCTTGCCGTGCATGATGTGCGGCGCCCGGACGATGCGGCCGCCGAACACCTCGCCGATGCACTGGTGTCCGAGGCACACGCCCAGCGTGGGAACCGTCGGGCCCAGCTCGCGGATCACGTCGTTCGAGATGCCCGCGACCTCCGGGCGGCCAGGGCCGGGCGACACGAGGATGGCGTCCGGCTGCAAATCGGCGACCTGCTCGACGGTCACCGCGTCGTTGCGGTGCACGACCGGCTCCGCGCGGAGCTCGCCGAGGTACTGGACGAGGTTGTAGACGAACGAGTCGTAGTTGTCGATGACGACGACGCGCGGGCCCCCGGCGGACGCACTCATGGCGTCGGGGAGGGTACCGGCTGGGCGTACGTGAGCTTGGTGGCGCCGGCGAACGCGGGCACCGTGAGGTCGCCCACCCGGTCGACCTGCAGCCGCAGGCCGAACGCGGTAGTGGCCGCCTTCAGCCGGCGGACGAGGCGGTCGGAGTCGAACCGGTCCCTCGTCGCTCCGATCGCCGACACCACGTACGGCGGCGAGTGCACCGTGCCGTTCAGCAGGAGCGTGTTGCCGACGCAGAGCACCGCGCTCGTGCCGACTAGCCGCTGCCCGTTGATGCTGATCGCTTCCGCCCCCGAGCGCCACAGGGCGTTCACCACCGCCTGCACGTCTTGGGAGTGGACCACGAGGTCGTTCACGCTCGCCCCGTCGGGGGGCCGCTCGAGCGAGGAGTCGTCGAGCGTCACTCGGAGCCCTGCGCCGCGGAGGTCGGTGGTGCCGGCCACGTCGGCGAGCTCGTCGAGCTTCGCTTCGAGCGCCACGACGCCACCGGTGCGATGGGTCGCCTTCGCCCGCTCGGTCTCCACCTCCGTCCGGAGGCTCGCGACCTCCTGCCGCAAGTCGGCGGTCACGCGCTGCTGGCGCTCGATGAGGTCGGCGAGCCGGTACCTCGTCGGCAGCCTCGCCTCCGGGTTGGCGCTCCCCTGCCCGCGGAACGACAAGACCACGACGAACGCCATCGCGGTGCACGCGATCGCCACGCCGTAGGAGCGCCTCGTCCTCACGCCTCCATCTTGCCTACGCTTGGGCGCCATGGCTCCCACCAAGCGCAAGGTGTCCCGCCCCGGTTCCGCAATTCAGGCCCGGCCGGTCAATGCGCCGCATGGGCGCGTGACGCCGAAGGGCACGTCGAGCACGACGAGCGGCCGGTACACCGCACCGATCCCTCGTGAGGCGAAGATCAGCCCCCGGTGGGTGCCGTGGGTGATGGGCGCGCTGCTCATCGTCGGCATGCTGGTGATCGTCACCAACTACCTCAACCTGCTCCCGGGCGAAGACCCGAGCAACATGTACCTGCTCGGCGGCCTGGGCCTCATCACCGCAGGGTTCATCGTCGCCACCAAGTGGCGCTAGGCGGCCCCGAGACTCCCGCCGCCCGTCCTCGCGGCGCCCGCCAGTCGCTTTTTCGCAGTTGTCCGCGCCTGGCGCGGGTCGAGTGCGAAAAAGCGTCCGCCCGCCCGTGAACACCAGGTGACGAAAGTTACAGAGGCGTAATTCTCCCCAGACTTGTCCACAGCCTGGGGACAGCGGGCATCACTCGACCGGCGCGACCAGCTCCATGTCTTCCTGGCAGTGACGCGGCGCCTCTGGCTCCTCGTTCGGCGCGGCCGTCATGCGCACCTCGACCCCGCAGATGGAGCAGCGGAACCGCACGTTGACGCGTCGCATCTCGCCAGGCGGCGGCGGCGCGGGCAGCGGGTTGGCGAACGCCCGCAGGATCGCCATGCCGACGCGCATGACGGCATACGCGAAGGCCAGCCCGATCACCAGCTTCAGGACGACGTCCATGCACCTCTTCCCCGGTTCTGGGCGCGATCAGTGCCGTATACGGCACTGATCGCGCCCAAAAACCCGAGCCCTCAGGTCAGCCCAGGCGCTCGACGATGGTGGCGTTGGCCATGCCGCCGCCCTCGCACATCGTCTGCAGGCCGTAGCGGCCGCCGGTGCGCTCGAGCTCGTTGAGGAGCGTCGCCATGAGGCGGGCGCCGGAGCAGCCGAGCGGGTGACCAAGGGCGATGGCGCCGCCGTTCGCGTTCACCTTGGTCATGTCGGGGTGGTACTCCTTCTCCCACGCGAGCACGACCGACGCGAACGCCTCGTTGATCTCGAAGACGTCGATCTGGTCGATCGACAGGCCGGAGCGGTCGAGCACCTTCTGCGTCGACGGGATCGGGCCCGTGAGCATCATCACCGGGTCGACACCGGCGAGCGCGAACGAGTGGAACCGGGCGCGGGGCTTGAGGCCGAGCGCCTTCGCCTTGTCCTCGCTCATGATCAGCACCGCTGCTGCGCCGTCGGTGATCTGCGACGAGTTGCCCGCGGTGACCTTGCCGTCTGGCTTGAACGCCGGCTTGAGCTGACCGAGCTTCTCGACCGACGACTCGGGGCGGATGCCCTCGTCGTAGTCGAAGACCTCGTCGGTGTCGTTGCCGCTGACGTCCTTGACCTTGACCGGGACGATCTCGTTCTGGAAGCGCCCTTCCTCGCGAGCCCTCGCGGCCCGCAGGTGGCTCTCGACGCTGAACGCGTCGAGTTCGTCACGCGAGATGTTCCACTTCTCGGCGATGAGCTCGGCCGAGATCCCCTGGGGCACGAGGCCACCGACGCCGGCGTAGCGCTGGCCCATCTTGGGACCGAACGGCATGCCGCCGACGGCCATCGAGATGCCCATCGGGACGCGGCTCATGACCTCGACCCCGGCCGCGATGACGACGTCGTACGCGCCGGCCATCACGCCCTGGGCCGCGAAGTGCGCCGACTGCTGCGAGGAGCCGCACTGCCGATCGACGGTCGTCGCGGGCACCGACTCGGGGAACCCGGCGGCGAGCACGGCGTTGCGCCCGACGTTGAGCCCCTGCTCGCCCACCTGCATGACGCAGCCCATGACGACGTCGTCGATGAGCTCGGGGTCGAGGTTGTTGCGCTCGGCGAGGGCCTTCAGCACCTCGGCGGCGAGGTCGACCGGGTGCCAGCCGCTGAGCTTCCCGCTCTCCTTCTTGCCACGGCCGAGGCCGGTACGTACGGCGTCGATGATCACTGCGTCCGGCATGCGAACTCCCACTTGCAAGAGAACTTGACTGGTCGGTCAACGACGCTAGCCCGCAGGTCCCTGAACTGCCCAGGCGACCCGCGTGCCACCATGACGGCAATGGCCTCACGCCGGCCCACACGGAGCGCGGAGGAGCGGCTCGGGCGCGTGCTCGAGCTGCAGCGGATCCTCGCGCAGGTCGCGCGCGAGATCGGCCCCGCCCTGGAGTTGGAACCGGTGCTCAAGACGGTGCTCGGCGCGATGCGCCTGCTCGTCGACTTCAAGGGCGGCACCATCCAGCTCCGCGACGACTGGGGCGTGCGTATCGCCGCGTCCGACCCCGAGGTGAGCGACGACGTGCTCGCGTCTCGTGTGCCCGTCGGCAAGGGGTTGTCAGGGCGGGTCGTGCAGACGGGCCTGTCGATCTACTCGCCCGACATCTGGGAAGACGAGCGCGTCGACCGCGACCAGCGAGCCAAGGGGTCGAACGCGACAACGCACAGCTACCTCGCCGTCCCCCTCGTCGTCACCGGCGACGTCATCGGCGCGCTCCAGATCGACTCGAACGAGATCGACGCGTTCGACGAGGAAGACGTCGCGCTCCTCGAAGGCCTCGCCGTCCAGGTCGCGGGCGCCATCGAGAGCGCAAGGCGGCACGAGATGGAGGTCGAGCTCGAGCGCATGAAGTCCGACTTCATCGCCCGCATCTCCCACGAGCTCCGGACCCCGCTCACCATCATGGGCGGGTTCACCGACACCCTCCTCCTCCACGGCGACCGCCTCGATGCCACCCAGCGGGCCGAGGTGCTCAACCGGGTGAAGACGTCCGTCGGTCGCCTGTCCGCCCTGATCGAGGAGATCCTGACCGTCGCGTCGTTCGAGGCGGGCATGACGCAGGCAAAGCTCGAGGACGTGCACCTCCGGTCGGTGCTCGAGCAGGTACGCGACCTGTCGATCGACGCCACCCGCGTCCGCATCGAGTGCGCGGACGACATCTACGTCGTGACCGATCCCGTCATCCTGCGGCACACGCTCAACCAGCTCGTCGACAACGCGCTGAAGTACGCAGGCGACGCCAGCCTCGCGGCGCGGCGCGACGACGATGGCGCGCTCGACGTGACGGTGTCCGATCGCGGCCCCGGCATCCCGGACGAAGACCGGGGACGGGTGTTCCAGCGCTTCTTCCGGGGCAATCACACGGGCGCAGGCATGGGCCTGGGCCTGCCCGTCGCCCGCGAGCTGTCGACCCGTCTCGGCGCGTCCCTCACATTGGACGAGCCGCCCGGCGGCGGGGCACGGTTCACGATCCGTTTCCCGTAACGGCCCCACGTCACGAGAACGAGGTGCGATGGGCAAGAACATGGACCGCTGGCTCGGCGACGGCGGTATGGCGATCATCGGCGCCATCGGCTGCGCGTTCGACGGCTACGGCGACGGTTGGGCGACCGCGACCTGGAACCCGACCGACCTCGCGTGCAACCCCCACGGCTACGTGCAGGCCGGCGTCCACGACGTCGTGCTCGACGCGGCGATGAACTTCGCCATCAACGCGACCCTCGACGGCCGCGACCGCACCAAGTCGACCATCGACATGAACGGGGACTACCTCCGGGCCGCGTTCAAGGACGGCACGTTCGCCGTCCGTGGCGAGGTGACGCGCCTCACCAAGCAGGTCGCGTTCGCCGAGGCGACCGTGCGCGACGGCGATGGCCAGATCGTGAGCCGGGCCACCGGCCGCTTCCTGCTGCATCGGGAGGCACCGGAAGGGGGATAAGGCGGGCATGCGTCGCCTGCTCACCGGACTGCTCCCCACCTCCCGCATCGGCATGGCCCTGTGGGCGTGGAGAAACCGCTACCGGGTCCTCGACTGGTTCTCCTTCGCGCTGCGTGCGCTGTCGGGCACGATCGCAGGCAACGGCACGAGCGACGCCGAGGCCGAGTTGCGCCTGCGCGTCGCGCTGGCCAGGGACTCGATGACGCGAGGCACCGCGGTCGACGTGCGGGTCGAGAACGGCGTCGCCACGCTCACGGGCCGGGTCAGCCCGGAGGTGCATGCTCGGATGCAGGACAAGGCGGTCGCCATCCCGGGTATCCGCCGGGTCGACGACCGCCTCGTCAACGTCAGCCCGCGCAAGCGCTTCCGCCTGCGCGCGGCGTACTAGCTGTCGGGCTACTTCTTCGACGGGTCGGGGACGAGGCGCAGGTAGGGCTTCTTCGCCTCCCAGCCCTGCGGGAACAGCTCCTTGGCCTCCTCGTCGGGGACCGCGGCGCCGATGATCACGTCTTCGCCGTGCTTCCAGTTCACCGGCGTGGCGACCTTGTGCTTCGACGTGAGCTGCAACGAGTCGATGACGCGGAGGACCTCGTCGAAGTTGCGGCCGGTCGACGCCGGATAGGTGATCGTCAGCTTGATCTTCTTGTCGGGCCCGATCACGAACACCGAGCGCACCGTCTGGGTGTCGGCCGCGTTCTGGTCGAGCATGCCGTAGAGGTCGGACACCTTCTTGTCCGCGTCGGCGATCATCGGGAAGTTCGGCCGGTGGCCGGTGACCTCCTCGATGTCGTTCGACCAGCCCTCGTGGCTGCCGAGCGGGTCGACCGAGAGACCGATGACCTTGACGTTGCGCTTCTCGAACTCGGGCTTCAGCTTCGCGGTGTAGCCGAGCTCGGTGGTGCAAACCGGGGTGAAGTCCTTCGGGTGCGAGAAGAGGACGCCCCAGCTGTCGCCGAGCCAGTCGTGGAAGGAGATCGTCCCCTCCGTCGTCTCTGCAGTGAAGTCGGGCGCTTCGTCGCCCAGGCGCAGTGTCACGAGCACTCCTCTTTCATGGTGGGTCGGGCCCACAATAGTTGACAAAAGAAGTCAACAATTCACGGGTGGCTAGCGTTCCCGTGTGATGGACGTCACCAAAGAGCAGATCGACGAGGCCGTCGCGGGCATGACGGTCCCGAAGGCCTTCGCCGAGACCGTCAAGAACAAGGGCTCCAAGATCGCGCTCCGCTGGAAGGAGGGCGACGGCTACGGCCAGCTCACTTGGGCGGAGTACGCCGAGCGAGCGTGCCGGGTGGCCGCGGGGCTGCGCGACCTCGGCGTCGGCAAGGGCGATCGCGTCGCGCTGATGCTCCGGAACGTCCCGGAGTTCCACGTCGCGGACATGGCCGCGCTCCTTCTCGGTGCGACCCCGTTCTCCATCTACAACTCCTCCGCGCCAGAGCAGGTCGAGTACCTCGCGTCTCACGGCGAGGCCAAGGTCGCCGTCGTGGAGGACGAAGGCTTCCTCGAGCGGTTCCTCAAGGTGCGCAGCGAGCTGCCCAAGCTGGAGCACGTCGTCGTGGTGCGCGGCGAGCCCGAAGCCGACGTCGTCGCGTGGTCGCAGCTGCTCGACAGCAAGGGCGTCGACCTCGACGAAGCGAGCGCGATCGCGCAACCCGACGACCTGGCCACGCTCATCTACACGTCGGGCACGACGGGGCCGCCCAAGGGCGTGATGATCACCCACTACAACGTGGCGTGGACGACCGAATCGCTCCTCCGGTCGTTCGGTCGCGAACGCAGCGAGCTCGAGGGCTGGAAGGTCGTCTCCTACCTCCCGATGGCCCACATCGCCGAGAGGCAGACGAGCCACTACTCCGGGATCTTCGCCGGCTACGAGGTCACGACGTGCCCCGACCCCGGCCAGATCGCGGTGTACCTGCGAGAGACCCAGCCGCAGCTCGCCTTCGGTGTGCCGAGGGTGTGGGAGAAGATCCAGGCAGGCGTCGAGGCCGCGCTCGGGGCCGACCCCGACAAGAAGCAGAAGTTCGACGAGGCCATCGCCGCAGCCAAGCCCATCGTCGCCAAGCGCACCCTCGAAGGCGACGCCTCGCTCACCGACGAGGAGCGCCAGACCTACGAGTTCCTCGACGCCGTCGCCTTCGCGCAGGTGCGCCAGATGCTCGGCATGGACGCCCTCGAGTTCGCGATCACCGGGGCCGCGCCGATCCCGGTCGAGCTCGTCGAGTGGTACCGCGCCATCGGCGTGCCGTTCTCGGAGATCTACGGCATGTCGGAGAACACGGGCCCGCTCACCTGGGCGCCCATCAAGGTGAAGCCGGGCTACGTCGGCCCTGCCATCCCCGGCGTGACGGTGAAGCTCGCGGACGACGGCGAGGTCATCGCCAAAGGCGGCAACATCTTCCCCGGCTACCTCAACGACCCGGAGAAGACGGCCGAGGCGCTCGACGACGACGGCTGGCTCCACACCGGCGACATCGGTGAGTTCGACGACGAGGGCTACCTCCGGATCGTCGACCGCAAGAAGGAGCTCATCATCACCGCGGGCGGCAAGAACATCTCGCCCGCCAACCTCGAGGCGGCGCTCAAGTCGTTCCCGCTGATCGGCCAGGTCGCGGTCATCGGCGACCGGCGACCGTTCATGTCCGCGCTCCTCGTCCTCGACCCCGACGTTGCGCCGTCGTGGGCCAAGCAGAACGGCATCGACGCCGATTCGTTCGCGGCACTGTCGGAACACCCCGAGGTCGTCGCCGAAGTCGAGCGCAACGTGGCGGAGGCGAACAAGCGCTTCTCGCAGGTCGAGCAGATCAAGAAGTTCAAGATCCTCAGCGCCGAGTGGCTTCCGGACTCGGAAGAGCTCACGCCCACGATGAAGCTGAAGCGCCGCGGCGTGAACGAGAAGTACGCGGCCGAGATCGAGGCGTTGTACGCGCGCTGAGCGGGCGCGACAACTCGGGCGGGCAGGTGGTCGGGACGGCGCTCGCCGTCGCGGCCGCGGTGTCGTACGGCGTCACCATCGTCTGCAACCGCGAGCTGGCGACCCGCGGCTTCGGGCCGACCGCGAGCCTCTCGGTGCGGTTCGGGGTGGCCGCGCTCGCGACGTTCCTCGTGCTGCTGGCCGCCCGCCGGCCGCTCCTGCCCGCGCCCGGTGAGCGCTGGCGGCCGCTCGCGCTCGGGGCCATCGGGTATGCCGTCGAGTCGGCGCTCTTCTACTCCGCTCTCGAGCGGGGCACCGCCGCCGCGGTGGCGCTGCTCTTCTACGCGTACCCGGCCATCGTCGCCGTGATCGAGCTGGCCTCGGGCCGGCTACGACCGTCGCCGCGCCTGCTCGGCGCGCTGGCGCTGTCGGTCGGCGGCACCGTGCTGATCGTGGTCGCCGGCTCGCGCGTCGAGATAGCGGTCATGGGCGTCGTGCTCGCGCTCTCGGCGGCCGCGAGCTTCGCGGTCTACCTGCTGGTGTCGTCGCGAGTGGTCCCCAAGACCGACTCGCTCACCAACGGCGCATGGGTCGCGCTCGGCGCGTCGCTCTCGCTGACGATCGCCGGGCTGGCGACGGGCGGGTTGCGCGCGCCGGGTTCGTCGTGGTGGCTGATGCTGATCAACGGGGTCGCCACCGGCTCGGCCTTCACGTTGCTCTTCGCCGCGCTCAAGCGCATGGGCGCGAGCCGGACGGCGATCGTGATGACGATGGAGGCGTTCTCCGCGGTGGTGCTCGGGGCGCTCCTGCTCGGCGAGCGCCTCGGGCCGCTGCAGGCCGCGGGCGGCGCAGCCATCCTCGGTGCGACCGTGCTCATCTCGTCGGCCCGCGCCGCCCGGTCGGAGTCGACCGACGTCGAGCGCGAGGCCGGGTCCGACATGCCCGTGGAGGCCCAGACCCCCTGACGCGCTTTTGGCCACGCGACATCTCCTGTCGCTTTGTGGCCAAAAGCAGTCGTTCCTGCGGGTCGTGCGGGTTGCCCCGGCCGGCGTCAGCTGGCGGCGG
Organism: Acidimicrobiales bacterium; assembly: GCA_036380695.1. GTDB lineage: Bacteria > Actinomycetota > Acidimicrobiia > Acidimicrobiales > CADCTF01 > DASVEG01. The sequence goes on from DASVEG010000035.1 coordinate 18,101, forward strand.
CCGCCTCGGCCCGCTCGCGGCGGATGCGGGCCCTCCACTGGCGACGGAGCACCCGGCGCTCGTCCTCGCTGGTGCCACCCCAGATGCCGAATTCCTGGTTGGTGGTGATGGCGAAGTCGAGGCATTCGGCCCGGACCGGGCAGAGTGTGCAGATCGACTTGGCCGCGGCGATCTGATCGACCGCCGGACCGGTCACGCCGATCGGGAAGAACAGGTTGGGATCGAGGTCTTTGCAGGCGGCGTCACGCCGCCATTCGATGCTGGCGTCCCACGAGCGTGGGGACTCCATCGTGATGGCCATTCGTCTCCTCCGGTGAGGTTGTTACGCACACCGGCGGCTGGCCTACACGCGAAGGCGGCGTGAGCCGCCTTGGCATGCCACCCCCAAGGTTCGCTGCCAGGGCACCACTGTACCTCCCTGAAGAACGTTCAAACGCTTTTCGTGACGGATGACCCTTGCGGTTGCCAGCCACAATGGGACGGTGCGGACGTTCGCCCCCAAGCTGGTCGTCGCCGGCGTCGTCTCGCAGGTCGCGGGCCTCGCCGTCGACGTCTGGCTGCACGCCCGCGACCCTGGGCTCGCGGCCCACGAAGGCGTGCTGTCGTGGCGCAACCCGGGGCATGCGTTGCTCGGCCTCGGGCTCGGTCTGGTCGTGGCCGGCGCGGCCGCGCTCGTCGACGGGCGACCGGACACGGACACGGACGCGAGACCGCGGCGCCCCGCGCTCACGGCCATCGGGCTCGCCGTCGTCGTGGTGGTCGGGTCGGCATCGGCGGCCGTCGCATTCGACGCCGCCGCGGGCGACGACCACCCAGAACCGCACTCGGCCGCCTCCGCAACGTCGTCGCACGGCGACGCGGAGCCGGCGGGTGCCGAGCATGCCGCCACCGAGCACGGGACGGGCCCGAGCCTTCCGGTGCTCTCGGCCGAGGAACGGGCGACGCTCGACACCCAGCTCGCCGCGTCGAAGGCTGCGGCCGCGGCGTTCCCGACGCTCGCCGACGCGCGGGCGGCGGGGTTCGAGGCGGGCACGCCCTACGAGAGCCTCATCGGCGCGCACTACATCGACTACGGGCGCATCGACGAGCGCTTCGACCCGGCAGAGCCCGAGATGCTGCTGTACGACGGCGACAGGCCGGAGAGCCGAATCGTCGGCGCGACCTATTACGTGATCGCTCCTCACGCGCCCGACGGCTTCGCAGGCCGGGCCGACCACTGGCACCAGCACCTGCAGACATGCATCACCGACGAAGGTCCCGTGTTCGCCGGCGATGGCTACAAGCGCTGCAGGGCGAGCGGCCGGCTCTCGTGGATGCTGCACGCCTGGGTGGTGCCAGGGTTCGAGAGCCCGCAGGGCGTCTTCAGCGGCGAGAACATCCGCCTCCCGTAGCGCTGGCGGCGCCCGGTCAGGCGGTCGTCGCGGTTTCCGGGTGCTGCTCGCGCTCGACGCGCTCGAAGTCCGCCCGCAACGCGTCGAGGGCGGCGTCGTCGCCAGGGAAGCTGAGTGAACGGGCCGCGAGCGCGACCTCGTCGATCGACAGGTTGCGGCTGTCGAAGAAGTCCGCGATCTGCGTGGCGAGCCGTCCCGTGAAGATGGCGGCGCCTTCGGCCCCGGTCTCCGGGCAGATCACCGCGAGCCGGTGGAAGCCGTCGACCTCTGCGTGCACGCCGCGGTCGACCGTCCGCACCGCCGACTGCACGGCTCGCCCCAGCTCGCCGAGAAGGGCGGCGCGCCTCCGCCGCGGGACGCCCTGGACGACCGAGCCGGGCACGTCGACGACGACGACGGAGAAGTGCGACTGGTAGCGGCGCGCCCTCGCCATCTCGAGCCCCGTCTCGGAGAGGAAGAACCTGGCGTTGAACAACTTCGTCCAGTCGTCGATGAGGTCGTAGGCGTCGAGCTTCTCGAGCGACGTCTCGAGCTGTTGCACGGCCCACCCGCCGAGGAGGCCGAACGCGACGTAGCCGAGCGTCCGCGTCGCGATGAGCCCGACGAACCGGTCGCCGCCGACGGCGTCGATCGCGTCGAGCCGGAGCGCGCTGTACGCGAGCGCAGCGAGGATGCCGGCGAGCGCGCCGCCTGGCAGCCGCCACACGATGAAGGCAAGGAACACGGGCACGAACAGCAGGACG